>CAITVK010000001.1 GCA_903895845.1 uncultured Chitinophagaceae bacterium
ATCAATTTCTTTAACCATCACCTTTCGGCAACCAATTCTTCTGCCATAGCCACTTCCATCAACACTGCATTTCATACAAAAACACTTGATACAATTAATGTACAAACTTATTATCTAAATCGTCAAAACGGCATCCCATTTTATTGGCAAATAGAACACAAGCCTATTCTGGATGCAACAGGTGAGGTGTGGGTTATTATACAAACATTGATAGATAAAACAGAGACTGTTCGCTACGGAAAACAATTGGAAGAAGCTGAAACAAAAACCAGGTTTCACTTTGAAAATAGTGCCTACCCTATGATTATCTGGGACTTTGAGACGAAGGATATTGTAGACGTTAATCAAAAAGCAATTGAATGCTATGGCTACTCCAGAGAGGAGTTTTTGAAAATGAGTACGAAACAACTACGTCCTCCAGAAGATATTGAACTATTTGTTGATGCAACACAAGACCTACAACATTACGGACTGCGGCATCATAAAATATGGCGCCATGTAAAAAAGACTGGTGAAGTAATGTTTATGGAGGTGAGTGCCTACGTAACTACACTAAATGGACGCGTGGTTTCTATTACCCATAACCAAGACGTGACAGAACGATTGAACGCAGAAAAAGAATTGAAAGCGTCTGAAGAAAAATATGCAGCTTTGTTTATGGGTGCATCTGATGCCATATTTGTTGCCGATGCCGAAACAGGTGTTTTAACTGATGCCAACGAACAAGCAGGCAGATTAATAGGTAGAAGTAAAGAAGAAATAATAGGAATGCACCAGACGTTGTTGCATGCGCCAGAGGACTTGAAGTACATTTCGGAACAATTTAAAATATTTGTCAGTACCAATTCCTATAAAAGCATTGAGACTTCCGTACTACATAAAGATGGACACAAAGTACCTGTGCTTATTAGTTCAAGCGCCTCATTTTATGTTGGCGATAGAAAATATGCTGCTGCATATTTTCATGATTTATCAAGACGAAAAAAGACTGAGAGCGTAATCAGTCAGATGACTAAGCTTTTACAAAAAGCAGAAGGAGTGGCTCAGATTGGGAGTGTGGAGATTGATGTAGAAACCGAAGAGCGCTTTTATAGTGATGGGTTCAAGAAGATAATGGGCTTTGATGATGACAAAAGAGTTTATTATGCCAACGATTTCCTGGAATGTATTGTTCCCGAAGACCGGGAGAGTCATGTAAACTGGTTAAGCAATTTAGGTAATAGCTTTGATGATACCCTTTTTAATGAAATAAGAATTAAAAGAAAGAATGATGGTATAGAAAGGGTATTGTCGGTGCATGGAATAAGCATTAGAAATGAGCAGGGAAAGCTTACAAAAAGGATTGGGGTAATAGAAGATATTACAGAAAGAAAGCAATTGGAAGCCGAGCTGATGAGTAGTCACCAACAATTGAAAAAGCTAACAGAAGAAGTTCCTTTGGGCATTTTGCAAATGGAGCGGATTGGATACCAGAATACAACAGTAAAATTTGTCAGTAAGGGGATAGAGCGGATTCATACTGGATTAACGCCAGAAGCTGTTATGAACAATGCAGCTTTGTTATTTGATAGGATTTATCCAGAAGATTACGAATTGGTAATCAGTAGCAGCAACAAAGGGGTTGAGCAATTAGAAAACATAGACATAGAATTTAGGGCTACTGACGTAGGGGAGGAATTAAAGTGGATAAGGCTGGCTTATCACCCCGAAAGAAATGAGGATGGTTCTACTTCTCTGTATGGTTATTTTCAAGACATTACCAAGGAAAAGAAAATGGTGGAAGCGCTGGAAAATCAAAATAAGGAATTGAAGGAAATTGCTTGGATACAATCGCATACAGTCCGTGCGCCCCTTTCCAGACTCATGGGGCTGGCAAGTTTGATGGAAAGAGGAAAAGCAAAAGAATTGGGAATAGAAGATTATTTTATGGAACATATACTCAAAACCTGTAAGGAACTAGATACAATTATCAGAGAGATTGTTGAGAAAGCCAATAAAGTAGCGTAGTGTTTTAGCATTCGTTATATATGGTTTTCTTTTTAGGCAGGTTGAAACAAAAGCAAGATGAGCGAATACTTTATCAGCCGTCTTTCTTTTTCCCTTACTTTTAGCAATCAATAAATACATATTTTATGTCAGTTTTATCTAAAATACCCCTCGTATTGTCTATGGTTACCTTACTTGCATTTACAAATGGCGACCCCAAGCCTATAACAAAAAAGAGTTTATTGCCCGCTAGCAATCCTTTCAGCAAAGTGAGTAAGTTGCCTTATGGGGTACCGGATTTTAGTAAAATAAAAGATTCCGATTATCAGCCCGCGTTGGAAGAAGGGATCAGGCAACAGTTGGAAGAAGTGAAACAAATTGCGGATAATCCTGCGGCCCCTTCATTTGTAAATACGTTGGTGGCACTAGAAAAAAGCGGTCAGTTGTTGACGCGTGTAAACAATGCGTTCAGCTTGGTTTCAGGTGCCAATACAAATCCTGTTTTGCAGCAATTGCAAGAAGATATTGCCCCAAAGCTAACTGCTTTGAATGATGCCATCTATCTGAACGGAAAACTATTTAAAAGGGTAGAGAAACTATATGCTAATAAAGCAAATCTTGGCTTGGATAAAGAGTCTGCCAGATTGTTGGAATATTATTATCAGCAGTTTATAAAGGCAGGGGCAAAGCTCTCTGATGCAGATAAAACAACCTTGAAAAAGCTCAATGAGGAAGAAGCTTCCTTGGGAGCAAAGTTTGGCAATCAACTGTTGGCTGCTGCAAAAGAGGGCGCATTAGTTATAAGCGATTCTACGGAGCTTGCAGGTTTATCTCAGGAACAGAAAGATAATTATGCACAAGGTGCCAAAGCAAAAAAGCTGGAAGGAAAATGGTTGATACCATTGAAAAATACCACCCAGCAACCACCTTTGTCATCTTTGTCTGTGAGGGCTACCAGACAAAAATTATTCGAAGCATCTTGGTCACGTGCAGAAAAAGGGGACAGTAATGATACCCGTACAACCATCGTACGGATAGCAACAATCCGTGCACAAAAAGCGAAATTATTAGGATTTAAAAGTTATGCTGCCTGGAATTTACAAGACCAGATGGCAGAAACGCCTGAAGCGGTAGAACAGTTCTTTGCCAAGTTGGTGCCATCAGCAATAGGAAAAGCCAAGGAAGAAGCTGCGGACATACAAGCACTAATCAACAAACAAAATGGCGGCTTTGATGTGCAGCCTTGGGATTGGGATTATTATGCGGAACAAGTGCGTAAAGAAAAATATAACTTAGACGAAAGTGAGATAACACCCTATTTTCAACTGGAAAAAGTATTGGAAAAAGGTGTGTTCTACGCAGCCAATCAGTTGTATGGATTGACTTTTAAAGAACGTCACGACATACCAGTTTATCAATCGGATGTACGTGTGTTTGAAGTGTATGATAAAGACGGAAAACCATTTGCTTTGTTTTATGGCGACTATTACAAGAGAGATAATAAAAATGGGGGAGCTTGGATGAGTAACCTGGTGGGACAATCAACATTGCTGAATAGTCAACCAGTTATTTACAATATCTGCAACTTCACTAAACCTGCCGCCGGACAGCCAGCTTTAATCAGCTTTGATGATGTAACAACTATGTTCCATGAGTTTGGGCATGGCTTGCATGGTTTATTTGCCAGTCAGAAGTATCCAACACTATCTGGTACAAACGTAGCTAGAGATTATGTGGAGTTCCCTTCACAATTTAATGAGCATTGGGCATTGGATCCAAAAGTATTGAAGCATTATGCCGTACACTACAAAACAGGAGCGACCATCCCACAGGCGTTGGTGGACAAGATAAAGAAAGCCAATTCA
>CAITVK010000002.1 GCA_903895845.1 uncultured Chitinophagaceae bacterium
TAATACGACGCGTGTTTTAAGAGAAATAAATGGCGTCGTATTGATACGACGCCTCTTTCTTCGCGATAAAACATGCCCGGTATTGGTAAAAAGTGTGTTTTAGGGCAAAGTTCTTGCCGTTGTTGGGTGTTCTTCATCAAATTTTATTAAACAGAAGTCCTATATTTGAAGAGTTAAACCTACTACACGTTGCTTGTGGTGAAGAGGAACAATAACGACTAAAAAAGAGACTACATTTCAAATGCAAGATAATAAAATCATTAAAGAAGAGAAACAAGCCGAATTATTAAAATATAGGGACTTAGTTATAGCAACAATTGATTACTATCTTGACAACAAATTACTTTACTTCAAAACGGCAGAATATGACTCGGAGGAGCATTTTAAAAATATGCAAAAACAAGCAGAAGAACATTGCAAAAAGGGTAAATTAACCAAGCTTAAGCAATGGTTTCGCGATATGACCGAGATGCAAATTGAAACTGTTGACTTAAAGTTTAATGCGTACTTAAAAGAAAAAACTAATTATGATGTTGATATTTTCAAATCTTACTTTCAGCGAATCGACACTTTAATTGAAAAAGGTAAAATAACAACTAATACCCAATTTTACGATATTAATATTATGATTAATGAACTTTGTCAAACCCAACCAGTTGACACAACTAAAATAGAAATATTAAATAAATTAGTAAACGACTATGAACAGCGTAAAGCTAAGCGCATGAAAAAACATTTGGATAACTAGCTATTCTCCGCCAACATCTATTAAACAGAAGTCCTATATTTGAAGAGTTTGAACATTCTTAAATGTTGTTGGTAACCAATACGACAGATGTAAAAAAAGAAATGAATATATTTAAGTTATTTGAGAAGAAAAACCAAGAGAAATCCGTTGTTGGAGTCTTGTATCCTTCTAAAATAATTATTCAGACAAGAGATAAAAGAAATGATTCTACTTGGGTTTCCACTGATAATTCAATATTACTTCCTTCAGAATCTACAAACGAACAACTAGGACTTGCAGTTTTGCAATATTTAAACCTTTCAAAGGAAGAAAATATTTCGAATGAGGAGGCAAAAGAGATTTATGAAAGATTCAAAAAGAAGTACAAATTCAGGTCTGACAAAGCCGTAATGGCAAATTCGAGATATGTGGGGATAGTACAAAACAAAACACATATAAGATTTGAACCTAAACAAAACAAGATTTCATACAGAGCATATTACGGTATGCCAAATGATAAAATTACAATTGACTCAAAATCTAATGCAGAAGAAATTGGCAAAACACTTCGCAGTGCTTGGGATAAGTGTTTATTTATTGAATAACTCATAACCATAGTTTCTAACTAGTCCACGTCAAGCTCGCTACAATCTACAAGGGCTAGTGAACGTAAAATTTGTTATTGCAAGACCGCATAAACATAAGCAATCAACAGTGCGTCACTAGCAAAGGCTTATCAATCTGTTTTCGTGTTATTTTCTACCAAAACTTTATCTCTCTGCAACCGCTATACCTTATGCAACAGGCAGAGTAAACCAGAATTTGGAGCCTTCATTAAGCGTACTCTCTACCCCAATAGTACCGTTGTTTTTCTCAACAAATTCCTTGCAGAGGAGTAAGCCCAATCCTGTTCCTTTTTCTTTGTTGGTACCCAAAGTAGTAAAAACCTTATCTATAGAGAATATCTTTTTCACGTTCTCTTCAGAAATACCTACGCCATTATCGGCAACAGTCACCCTCACTTGTCCCTCCGTCACCTCACTGTCAACCGTAACTTTTCCATCATACTTGCAGAACTTAATGGCATTGGCAACAAGGTTTCTCAACACAACATCTATCATGTTTTTATCGGCAAAAGCAAGTGTGTTTGCCGGAATATTATTGGTAATGGTAATCCCTTTTTCGGCAGACACTTTCTCAAAGAGGTTTAGTTCCGTTTCTGCAAGCGTATGGATGTCAAAATGACTTGGGGTAACAACAAATCCTTTTAACTGCGACTTTGACCAATGCAATAAGTTCTCTAATAAATTTAAGGTCGTATTTACCCCTTTGTTGAGTTGCGGAACAACCATCTGAAACTTTTCTTGCGATAAAGACCCCTTTGCCAGCAATGCCAGAATCCCTTTCAGATTAACAAGCGGACTCCTTAGATCGTGGGAAACAATGGAAAACAAACGATCCTTAATGCTGCTCAATTCCCTGATATTCTCTGCCTGCAAGGATATCTGTTCATTCTTTCGAATCAGTTCCAGGTTTGAGGCTTTAAATTTATTTCTGGAGTAATAAAATAAAAGCGCAATGCAAATCACCATCAACAGAACTAAAGTAATGATGATAATTGTAAAACGATCACTCTTCAGAACGGCATCTTTGTTCAGGTCTTTTGCTATTATCTCAGCTAATTCTTCATCCCGCTTCACATTCTCATAAGCTTGCAGGATATTTAGGTTTAGAGAAGTCTCTAGTTTCAGCTTCGCGTCTATGTAAAGGGATTTGTATTTTAAGGCCTCGGCAAACTTGCTTTCCTTTTCCAGCAATTGACTGTAAATGTCATAAGCATTAATCAGGTTCTCCTTAAAGTCTGTTTCTTCGGCAAGCTTTAGCCCTTTTTGTACGTACATAGTTGCATTGGAGAAATCGTTGGCGGCTAAACTTATTTTAGCCATAACAAGGTATTCAGCAGCTAACGCATACAGATTATTGGTTGGTTCGGAGATAGCAATCCCTTTGAATGCATATTCTTTTGCTAAATCATACTCTTTTTTCAGGTAATACGATTCGGCATAGTTTGTATAGATGTAGTCTAATAAATAATTGTTTTGCAACAAACTAACTTTCTCCGCTAGCTTAAGATGAAAAATGGCACTGTCGGGATGATTCGTTTTAAAATAGGCGTCAGAA
>CAITVK010000003.1 GCA_903895845.1 uncultured Chitinophagaceae bacterium
ATACATTTCAACAAGTCATCGATCAAACAATAAATTCCTATAACTTTATCTTCTGTGAGCATAATATAGAGTCTGATTGTGTGGTAACTTTCTAAACTCTTTTTATGCTCACTTATTTTATAACTAGCAACTTGCGTTAACTAGTAGTTTTATCATTTCGGAAACCACATAAAACCTTTAGAATGTTTTCCGAAACTTTCTGAAATGTAGGGATAGCTTATTCAGGCTATTATTGCTTATTGTTCATAATCAACAAGATATTAAACTAAGGGTAATGCTTTTTTTAGTTGTCTTATTGAGAAGATATTTTAGAATGTGCAATTATAAGTTGTGACAGAATGATAATAGTAAGATAATGATGGGCATGTTGCTTTTTGAATTTTAGCTTGCACTTTTGCGCACTAAAAATTATTTTTTTATTGAGATAAGGAATTCCAGATGCTCAGAAAAAAAAGTTTAAAAAAAAGTAAGGTTTGAGGCAACATTCCCGATTCAAATGGCATCTTTACCGAAAGACACCCTGTTTTGCGGTTTTTTCTGGGGCCTTTCAATTCAAATTTGTACAAGTTGAATTGAAACAAAAAAAGATGTTACATTTTTTATTAAAAAAACACTAATAAATAATAACAAGCTAACAAAAAAAACAATTAAAAAAGCAATGAAAAAAAAGTTTACACTAAGTAAAACATTGATTACTGCTACTATTACTGCTGCAATAGTAGTTATTGGTTCTTCATCAGTTAAAGAGAATCAAAGTCTTAACCATGCTGCTGGGTCATCTGTATCAGGAAGTAGTGGTGGCTGTAGTTGCCATACTAAAGGTGTTGCACCTGGTGGTGTAACATTGGTTGGCTTACCGAGCAAACTTCAGGTTGGAAGTGTGGACACTTTTACATTGCACGTAGATAACAATAAAATAACAGCGATGAAGTGGGGCTTTGCAATGAAAGCAACTGGAGGGGTATTATCTAGTGTAAATACAAATGTTGGCAAGGCAACTACCGGTGCTTTGTATCATAAAACTGCTTTTTCAAGTACTGGTACCACTTATGATATTGTGAATTTGATAGTTACAGCACCTGCTACTCCAGGAACCGTTTTATTTACGTTTGCTGCTATGGCTGGAACTAATGCTAGTGGTTCTACTGGTCACGGATATCATAGTACACTTAGTGTGCCTGTAGTAGACTCAACATTGCCGATTTCCTTAGCTTCTTTCTCTGCAAACCTTTCAGCTAATAAAGTAAATTTGGCTTGGACAAGTCTCACTGAAAAGAATGTAAGTTATTTTGCTGTTCAAAGAAGCGTTGATGGTGTAAATTTTGCAACTGTGGGTAAAGTAACTGCTGCGGGAAATTCTACTTCTACTCGTTCTTATGCTTATGTGGATGATGCGTCTAAATTGAGTGGTACTGTCTATTATCGTTTGAATACGGTAGATAAGGATGGTAAAAATGCATACTCTGCTGTTAAACAGATTCAGGCTATAGCAACAAAGAATCAGCTTATCAACATCTATCCTAATCCTTTGAGGGTTGGACAAGATTTAAAACTTGCATACACTTCATTGAAAAGTGAAAGGGTTTCGGTACAGGTAGTAAATATGTTGGGTAGAAGGGTCGTTAATACTAATTTATCTGTTACTGAAGGAACAAATGCATTGTCGGTATCAGTTGGGCATCTATCTGCGGGTGTTTATAGTCTAAGTGTTATCTCTGAAAGTGGGTCTGTTCAAAAGCAACAATTAGTCATTCAATAAAATTGCCTAAATAAATCGGGTTGTGCGTAAAAATCATAGCCCGATTTAATTTAAAAACCCGTTTCTTTGTTTTGTAAACTTTTAAAAAATAATATATGCGCAAGTCTTTACTCACTATTGGTTCAACTGTGTTAATTGTAGCACTTTGCACTTTTGCTACTACTTCTAAAAATCGTGTTCAGAAATTATATAGGGTAAACTATTCAGAAGGTAATACAATTGGCGCCACAGGCTCTGCAAATGGTCAAGCATTTGCTCAAACAGGTTGTTTTGCAGCTTCAGGTTGTCATGGTACAGCAGTTTCAAAATCAACTACTGGTGTGTTTAGTGGATTGCCCACAAATAATCAGGTAACCGCTGGGCAAACTTACCAGCTTACTTTAGTGGTTTCTGACGTTGCAGCAACCCCAACTGAAAAAAAATGGGGGTTTGATATTTTCTCCACTGGAGGAACATTTGCTACTACAAACCCAAATTCGGAGGTTGATACTAACTGGTTATCAAATGGTTTGCCAGGTGCTGAGATTCATCACCTTATTGCTCCAAAATATACTGCAACAAAAGCAGCGCCTTCTTACACTTTTGATAAGATGTCTTGGACTGCACCTGCCACACCTGGACTGGACACTTTTTACTATGCTGCAAATGCTGCTAACTCTACAGCTACTACTCCTGTTGCTAGTACAAAAGATCATTCTATGTTGGGGACACCAATTGTACTAACAGTAAATGCTTCGACTACCCCTGTTAAGCTTACTTCTTTTAATGCTAGCGCTGCGGGTAGTAAGGTTAATTTAAGTTGGACAACTGCGACTGAAGTAAATACGGATCACTTTGCTGTTGAGAGAAGCATTGATGGAAGAAATTTTTCTACTGTAATCAACTTAAAGGCTTCAGGAAATACATCTTCTACGGTTAGCTATGCTTCTATTGATAACGTAAGTTCGTTGAGCGGTACAATCTATTACAGGTTGAAATCAGTTGATAAAAATGGTCAATTTAACTATTCTGCAGTTAAAACAGTTAGCCTAAAATTAACTAAGGGTCTAATTAGTGGGTTGTATCCTAATCCAGCAAAATCTGGTCAGGATATTAAAGTTTCTTATCAAAGTGTTCAGTCTGGTAGTGCTGTTATTAATCTGGTAAATACGCTTGGAAAAAAAGTGTATAGTGGCGCAGTAACTGTAACAGAAGGAACAAATACTTTGTCTGTGTCTTCTTCACATCTTTCACCGGGTATCTATTATTTATCTGTATCAAACAGTAATGGGTCGACTCAAAAACAAGCTATTGTTATACAGTAATTGAAGGGGGAGTGAATGAACGGGCATTGTTGCTGAGAATTTTATAAAAAGATTAGAAAATATGAAAAGATTAATTTTTGCTGCTACTGTTGTGATTTTTTTGGGGATTACAAATAGCTCTTGTACCCACAATGCTGAGTGGTGTAATGGGAAAGTAATTACAATTGATACTTCGATCAGCACAATAGTTACACAAGGAACCGTTGACACTGTAAACCATATTTTAGGAGCTATTTATATAGACACAACAACAGTTAATGCTAACGCGTACGTGAAAGCAAACATTGTAAGAAGACCTTATTATGGAAGTATAGATAATGGCAAAACTTGGAGTAAGCTACCCATAAATGATACGGCATTGTTGGTGGGTACCTACAAGATAATTATTAAAGATGGGGATGGTTGCGAATCGCAGGTTTATACCCAACAGATTACTTATTAGTTTATTGGCTACCTAATTTCGGAATGATTTCTTAAAAAAAATGTATGAAAAAAATAATTTTCCCGGTTTTGATAATGTTGATAATTGGCTTTTTTGTAGGGTGCTATAATGATAAAGCTGATATGGTGAATCCAAATGCTGCACTACTTGGATGTGATACTACTGCGGTTTCTTATTCTGGAACAATTGCTGGTATTATATCGGACAATAACTGTAATTCTTGTCATGGTTCGTCAGTTGCCAAAGGTGCTGGTGGAGGAATTATTTTAGATTCTTATGCTGGTGTACAAGGATCAGCATTGGCTGGGCAATTGATATCAGCTGTTCGTCAAGATGCAACTTGTACTGCCTGTGTTCCTGCTTATCCTGCCTATGAGCCAATGCCAAAAGGGGGTTCTAAAATAGATGACTGTAGCATCAGTAAAATTGTTGCATGGGTAAATCAAGGAGCAAAAAACAATTAGTTTAATAATAAAAATGATAAATATGAAAAAGGTAATTCTTGTAGCAGGGTTCGCTGTTATGTTTTCTTTGGGTGCTATGTCTCAAAAAGTATATGCTACAAAGACTGGTCAAATTAGTTTCGATGCAACTGGTACTTGTGCAGAGGCTATCAAAGCAACTAACAATCAGGTAGACAGTAAATTTGTTGATAAATCTGGTCAGATAGTTTTTAGTGTTTTGATTAAGGGGTTTAAGTTTGCTAATGCCTTGATGGAGGATCATTTTAATGAAAATTATATGGAGAGTACAAAGTTTCCGAAAGCAGATTTTAAAGGATTTATCACGAATATAGCTTCTGTAAATTTTGCAAAAGATGGTATTTATGAAGTATCTGCTAAAGGAACACTAACCATTGGTGGGAAAGGGAAAGAAATAACTGTTCCTGGTACAATTACGATAGACAACGGTAAGCCAACTATCAAAGCAAATCTAAGTATTCCTTTAACCGATTTTATACATGGTAGTTACATTGGATCTCAAATTAGTTCCAACGCTAAGGCAACTATTGTTTGTAAATACGAGTAATCATCTATCATTATCAGCGTAAAATAATTTCATGAAAATAGTATTTAAAAAACAGTTACTTGTACTTTGCTTGGTAATAATGGCTACTTGCAAAATGGCAATTGCTCAGGATGTAGACTTATTTAAAAGCCTTGATGAACAAGATAAAAAAGACAAGGCAAATCAAACAGATTATACTACTGCCATATTCAAAACTACTCGCATGATTAATGGACAGTCTATTGAAAATGTTGGATCGGGCGTATTGGATGTGAAAATTTCTCACCGATTTACACCTATTAATGCTGGAGCTAAAGGTTTATGGGGATTAGATGGCGCCAATATGCGTATGGGGGTAGATTATGGCATTAACAGCAAATTGATGGTAGGCGTTGGACGAACTAAATTTGGTTTGTTTGATGGTTTTGCCAAATACAAATTAATTCGTCAATCTACAGGCAAGGTTACCATGCCAGTTTCGGTTGCCTTATCTGCTGGTGTTATATGGAGCACCGATAAAACTGGTACCTATAATAACTACACAGACCGATTTAATTATTCTATACAAGCTATCATTGCCCGTAAGTTTAATGATTACGTTTCACTGCAAGTGGTACCTACGGTTATTCACTATAACTCAGTTGAGAAGTCTTCCATACCTAATAACTTTTATTCAGTTGGCCTAGGTGGTCGCCTACGTTTAACAAAGCGTGTGAATTTAACAGCTGAGTACTATTACAGAATTACAAAGCCTGATGATTTCACTTATGCTGGAAGCAAGCCTGTAAACTGTTTATCAGTTGGGTTTGATATTGAAACTGGTGGTCACGTATTTCAGTTTCATTTCTCCAACTCTCCCGATATGAATGATCGTTCATTCATTAACGAAACAGTAAGTAAATGGAATGTAGATGCAGTTCGCTTTGGCTTTAATATTGCCCGTGTATTTGTGGTGAATAAACCAAAGGAAGTTAAGTTATAGTTTTTTACAGAGATACTTATACTCAGAATGTCCTTCAAAATCTATATTTTGGAGGGCATTTTCATTTATACCTGATACAACACTCTAAATTGACCTTAAAAATGAGCTTTAAATTATGTTACTTTTTTCTAGCACTCACAATAGGAGTTAACTCTTTTGCTCAAAAGGATTCTTCTGTTCCTCGTAAGAAAAAGATATATGAAAACAAAGGAAGTTCATACACCCTGATATCACACCAAGAGATTGAAGCTAATTTTAAAAAAACTCTAGCTGGTTTGTTAAATGAGCAAGCGGGAATAGTTGTCAGCGGAGCTTATCAACCAATGGGCAGTTTTACAAACCTGTATATGGAAGGATGTCTTGGTGGGAAAGTATTGATTCTACTAAATGGCATTCCTATTTGGGATCCCTCAAGTATTTCTGACACTTATTTTGACTTGAACTTTATATCATTAAATGAAATAGAAGAAATACTTATTTATAGAGGAGCACAGTCTACTATCTATGGTAGTGGAGCCCTTGTTGGAGTAATAAATATTGTAACCCTAAAAAAAAAATTGGAAAAGGCTGTTGACATTTCGGTAGTTGCGGGTGCAGGTAACGAATCGGCCAAAACACTTGATGCAAAACTGTGGGGAACAAAAGATAAGGTTAACTACTCCCTGGGATATTCTTCTTTTGGTACGGATGGATTCTCCTACGCACAAGACACCACAGGAAAAAACAATTTTGATCTTGATGGCTTTAAGAGTTACTTATACAACACACAACTAGAATATAAACCAACAGACAAGCTTTCTATTACCGCCTACTATTTGCATAATAAATACAAGGCAGACTCTGATGAGGAAGGCTTTATTGATACAAAAAATTTTTATTATACCAACACACTTGTTAATAAAGGATTGAGTTTTAAGTATGCAAAAAACAATTTATCACTAATAGGAAACTATAATTTGTGCAACTCTATTAGAGACTATCATTATTCCTCCAGTAATTCGGAATATGTAAAAGGAACTGCGAAATTTGCTAACTTAATCATGCAGACTTCCTTTAAAAAAAGCATTTCTTTAACTATAGGTATAGACTATAGAAGTGGCAAGTTTTATAATTCTTTCTATGACTCATTGTTAGGTGCAAGTCAAAACAAGTACCCTGCGACCTATCAATATGGCGTTTACACTACTATCAATTATCAAAACAGAGATAGCAGTTATCTACTTGTCTTGGGTTTTAGAGCTAACGACTGCAAGCAAACGAAAATGGCTACCTCTTTATTTATCAATAACTCCTACAGGCTAAATAATTTGATTGAAATTTTTGCTAACATCAGCAAAGGTTATCTCACTCCCTCTATCTATCAATCATATGACAGCTCAATAGGTAACAATAATTTACTTGATGAAACTATCTTAAGCAGTAGACTAGGAATTGAAGTAACAACTAGTACGAGTACTCACAAGGTTTCTTACTTCCAAAATAATCTCAAAAATGGGATTGATTTCAATTCCAATACTGGTGCCTACTCCAACTGCTATACCCTAACTTCTTGGGGTTTTGAATATGAAACAAAGCTGCATCTATCCACCCATTTCCTCCTTTTGGGTAACTACACCTATCTTGCTGGTAATGAAAAAGATATAAGCAGACAGAACTTCTCAGACACAGTCAGCTACAGTTATTTGATAAGGAGACCAAAAAGTGTTGTTAACTGCACACTAACTTATAAAGAAAAGTATAGTTCAATCAGTTTATCGAGCAGATATGTAAGTTCATACTATGATATTGGATTAGCTACTAATGATTTTAAACTCAATGGATTTGTTTTATTCAACCTGAATGCCTCATTGGCAATTAGTAATAGGATTGGGTTACTGGTAGGAATTCAAAATATTGCTAATCGTACTTTTCATGATACACGCGGTTATAATAGCATTCCTTTCACAGCAATTTGTGGTATAAAAGTAAGTTTATAGTGTTCCTGAGGGCGTGGAAATTGAGGCATATAACTGATATTAAAAGAAAAATATTCTACCATGCAACGCTTTTTTACAACCAAAGGGTTGGTTGAACTTATGCAACCTTACTTTGAGCTTATTTCCCCTTCCTTCCTTCTAGAAATCTTCGTCTCCTTATCTCTTGAACGGGCACTTTTATAATCTTACTTTCCAACCAACCAATAATGTCCAGATACATGAAAGAACGACTTTCCAATGGATTAGACTCAAGGCGTTCAAGTTTCTCTTTCAGGCTTTTAAAGGCAGGGATTAGTTTTGAAGGAGATAAAGAGAACGACTTACGGATGAACTTGAACACTTCTTCTTCTACCGTACTCAGGTTATTCATCTTAGCCATAAAGCGATATACTGACTTAATCAGATACTCCAATAACTCGAAGTTTCCTAGTTCATAGTGGGCAATCAGGTGCAACAGACGGGCATAACACTGCAAATCGGTACGAAGACTCACCTTCAAGTTGATGATTTTATTCAGGTAATCAATCGCTTTTTCATTGTTGCCGCTACCAAAGTACAAGCAAGCAATTTTGTAATAGAATACCAGCACCCTATGCTTGTCCAGATGAAGCGTGTATGCTTCCAGTTGTTCTTCTATGTAAGGAACCAATTGCAATCCCTCCGTGAAAGTCCCTTCCAGAAAGTGCTTGTTTATCTTGGCAATATGCAGGTAAACAAAGGTCTGTATGGCCGCATTCTGTGTGCTTGTAGCGGCAGGGGAGGCAGCAAAAGCCTCGAACTTCTGCAGATCCTGCTCAAACTTCTCGTAATTACTAAGGTTAAAATGCGCACTTAACAGATTATGCAACCCACGGATGTACTGTCCGGGTTCTATGTGTTGCATCAGTTCCGATTCATCAAAAAGCTCCACCCACTTGCGCGTGTATCTGTAATACATCAATAGATCCTGCAGGATAAATCCATACCAGCAATAGGATTGATATAGATATAACTTCTCATAAAACCCAATTTCGTCTATCCGATAAGCAGGAAGATTGGTTTCGAAGAAGGACTTGATTGCATGAACATCCTTACTATCCCTGGCATGACCATGTTCAATATACCAGCCATATAACTGTAAAGCAAGGTTAGAAAGTTTGCCTACAAGATGCAGATGATTGTTGATGGTATCGCTTTCCTGACTCAATTCATCCGCCCGATTGCCTATACTTCTGGTGATATGGAGGGTTTCAATTTTCTTTTCAAAAATAACCGCTTGTAGTTGAAAGGTTATCTGGTTAGCTGACTTTGCTAGTTCTTTTATCTTGTCCAGAACCTTCAAGCTCTGGTGATATAGTCCCTTGTTGTAAAGTATTTTGGCAAAATCCATTTGTTCGTGCAACTGAATATCAATGTTGTCATCATCTTTTAATAACCGAAGACTGCTCAATATCTGCTTATATAAATGGGCTTTTGTATTAGACAATTGTGCCTTAGACAAACTAGGTATCTTCTTGAATAATTGTACTTCATCGTATTCATTCATCTTATCCAAGGCATCAAAAAGATGGATAATTTTTAAATTATCATCGGCAGCATTTCGTTGCACATATAGCTTAAAGTTGCGCTTCTCCCCTTTTTGCATCGACTTTATCAGCTGAAATAAGTTATCTGTACTCCTATTAGGCATTGTAATCAAATTATAGTAAAATCCTTGCTGGCATTGAATTGTGTTCAAATATAGCCTATTTATACAACGTAAAAATCCATCTATTTTGACATGCAATATAAAAGTAGAGTGGCTAAGTTTGTCGATTAATCGTAGAATGCCCGTTTTTGCAACGATAATTCTTTGATTCAAAACATAAAATTTAACATTCAAAATAAGATTAAATGTCAGATAACAAGATTCATATTTTCGATACGACACTTAGAGACGGTGAGCAAGTGCCTGGTTGTAAATTAAATACAAAAGAAAAGATTGAATTGGCTTTGTCCCTCGAGGCTTTAGGCGTAGATATTATCGAAGCAGGTTTCCCCATTTCTTCTCCTGGTGATTTTGAAAGTGTAAATGAGATTTCTAAAATCATCAAGAATGCTACGGTTTGTGGATTAACCCGTGCAGTGCAAAAAGATATTGAAGTGGCTGGTGAGGCATTGAAATATGCTAAACGCCCTCGTATTCATACAGGTATTGGTTCTTCTGATAACCACATCAAATATAAATTCAACACTACCAGAGAAGATATTGTAGAAAGAGCCATCAAAGCGGTAAAGCTTGCCAAAAACTTTGTAGATGACGTGGAGTTTTATGCAGAAGATGCTGGTCGTGCAGACCTTCCTTTTCTTGCTAAATTAATAGAATCTGTTATTGGGGCTGGCGCTACTGTTGTTAATATTCCTGATACAACAGGTTATTGTCTGCCACATCAATACGGAGCCATTATCGCTTATCTAAAGAATAATGTATCTAATATAGACAGGGCAATTATCTCTTGCCACTGCCACAACGACCTCGGATTGGCTACTGCAAACTCTATTGCAGGTGCCATGAATGGAGCCCGTCAGATAGAATGTACCATCAATGGTTTGGGCGAACGTGCTGGTAATACTGCATTAGAAGAAGTGGTGATGGTACTTAAACAACACAAAGAATTAGGGCTATATACTGATGTAAACACTAAATTATTACATCCACTAAGTCGTCAGGTAAGCGAAACAATGCGTGTTCCTACGCAACCAAACAAGGCAATTGTGGGTGCGAATGCATTCTCACATTCTAGTGGTATTCACCAAGATGGTTTCTTGAAGGAAGCAACTACTTATGAAATCATCGATCCTGCTGAAGTGGGTGCAGACCTTTCTAAGATTGTATTAACTGCTCGTAGCGGTCGCAGTGCGTTGGCTTTCCGTTTGCATAAACTAGGTTATCAGTTTAACCGCGATGAAATAGATAATTTATATCAACTGTTTCTTCAAGTAGCAGATAGCAAGAAAGAAGTAATGGACGAGGATTTACATGCAATGATACCTGAGTCACTTAAAGTAGGGGTAACGGCTTAATGCGTATTACATTTAGTTGCTAATTCTGCACCTATTGCCATAAAGCTTATAAGTATGAAAAAGAATATTACAGTTATTTCCGGTGACGGAATTGGTCCAGAAGTTACTAATCAGGCGATCAAAGTACTAGATGCTGTTGCGCAGCATTATGGACATGAATTTAATTACAAATATTGCCTGATGGGTGCCGTTGCCATTGAGGCAACAGGAAAAGCCTTGCCCGATGAAACTATTACTACCTGTTTAGAGAGTGATGCCATTTTGTTTGGCGCGGTTGGCCATCCAAAATATGACAATGACCCCAATGCAAAGGTTCGTCCCGAGCAAGGTTTATTGGCTATCAGAAAAGTGCTTCAACTCTATTGCAATATCCGGCCTTTAAGAATCTATCCTTCCTTATCTCGCCTGTCTCCGCTGAAAGAATCTTTCTTAGAAGGAGTTGATTTAGTTATTTATCGTGAATTAACAGGAGGTATTTATTTTGGTGAGAAACATACTAGTGGGGATGGTTTTAATGCGACTGATACTTGTAATTATAGTGTTGCTGAAATAGATCGTATTGCGCACCTGGCCTTTAAAAATGCACAGATTCGTCGCAAGAAATTAACCTTAATTGATAAGGCACACGTGATGGAAACATCGCGCCTTTGGAGAAAGGTGGTACAAGAAATAGCCACCCAATATCCGGATGTTGCAGTCGATTATATGTTTGCTGATAATGCGGCCATGCAGATCATTGTAAACCCCAAACAGTTTGATGTAATCCTTACAGAGAATATGTTTGGAGATATTATCAGCCATGAAGCAAGTGCACTTAATGGTTCTTTGGGGCTTGTGCCTTCTGCTTCCGTTGGTAACATCACGGCTTTGTTCGAGCCCATTCATGGTTCTTATCCGCAAGCTGCTGGAAAGGATATTGCCAATCCAATCGGTTCTATCTTGTCTGCTGCCATGATGTTGGATTATTTCCAATTGCATGAGGAAGCAAAGAGAGTAAGGGAAGCCGTTTCTTGGACTTTGAACAACAGATTTGTTACTAAAGATATTGATCCCATCAACTTTTATTTTACCTCTACCCTCGGCGAATTGATTGCCGATTATGTAGGTCACAGAATAACAGATGAAGTGAATCATGAGAATATTGAGTTGAGAAAATCAACGGTGATATAGTCTGAACCAAGATTTAAAAGGATTTTTTAGATTAAAGGGAAATCACCCCTTTAATTATCTTAATCGAGGTTCAGAAAAAGGTTAGTATATGTCATTTTAAATCTAGGTTATGACAGAATTGAAATACAAGGATATTACTCAAAAGATTATTGGAGCGGCGATGAAAGTTCATTCAACACTCGGTAATGGATTTCAGGAAGTCATATATCAAAGGGCATTAGAAATTGAAATGAAACTTTTTGGATTGATATTTCAAAGAGAATTTGAGATGGGTATCTTTTACAGAAACGAACATATTGGGAATAGAAGGGTAGATTTTTTTGTAGATAATAAAATAATGGTTGAATTAAAAGCGCTGATTATGTTAGAAAATGTACATCTAGCGCAAGCAAAAAATTATTTGGAAGCCTACAATGTTGAAGTTGGTTTGTTGATAAACTTTGGTGCTGTAAGTTTAGATTTTAAAAGGTTACAGAACAACAAATTTCATTAACCTGTTTCTCCATTTAATCCAAAAAATCCTTTTAAATCTAGGTTCCGACAAAAAGTTCTTTGAATATTGCATAGAAGTTATTATGTTCGCATCTCAAATCGCTTCTATGTTGTTAAACAGATTAAATAGTACAATCGTTACTGCCGCAGTCATTGCGTTGGTAGTCTTGGTGATTGTCGTTGTCCCTGTTTTGCATGGAGGTGGAAATTGTATTTAATTAATTAAACTTTATTAATAACACAACCGCCTCACACGAGGCGGTTTTTTTTTGCCTCAACTTGTCTAAAACATTCAATTATGAAGTATTACAACGAGTACACAATCATCTTTCTCGATGGAGAATTTGTAAAAGCTGCCGACGCGCGCACCGATTTGTACGGTCAGTCATTGCACTATGGTTATGCGGTTTTCGAGGGTATCCGTTCTTATAAAATGAAGGATGGAACTACCAAAATCTTTAAACCAGTAGAACATTATCAACGGTTGATTGCCTCTGCACAAGCATTGAACATGCCTTTTTCTTATTCTGTAGAAGAAATGATTGTGGCTACCGA
>CAITVK010000004.1 GCA_903895845.1 uncultured Chitinophagaceae bacterium
ATGATGAATACATTTCAACAAGTCATCGATCAAACAATAAATTCCTATAACTTTATCTTCTGTGAGCATAATATAGAGTCTGATTGTGTGGTAACTTTCTAAACTCTTTTTATGCTCACTTATTTTATAACTAGCAACTTACGTTAACTAATATCTACTATCTAATAGTTAATATCTAAACGTTAATCACTAATCACTACCATTTCCGTTCTTCTGTTCATCGCCCGGCCTTCTTCGGTGTCGTTGCTGACAATGGGTTCCGCGGCACCAAAACCCTTGTATTGAAGTCTGTCTGCTGCAATTCCTTTTTCTATGAAGTAGGTGGTAACAGCTTTTGCGCGGTTGGTAGACAGAAGTAAGTTGTCGGCATTGCTACCCACATTATCCGTATGGCCGTTGATGGCAACGTGCAAAGAAGGGTTCTCGGCTAATATCTGCACTACTTTATCCAGCTCTACTTTACTAGATTCCTTCAGTTTATAATCCTTTGTTTCAAAGAGAATATGCCTCAACACCATTGAAGCGTTAACCTCTATGGGCTGCAAATAGATGTTCTCGTGGTACGTGCTGTCAGGCGCCTTATTGGTTAGCTTATATACTTTACTATAAAATAAATACCCCCTTCGGTTTACATTAAAAGTAAAATCCCTTCCTGTTGGCAGGGTGATAAAATAGTAACCAGTTTCATCTGTTTGCACCAACATCAGCGGTTTTCCTGTGCTGTTGTCAATCAGTTCCACATTGCAAGGCAGTCCTTTTTTTGTCTTATTATCATAGACATATCCCTTAATAAAAACAGTTTTATAGGGCCTGATATCTGCACGCAATTCAAAATGGTACAAGTCCAATCCACCACGTGTATCGCTTCGGTCGCTTGCATAATAGGCGTCAATTCCATTAGGTGCCACCATCATGCTGCCATCGTTTTCGATGGTATTGATGGGGTAACCTAAGTTTTCGGGCGCCCCCCATTTGCTGCTGCTATCTTTTCGCACTATAAACAAATCGCTGCCGCCATAGCCGGGCAAACCATCGGAAGTGTAGTAAAAAGTCTGGTTGTCTGCATGCACAAAAGGCGCTTGTTCATTGCCTCTTGTATTGATGGTCGGCCCCATATTGATGGCCGGTCCCCACTTGCCCCGCACATCGCGATAACTCACATATAAATCTGCACCGCCATAGCCGCCCTCGCGTTTACTACTAAAATACAATGCCCTGTTGTCGGGACTAAGACACGGCGTACTCTCCCAGAATTCACTGTTCACATTCGGACCTAAATTTTCAGGCTCGCTCCAGCCTTTTGGCGTGTAGTAAGAGATGTATAAATCGTAATTACCAAAGGTTTTACCCGAAATGTCACCCGCAAAAATCATCCAGTCGCCATCTTCCGATACGGTGATAGCGCCTTTATAAGTCTCCAGATTCAAATCGCCGGGTATCTTTTCTGCATTGGTAAAATGAATGGGGTCCATCATTTTACTCCTGTAAAAATCTTCTCCCCCCGTTTCATTTCTCCTCGAAAAGACCAGTAAACTGTCATCTACACTTAGCGTTGGCAAGTATTCAGAAAAGGTGGAGTTGATGCTGTCACCCAGATTGATAGGGTTGAATACATAATCCTTATCGGGATGTTTTGCTTTGTAATCAAGGGCAAATTCATAGGATTTCTTCCGGTAAAAACCACTTCTAATGCTCACATCGTCCAGATTGGGGAGGTATAGAAACAAATTGATTGCTGCCAAAGCATCCTCAAATCGGCCCATTCCTGCCAGGTTGATGGAGTAGGAAAGATAGTATCGGGCGAAATAATTGGCGTCTTTGGCGCGTGCTACCTCATAGTAATGCGTTGCCTCTTTATAGTTCTTCAATTCACCAAATACCCCTGCCAGAGAAAGGTATGCATCCACATAATTACTGTCTGTTGCAATAGAAGATTGCAACAAAGGAATTGCTTCGCGAAAGGCATCCTGAGACAAATAGCCCATTGCTTTATTGTAGGACTTGATGGCTTTCTGATTCACTTTTTCGGGACGATAAACCTGCGATTGAGCAGAGACTACAAAGGAAAGAAGCAATAAAACAAGGCAATAGCGCACGGAATAAATTTAAAATTGAGTGTAAATAATTTGAAAGGAGGTAGCAATTAATACATTAAATCTTTTTCTTAAATTCAAGGTTTAGAGGAGTAGTGTCTTATTATAAATAGGTGCTATTAAGCGATGAATATTCAATAAATCTGATAGGGATAGACTCCTAGAATAGTATCTCCCTATTATTTACATTTACTTTAATACCTCTTTTAGAGGTAAGTTGTCTATAAAGCACTTTTCTTAATCGATGAGTTTTCTTCTTTTACAATATGAATGTCATTTCTTACCACTGCAAGGTGCTTTGTTTGTTTCTTAAATTTGGTTAATGCAAATACACCAATAAAGAACAGTGCCCCTTGCATAAATATAACCACCGTGCAACCAAAAGGGAGCAAATAATAGGTTATGAGGATGAATATGAAAGCGACTGATAACAGCGAGAAAAGTATTTGCTTGTGATTAAAACCCCTATCCAAAAGCAAATGGTGCAAGTGTTTTCTGTCGGGGAAAAAAGGGGAGTGCCCATGGAGGATTCTGATAGAAAATACCCGCAAAGTATCCAATAAAGGAACAGCCAATACGCCAAAAGCCATAGCTGGTGGATTGAGCTTTGTATTGATGAGAAGTGTAGAAGATGTTGTTGCCGTCTCTATAAAGCGGATGGCCAGTATTGCATTGACAAGACCAAGTAGCATTGAACCGGTATCTCCCATGAAGATCTTAGCAGGAGAATAATTGTAAATAAGGAATGCAAAAAGGCTAGATGCCACTACAAAACCAAGCATTGCAAAAAAGATATCTCCATTCAGATAAAAGAATAATCCAAAAACTGAACAACTGAGAATCCCCAATGAACCTGCAAGACCATCTATTCCATCAATCAGATTAAAGGCATTCATGATAACAATAATAGTCATGAGGGTAAGCATGTAGCTAAAGGAGTCAATGATATAGGTAACGCCCAAAAATCCATATAAATTGGTGATGGCAAGACCCGCTTTGAAGATCAGGATGACAGAAACGATTAATTGTCCTAGTATTTTTTTCATTGGACGAAGCTTCAGGATATCATCCTTGATACCATAAAAGAATACCACCAAAAAAGAGGCATAATAGTATTGAAGCTGACTAGCCATTGCTGGAATATTCGGTGCAAGAAGTAAAGCCATCATAAACCCGATGAAGATACCGAGTCCCCCAAGAGAAGGGATTGGCTTTTTGTGAACCTTTCTTTCATCGGGAATGTCATAAATTTTTATTTGGTCGGCAAGTTGAATAATAATAGGTATTGCATAAAAACTTATGATAAAAGCTATGATGACACCAATAATTATATTTCCCATAAAGTTATTTTTTTCTTCTGATGGCAGTGCTATTTGAAAAGTGGGGTTTAAAATGACGTGTGAAAGTAGCTAATTTTCATTAAAGCATTAGAAAGTAAATATTTTTATTGCTATTTTTAAAGGCAGCCACACATTTAAGTAGGCTGCCTTTTGGTAATTGATTCAGAAAAATTTATTTCACACCCCACGCATGAAACAAGTTTTTCTATAGGATTGCTGCAAACATAAGCCTATTGATTTTATATACAATGCCTGTTAATACTTATTTTGTTAAAATTATTGCTGTTTCTATATATTCTCTAACGAAATAATTAAAAAAGCCCCCTTTCTATTGTTTTTTTAGGTGCACATTTGCGGTGAAGCATTTGGAGGACACAATTTCAAGATTTTACTATGACAGGTACGGACGCACAAAATAAAATTGAAGATTCGAATATAAAGGTTGCCATTTTTGCCTCTGGGGCAGGTAGTAATGCGGAGAAAATTATAAATTACTTCAGCGGGTATGAGAAGGTAAAAATTACGTTGCTAGTTTGCAATAAGCCCGATGCAGGTGTTATAAAGATTGCAGAAGCCGCAACTATTCCAGTGCTTTTAATAGAAAAAGAACAATTTTTCAGGGGGGATGCCTATGTGGAAATATTGAAGGAATTTGGAATAAATCTGATAGTATTGGCAGGCTTTTTATGGAAAGTGCCCAAACAATTAATTGCAGCCTTCCCTGATAAAATAATAAACATTCACCCAGCTTTATTACCCAACTATGGGGGCAAGGGAATGTATGGGCATTTTGTTCATGAAGCCGTTATTGCCAACGAGGAAAAAGAAAGTGGTATTACGATTCATTTTGTGAACGAAAATTTTGATGAAGGCAAACATATTTTTCAAGCTTCATGCCCGGTATTGCCTACAGACACCCCCGAAACTTTGGCTGCAAGGATACACCAACTGGAGCATGCCCATTTTGCGCCAATTATAGAGACAGTAATCAAAAATCTAGAATAGCAAATTGTAACTACGCATTAAAACCAGGGCTTCTTTTTTGATACACAGTTTGAGCAATAACCAGCCTTTTAAAACATAACCCCTGATAGTGTAAACTGATGGTGCAAGCTTAATGCCAGCAAAATCATTAGCGATTTTGCTTTTATTAGTCCTCCTTTACCTGTTATAATAATAGTTTTTACACAACCTTATCAACGATGTGCATTTATCACATCAAAGAGATTAGTTGTTAACCATTGAGTAATTTGAAGGTGTTAGGATTCGTAAACATGTATTTTTGAATATCAACTAATAATATTTATTATGAAATTACGTACCATCACAGTTGGCTGTTTGGGATTGATAATAGCAGCAAGTTGCAAGAATCAACCAAAAGAAGAAGTAAAACCACAAGTTGTTGAAGTACCTAAGCAAGTGCCCGGTACACCCATAAAATTTGATAGCAGTAAGCGCTATATTTATCTTACTTGGGATGATTCACCTCAGCCTCCTGGAACAATGGTTTGTAAGGATATTTTTCATAAAGAAGGCGTAAAAGCTACTTTCTTTTCAGTTGGGATGCACGCTTTCGACCTGCGACGTAAGAGACTTGTAGATGAAATTCGGAATAGCTATCCAGAATTTCTTGTAGCAAACCATAGCTATACTCATGGATTTCAGGATAAATACAAGAGTTTTTATAACCTGCCCGATAGTGCTGTAAACGATTTTTTACGTAATGAAAAAGAGCTTAAGATACCAGTAAAAATCATCAGGCTTCCTGGTTGTAACTCTTGGGTATTGGATGGTGAAATGAAGGGGCAGCCGTCTACAAAAAAGGTTTACGAAAAATTGGATGCCTTAGGCTATAGTGTAATTGGCTGGGATGTAGAATGGCGTTTTTTGCATGGGAACGTGCCAGTACAAGGTGCTGAGCAAATGGCAAAAGAAGTAAATGAAAAGTTTGAAGATGCACTTACAGTTGCACCAAATGCTATTGTAATATTAGCACACGACCGTATGTTTGCCAAGCCTCAATATGCAGATTCATTGTCTCGTTTCATAGAGATTTTAAAGAAAGACCCTAAAAATGTATTTGAAACAATTGACCATTATCCGTTGATAAAATATGCTGTAAAAGACACTTTGAATAAGAAGAAGTAATTTGATTGACCGTTAATAATTGAGATAAGAATGCCTCAGACATGTCTGAGGCATTCTTATTTTGCTGCTTTGTCAGTTACTAATTGTCAATGATCACTTCTTCTTCCCGCTCTTCATTCCATTCAACAATAAAGTTGTTTCTTCCCTCTCCAATAAGAAGTGTCATATAACGTTGCTGAGACAGTTCTAGCAGTGATAGAAAGAGAAATAAAGCGTGGATTCTATCCTTGCAAAGCTCAAATATCTGCTCGAAGGCAACTTTTTTTTCTTTTTTTACTAATTCAAGCATGTGTTCCCTGCTTCCATCCATGGTATAATTATAGCGGACAACAGTGTGAACAGGTTTATTCTGACGTTCGCTTACCCTAGCCATCACCTTCTCGAAAGCCTTCATGAGCTTAAACATCGTGATCGCCTGAATTTCTGTTCCCTCACCACTTTCCTCTCCAATTATAGTCAATTCCTGCTGAAGATTGCCCCGTTTAACCATCAGCAAACGCTCTGCCTCCATTTCTGCCATCTTTAAAGAAGCCTCCTTGAAACGTTTGTATTCTAATATCTTATCAACCAATTCTTTACGTGGATCAATTTCATTACCATCTGGATCAATTTCTTTGCGAGGCAATAAAAGTCGGGCTTTGATGCGCATCAAAGTAGATACAAACAGAATAAACTCGCTACTTAATTCAATATTTAACTGCTCTTGTGAATGGATAAAGTCCAAGAAATCAGTCATAACTTTTGAGATAGGTATATTGTATATATCCAGTTCATCTCTTTCAATAAAGAAGAGCAGAAGATCAAAAGGACCTTCAAAATGCTCAAGCTTTATCTGATAGTTTGTTGTATTCAACCTAGAAGTTTGAAATTTTAAATTTTGTATGTTTAATTAAAGTACTCTTCACGGATTTCCATGCTTCTTACTTATGATTTACCACCTATTAATTACTACTCTCAATTGCTAGTTCTGTATAATACTGATGAAAGTAAGGGATTGTTTCAATGCCTTTGTAAAAGTTAAATAAGTCAAACTTTTCATTTGGACTGTGTAGGTTGTCGCTATCCAAGCCAAAACCCATGAATACAATCTTGATACCCAACTCTTGTTCAAATAAAGCACAAATAGGAATGCTGCCACCACCACGAACTGGAATTGGCGCTTTCCCAAATGTAGTAGCAATTGCTTTTTCAGCAGCCTTGTAGGCGATACTGTCAATAGGAGTCAGATAAGGTTCACCCCCATGATGTTCCCAAGCGTTGATGGTAACTCCGGAAGGTGCTTTACTTTTGAAGAAAGTAATTAGCTTCTCTGTAATCTTAGCCGAGGACTGATTAGGAACCAACCGGGCAGAAATTTTAGCATACGCCTTTGAGGGAAGAACCGTTTTGGCACCCTCACCAGTGTAACCACCCCAAATGCCATTTACTTCCAAAGTAGGTCTGATACCCGTTCTTTCATTGGTGGTATATCCTTTTTCACCCCACAGGCTTTCAACACCTAAATCTGCCTTATATTCCTCTTCATCATAAGGGGCTTGAGCCATTTTAGTCCGTTCTTCTGTGGAAGACTCTATCACGTCGTCATAAAAACCGGGGATAGTGATGTGGTTGTTTTCATCGTGACAAGCAGCAATCAATTTGGCAAGAATAGTCGCAGGATTAGCAACTGCACCACCATAAACACCACTGTGCAAATCGCGGTTAGGACCAGTAACTTCTACTTCAATGTAGCTAAGTCCACGCACACCAGTATCTATTGATGGATTTTCCATACTCAGCATAGAGGTGTCACTTATGAGTATCACATCGGCTTTTAAAAGTTCTTTATTTTCTCTTACAAAAGTGGCAAGGTTAGGGCTGCCAATCTCTTCTTCCCCTTCAATAATAAACTTAACGTTATTAGCAAGGGTATTTGTTTTTAGCATTGTTTCAAAAGCCTTTACATGCATATATACCTGACCTTTATCATCACAAGCGCCTCTGGCAAAAATCTTCCCATCAATGATAGTTGGTTCAAAGGGGCCGCTATTCCAAAGGTTCAATGGATCAACAGGTTGAACATCGTAGTGTCCATAAACCAATACGGTGGGCTTGGATGGGTCAATAATCTTTTCTCCATAAACTACAGGGTGTCCTGCCGTGGGGTATATCGAAACAATATCCGCGCCTGCTTCCAGCAACCTTTGCTTCACCGCCTCAGCACAAATAAGCATATCGGGTTGGTGTTCGCTTTTTGAACTTATACTAGGTATGCGTAATAGGTCTAGTAATTCCGAAAGAAAGCGGTCTTTGTTGTTTTCTTGATAAATTTTCCAAGCGTCCATAATTATTTTATTTAGTTAAATGAAAGGTAGTGATATTTGTAGGCAGCGAATTTAAACTTATCTTATTCTTAATAAACAAACAATTTTAAACAACACAACAATGAGAAGAATATTAACAGTGATTTTAGGTGTATTGGTTTTGGCGAGTTGCAAGAAAAGTACATCAACTACACCAGCCAATCCTTATTACCCAATTTCCACGGGTAACTATTGGACGTATGCGAAAACAGATTCCACTACTTCACCCATTACGGTAACCAATTATACAATTACTGTTTTAAGTGCCGATAGCATCATCTCGGGTATCCATTATAAAGTATTGAGTGATACCGCAAAGCAACACGTTTATCTATACAGAAGCAATGCAGATAGCAGTTACAGAAGAGGGATTTTTGCCAACCTAAAAGGAATTCCAGATGTAGAAGAGAAGTATTTTGTGAAAAATATTCCGGTTGGAGGCTCTTGGTCTGATACTAACTATACTACCAGCAACGGAATTACCGTACAGATAGTTTTTGTGCATACAATTGAAAGTCTGGACACAAGTGTGGTTGCAGCTGGCAAAACGTATTCAAATGTTGCCCACATAAAACTCGATATGATTGCACCAATCCTTGGTGGCAAAGTAGGAGGAGGTGATTTTTATTATGCACAAGGCATTGGATCCATCAAATATGCATTTGCTGTTTCTGCTCCAATTGGGGGGCTGAACATCAATCAGTCGGAGCAATTATTGGATCACCATATCAATTAGTTTTTAGTTTAAGTTATAGAAGGCTGCGCATTATTTGTGCAGCCTTCGTTGTTTTAAAGCTTTTATTGAACACTCAGGTAAGGTGCAATTTTTTGATAAAGGGTCTCTTTTATAAAAACAATCAGCTTTATATCCTCAACCTTTTTATAGTTTCCATGCTGTATCCTGTACAAAACAATTGCTTTTGCAACATCTTTACTGATGTAGGGATGACTACTCAGATCATAATCTGTTGCAGTGTTTATGTTTATTTTGGTGAGAATCTCTGAGTTCAGTTTAAAAAAAGGAAGCATCAATGCCAAGGATGAGTCATTCATTCCATAGGTTTCTTTTACTTGGTCAATGCTCAGGAAACCTCCTAGTCGTTCTTTATATTTCAGCATGCGATATACCATACCGTTACCCATTCCAGGAATAATTCTAAGCTCTTCTACAGTTGCAGTATTTATATCTACAATCTTTGGTTTATTTACAATTGCTTGGTAGGGTGCATATTCCTTCTTTTTAAAATCAGCTTTTATTTGCACATAAGGCAGTATCCTATTAGCCTCTTCTGGGCGAAGTCCCCATATCTTTTTGATATCATCCGCTTCTCTAAACTGACCACCCTTATTACGATAGTTGAGGATTGTATGAATTGTTTTATCGCGCAGCCCAAGCTTGTGCCAACCTGCTTCATCAATTGTATTTGGATCGAAGTTAAAAGGTTCAAAAACAGAATTTTCTTGAGATGGATAAGGTGCATATTTAGTAGCATACTCCTTGCGATGATAGCCACTGTCTATACCAACTTTCGGTAGTTTCTGCAGAGCATCCTCCATTGGTGGCAGATGTTTTTTTACCTTAATCAGATAGGGCAAGGCAATAAAAACGCCTATCAGTACAACTAGGATAATGGCTGCAGTCCTTTCTTTTCCAGAAAAACTGAAGTAATCTTTAATAACCTTTTTGATAGCCATTATAAATGGTTTATCTTAAAATGGCAGCTACTTCATTTTAATTGTGAGTCCGTCGTATGCTAAACAAATCCCATCAGGCAATTCATTATTAATAGCATTGTGTAAGCCAAGCTGATGGCTGATATGTGTAAAATAGGTCTGTTCAATTGCTAGTTCTTGTGCTATTGCGATGGCTTCATCCATTGTAAAATGAGAGATGTGTTTCTCCTTTCTCAGGGCATTCAATACCAAAACCTCACTCCCTTTTATCTTTTCTTTTTCCGCATCATCAATTCGGTTGGCATCAGTGATGTAGGTAAACCGCCCACCAATTCTATACCCATAAACAGGCATTTTTAGGTGCCATACCAAAATAGGAACAATCTCTATATCGCCAATAGTGAAGGGTGTTTCGTCGATGGTGTGTAGTATTACATTGGGAGTGCCAGCATATTTTTTCTCTTCAAAGGCATAATAAAACTCCCTTCTCAGATAGCCTTCTGTCAATGAATTTGCATAAAGATGTATGGACTTTCCTTGAAAATAGTTGTAGGGCCTGATGTCATCCAATCCTCCAATATGGTCTTTGTGGGGATGCGTAAAAAGCACAGCATCTAGCTTGGTATTGTTGATGCGCAACATCTGATACCTGAAATCGGGGGTGGTATCTATTACGAAGCTGGTTGTGGCAGATTCAACGAGTATGCTGCTTCTAAGTCGGTTGTCTTTTGTGTTTGCAGACGTACATACCTCACAGTTACACCCAATCATCGGTACCCCTGTGCTGGTGCCTGTGCCGAGAAAAGTAATAGATATGGGGGTATTTTTCACCGCCCAAAGCTAGGCAAAGAATTAGTTTTGATACAAAGCTATTTATATATGTTTTCTAAAGATTTAGATATGTTTTTCCAAAAACTAGATATAGTTTTTCAAGATTAAGATATGTTTTCCGAAGAATAAGATATGTTTTCCTGAAAATGATATATGTTTTTCCAAAAACTAGATATGTTTTCCAAAGAATAAGATATGTTTTCCTGAGATTTATATATGTTTTGCCAACTTTCTTATATAAACGTAAAATGGAACGATATGAATGGGAAGAAAGGGTTATTAAATTGAGGAAATCCTTACAAAAGAAACCTTTCTTAAGTACACCAAAAACAACTGTATCTAAGTGGTTAAATCGGGAGAATCGGGAGAAATAACGACTTTCTTATTCACTTCATCAAACAGTCTCTGGCTTTCAATAGTCAGTTTGTCGTAGTGAATCGTTATCTGAGGTATCAGGTCGAGTAGGGTATTAATGCGTCCCTCCACATCCAGAAACTTATTCAGCACCACCACTTTCTTTGCTTCCAACAAGCACCATCCACTTTGAAAGTTGCCCCTTTCATATCGCATCACATAATCGCTTTGAGATAGTATCGCTTCTAATTTCTGTAATGTTTGTTGATTAAATTTCATTCTTCAATTTTATTTCAATGGGCTAATCATTAATCCCTACTTACTCACCATTTTCACCACTGGCACAATCATTTCTTCCAGACTGATTCCACCATGCTGAAAGGTGTTTTTATAATAATTCACGTAATGATTGTAATTATTAGGGTAACACAAAAAACCATCTTCTTTTGCAAAAATAAAAGAAGAATTCACATTCGGCACAGGCAACCCTGCTTCACGAGGATCGCGGAAAGCCAATACATCTTTGGGTTCGTAGTTAAGGTTACGTCCATGTTTGTACCGAAGGTTCGTGGTTGTTTGTTTGTCGCCAATCACTTTACTAGGCTTCTTCACCCTCACCGTTCCGTGATCGGTGGCTAGTACCAGCTTAATCTTTTTGTCGGCAATCTTTTTCAATGCCTGATGCAAAGCACTATGTTCGAACCAGCTTTTTGTTACGCTTCTGTAGCTCGATTCATCTCCTGCCAATTCTTTCAATACTTCCATTTCGGTACGTGCGTGGCTTAGCATGTCCACAAAATTATAGACAATAATATTCAGGTCGTTGCCGAGCATGTTGTGTATATTATTCACCAAAACTTGCCCATCGTGGTGATTAACTACTTTGGTATAACTTACTTTTAGGTTATCTAGTTTCAATTTTTTTAGGGAAGCCCTGAAGAATGCTTCCTCAAACAAATTCTTTCCACCTTCTTCGTCATCATTTTTCCATTGAGTAGGAAATTGCTTTTCAATATCTATTGGCAATAATCCACTAAAGATGGCATTCCGGCTGTATTGAGTTGCGGTAGGAAGGATAGAGTAAAAAGTATCTTCTTCCAATATCCTGAAGCTCTCTGCAAAAATGGGTTGTATGGTTTTCCATTGATCGAGGCGAAGGTTATCTATCAATATAAAAAACAAAGGAGTCCCTTTTTCTAGTTGAGGCAATACTTTATTTTGTAATAAGGTATGGCTCAAAATGGGGGCGCTTCCACCTTTTGGATTAATCCATTTAGTATAATTTCTACTTACAAATTTAAAGAATTCAGTATTCGCCTCTTCTTTCTGTGAAGCTAATATCTCCTGCATTTCAGGGCTATTGGTCTTCTCCATCTCTAGTTCCCAATACACTAGCTTTTTATAAATATCCATCCAATCGTTAAAATCCGGATTGCTGTTAAGCGCTGTAAACAGGTTGCGAAACTGCTGCTGATAGGTAGTTGTGGTCTTTTCGGACACCAGGCGCTTGTTGTCTATTATCTTTTTCAAGCTCAATAATACCTGATTAGGGTTTACTGGTTTAATCAGATAATCGGCTATCTGACTACCAATGGCATCATCCATCAGGTTTTCAGTTTCATTTTTTGTAATCAGTACTACTGGAATCTGTTGATTTATCTCCTTAATTTTCACCAATGTTTGCAACCCAGTAATGCCGGGCATCGTTTCATCAATCAAAACTACATCTACAATATTGTCTTTCAGGTATTCCAAGGCATCAAAACCATTGGAGAAAGTGGTTACATCGTAACCCTTGCTTTCCAGAAACAGTTTTTGAGATTGAAGGCTTTCCATTTCATCATCCACCCAAATAATCTTTGCTAAAGGCATCTTTTTTGTTTTTAAATTAATAAAAAGGTAGTAGGCGTAAGTGGTAAGGCATAAGTAAATACAAAGATCCAATCCCTTATGCCCTTTTGCTTATGCCTAAAAAGTGTAGAAAATCAACTCAAATGAAAGATATATTTTGTGGCTAGGTTGTAAATGTATCAAAACAGTGCCAATGTTTTCCCTGCTACTTATCCTTTAACAAACATACAACGACTTTTTATTTATTTGGAAGGAAGCAAAAGTAAATTTCTTGGTTAAGTTTTTCAGATACAATGCGTGTACTACTTTCGCCCAATGTTTTTAGTAGAAGTAATAGGAATTGAGAAGAAAGAAGAGCGTGGCAATGGACTATCCAACATTAATTTCACCCAAAAGAAGTTGGAGAAGATAGCAATTGCCGGTGAAACAGGTAGTGGAAAGAGTACCCTGCTGAAGATAATTGCCGGATTGGGACAACCCGATGGCGGAAAAGTTTTGTTTGAAGATAAAAGAGTAAAAGGACCTCTGGAGGAATTGATACCCGGTCAAAAAGGGATTGCTTATCTGTCTCAAGATTTTGCTTTACCCCATTTTCTTACGGTGGAACAAGTGCTTATTTATGCTAATCCCTTGCCTGATGCACTGGCTGAAAAGGATGAAGTGGCAAAGGAATTGTACGCTACCTGCAAAATAGCACATTTGTTAAACCGCCGTACCGACCAATTGTCTGGTGGCGAAAAACAAAGGGTTGCATTAACAAAATTATTACTCACACAACCAAGGCTTTTATTGTTGGATGAACCTTTTTCGAACCTGGACATGTTGCACAAAAGTCTATTGAAAAGCGTGATAAATGAGATAAGCGACCGCCTGAATATTACTTGTACCCTTGTTTCGCATGACCCGTTGGACAGCCTCTCATGGGCCGATACTATTTTGGTGATGAAAGATGGAGCAATTGTGCAACATGCTACACCAGAGGAAATATATAAGCAGCCCATCAACGAATATGTGGCTGGCTTGTTTGGCAAGTACAATCTACTTCCTTCTTCTATTTCCAAGGCTTTATTGGGAGCAAGGGACAAAACAAAGGGCAGGGAAGGACTTTTTATTCGACCAGAAAACTTTGTTATCACAAAAAGCCAAAAAGACCTGTCCGCAAAAGGTATTGTACAGAAAGTAAGTTTCTTTGGTAGTTATTACGAAATAGAAATAAAGGTAGAGGGTGTTGTGATTACGGTTCAGACACAGTTGCAACTCTACCTCTTAAAAGGGGAAGGAGTATTTGTGTCTTTGTCTATCTAAAGAGCCCGAGTAATAATATTCAGTTAACACAGGCGCTCTATATTCGCTGCCTTTAATTTATTTATGAGGTATATTTTTTATCTTTTTACTTTTCTCTTTTTGACCATTTTTGGTTCATTTGCTCAAAAAGGCTTAAAGGATACGGTTTCTGTTTTTGCTTATAACATCAACAATTATGGTTATGCTTCTTCTGGTAGTTGTCCAACAGAAGGTTCTCCGCTAAAAAATGGTTATCTAACCACGATACTCAAATATCAAAATGCCCCTGATGTAGTCGCTTTCGAAAAGTTTAGTGGTAGTCCAAAAACGTTGGCTTCCGACTCTATGCAGCGCACTATCATGGACAGTGTTTGCAAAGGATGCTATGCCAATACGACCTACACCAATGTATCTGGATATAAAAAAGTGAATACATTGTTTTATAAAACAGCCAAGTTTGGTTACTTAGGTACAACTACAATCTATAGTGGCGACAATAGTATCAGCGACATTAATCTTCACAAGCTCTATTACAAGAGTCCTTCTTTAGCTACCACAAAAGACACTATTTTTTTGAATGTAATCGTTGTTCATGATGCATCTGGTTCTTCTGGAGCTTCACAGAGGGCTACAGAAATTGGTGGTGCCATGTCTTGGTTGAGTACTCATGTAACTACTCCAGGAAATTATATCATCATGGGCGATTTTAATACCCAAAACTCCAGCGAAGCTTGTTTTCAGGCAATGATAAATCCTACCGACACATTAATTCGGTTCAATGAGCCAACCAATCAATTGGGAGATTGGGCTGGCAATCCACAATCTTTTGCAAAGTATCTCACACAAAGTACAAGGAGGGTAGATCCGGGCGATTGTGCCTCTACCAATACGATGACCACCTGGTTTGATCATATTCTTTGCACCAATCCTATCATACGAGGCACAAAAAATATTAAGTATATACCGGGGACATTTACGGTTATTGGTCAGGATGGTTTGCATACGGGTGTTGCCATCAACGATGCACCCACCAATACATCCGTTCCCGCAGATGTTCTAAATTCACTGTATCAGATGAGTGAGCATCTGCCTGTGTATCTGAAGTTAGAGATTAATATTCCTTCTTCATTGCCAGTTGGATTCAATTATTTTAAAGTTTCACTTCAAAACAATCACCCTTTCTTGCAATGGCAGAATAGCAACAATGCATTAGCTAATGACTATGAAATTGAAAGAAGTGAGGATGGAATTGCTTTTACAACCGTCAGAACAAATAGTGTTACAGCAGGTAGTGTGTGCAGTTATACCTTTCTGGATGCAACTTTCAGTAGCAATAAGCAAGTTTTCTACAGAGTGAAGGAGCAGTTAAAATCAGGTGGTTATCTCTACAGCAATGTTGAGACAATCAGGCCAGTCAGCAGTATCAGTCAATTGGTTATTGCCCCCAACCCTGTAAGCAGCAGAATGGTTTTATACATAAAAAGTATTGCTGCCAATGAAGCAACAATCAATATCATCAATACTTTGGGGCAAACTTGCCTCAGTCAGCAAGCACAACTGCAAGATGGCGAGAATTCAATAGCTATCCACAATTTACCTAGCCTTACCAAGGGAGTTTATGTAGTAAAAGTGCAGGCAAAGGGATATGTAGAAAGTAAGCTTTTTGTGAAGGAATAGTTTGGGCGTGTCACGGAAATACGTTTGTCCTTCGTCAAAGTAATAATCAGCTATTTTTCTAATCCCTCACTTCCACTGAAATATTGTTCTGGAGACTCAGCTTGAAGCTAGTGAATAAACTTATTACCAGCCGCTTTCAACTATACTACTTCTTTTTTGTAACATCTATATAACAAATAGGAACAAAGTGGATGGTTACATTCGCCGTCAAATACATTTACCCATAAAAAATAGTATGAAGTTTACAAAAATCAGGTACTTTCTTTTGTTAGTGCTGCTACCGGCAATAACTTTTAGTCAGCAATCAAAAACCAAATTTTCAATAAGTGGTATTGTCCTCGATAAGGAAACAGGGGAATCCTTGATTGGTGCAAGCGTAGGAATTGTTGGGCAAAAAGGTCTTGGTACGGTAACCAATTCTTATGGATTTTATTCCGTAAGCGCTGTACAAGGGCATTATCAACTAACAATCAGTTTCTCGAGTTACAAGACAGATACCATTGAAGTAGAACTGAATAAAAACCTTACCATGCAGATAAACCTATCTAAAACTACTGCACTGCTAGAAGAGGTAACTGTGACAAGCAGGCGCAAAAACGACAATATATCCCGACCAATCATGGGTGTGCAGAAGCTTTCGATAGAAGAAATAAAGAATATCCCTGTTTTGTTTGGGGAGCAGGATATATTGAAGACACTTCAACTGCTACCCGGTATCAAAAGTGCCGGTGAAGGGAATGGAGGGTTTTACGTGCGCGGGGGTAGTGCAGACCAGAACTTAATTTTATTGGACGAAGCAGTGGTCTACAATCCTTCGCACTTACTTGGTTTCTTTTCTACTTTCAATTCAGACGCCATCAAAGACCTTACAGTGTACAAAGGAGGTATGCCATCCGAATATGGCGGCAGGCTTTCCTCTGTATTGGATATTAAAATGAATGATGGCGACAACCATAAGTTCCGATTCAATGGTGGAATAGGACTGATCGCTTCTCGATTTACTGCTGAAGGGCCACTAAACAAAGACAAAGGCTCGTTTATAATAAGCGCCAGAAGAACGTATGCTGATGTATTTCTAAAACTATCTAAGGATACAAGCATCAACAAAGACATCCTATACTTTTATGATGTTAATGCAAAAGCAAATTATAAACTAAGCGACAAAGACCACCTTTATCTATCTGCCTATACAGGTAGAGACGACCTAGGCTTGGGTAGTATTTTTGGCATCAATTATGGCAACCTTACTAGTACACTTCGCTGGAATCATGTGTTTAACAGCAGACTATTCTCCAATACTTCCCTTATCTATTCGAACTATAACTATGTAATAGATATTACAGCGGGTACAAACAATATCTCTATAACCTCCAGGATAAGAGATTGGAACCTTAAGCAAGATTTTCAATACTTTATCAATGCAAACAATAAATTAAACTACGGTATTGACGTGAAAAGGCATAGCATATTGCCCGGAACAATTACTGCATCTGGAACTTCTAGTTTCAATGATGTAAACTTACAAAAGAAGTTAAGTCTGGAGAGTGCAGCTTACATTTCGCATGAATGGAGTGCAACCCCTACTGTAAATATTACTTATGGCGTACGTTTATCTAACTTCAGTGCATTGGGTCCTGGTACTTTTTATACCTACAATGACGATGGAACGACCAAGGATAGCAGTACTTATTCCTCCGGAAAAATTGTAAAGGCATATACTTACCTAGAGCCAAGGTTTGCGGCGAGTTACAAGTTGCGAGAAGACAAGTCTATTAAGTTCTCTTATATCAGAAATGTACAGAATCTGCACTTATTATCCAATTCTACCGGTACAAATCCGACCGATTTATGGATAGGCAGCAGCAACAATGTGAAGCCTGAGATAGCAGACCAGGTATCGGTTGGTTACTATCAAAATTTTAAAAATAATCTCTACGAGTTCTCTGCTGAAACCTATTACAAGGACATGCAAAACCAGATAGATTATAAAAATGGGGCGCAATTGAGGGCCAATGAGAATGTAGAAAACGAACTCTTATTTGGAAAGGGAAGGTCTTATGGAATAGAGTTATTTTTAAAGAAAAAGTATGGAAGGTTTAATGGATGGATTGGATATACCTTATCCAAATCGGAGCGCAAAATAGATGGCATCAACAACAACCAATGGTACAATGCCACACAAGACAGAACACACGAACTATCTATTGTGGGCATCTACAAGAAAAATGATAAGTGGACCTTCTCTTCTACATTCGTGTATTACACAGGTAATGCGGTAACTTATCCTAGTGGAAAATACACCCTTAATGGACAGGTGTTCTTTTATTATCCTGAAAGAAATTCTTACAGAGTTCCTAGCTATAGCAGACTAGACCTAGCAGCTACCTTACAGGGAAAGAAAACCAAGAAGTTTGACAGCAACTGGAGTTTCTCTATTTACAATGCACTTAACCATGCGAATGCATACAGTATCAATTTCCAGGTTGACCCTAATGACCCTACCAAAACGCAGGCGGTTAAAACAACCCTCTTCAAGTTTGTCCCATCTGTTACTTACAACTTTAAATTCTTATAATAAATGAAAAAGGGAAACAGTATAAAATATATATTCATGGCTGGAATCGTCTTGTTATTTGCCTGTAAAAAGGTAATAACACTAGACCTTTCTACTGCGCCGACAACTATTGTAATTGAAGGAAATGTCACTAACGAGCAAGATCCTTACCAAGTAACAATCAATAAGACGGTCGGCTTCTATCAAAGCAATACATTTCCTACGGTAAGTGGTGCTATTGTAAAAATTACGGATAGTACCACAGGCATAACAGATAGTCTAACAGAGGGTAAGGCTGGTATCTATACTACTTCAAAACTTGCAGGAGTTATTGGTCACACCTATCTTTTGGATGTAATAGCAGAAGGAAAAGAGTATAAGGCTTCTTCTACTATGCCTAAGCAAGTAACTTTAGATTCCATATCTTTTCTCACTACCGCTGCCTTTGGCAAATTCAATACCAATGCAGTGGTAAACTTTCAGGATCCACCAGGTGTTTCTAATTACTATAATTTCATAGAATCTTTTAGAAATATTCCGCCCAAACAAATACACGTTCTTGATGATAGAATTTCTGATGGCAGATACATTTCAAGACAATTATTTAATGATAGTACCATCAACCACAGAGATACAGTGGATGTAGAAATGCAGTGTATTGATAAAAATGTATTTAAATACTTAGAAGAATTGAGTGGGCAAGATGCTACCAATGGGCAACCTACTTCTCCCGCAGACCCAACCAGTAATATAACCAACGGAGCGTTGGGATATTTTAGTGCACATACCACTCAAAGAAAGAGTGCAGTGTTTAAATAGAAAGTTATTCTGCTGATAGTGAGAGGGTATGGACGCTTGTTCATGCCCTTTTTTTATTTCTAGGAGTCCTGACTTGCATTAAAAACATTTCGTCATTTTTTTGTTTCCGATAAGCAATAAAAGTTCAGATTGAAATAGGATTATATCTAAAATCAACCATAAGTCTCTTGTGTTAAATAGAGTCCTTTTTTAGCCTAACAATAATAAATGGTAACCAAACGTTTATGTGTGAGTAAACCCTACAAATTTTAAAAAACGTTTTGAATAAATGGAAACTATAATCTTTTTGATTGAAGATGATCAATTGTTTGCCGATAACATCAAGCAGATGCTTGAATATTCAACCAGCTACAAAGTATATCATTTTCTGAATGGTTTGGAAGCACTGTCGGCTGCATCGCAGAATGAACCCAAGGTGGTTATTTGCGATATAAAAATGCCTGAAGTAGACGGTTTCGAGTTCTGTGAACTATTTAGAAATGCAGGATACTATCACGTTCCTTTTTTATTTCTTACAGGTAGTGACAATCTGAGTGATTTGCGTAAAGGAATGAACCTTGGTGCAGATGATTACCTTACAAAACCTGTTAAGATACTAGACCTTCTGAAGGCTATTAAAATACGATTGAAGAAAAGTGCCAAGATTGAAGACAAGTATCGGGGCAATCAAAATGAAGGTGATTAGCAATAGTCAATATCTCCAAACGCATTACTCATCACTCATAATTCATAGTTTGTTTACAGGCTCATCATCTCCTTGAACTTAACAGTTTGTCTGCGGCTTATTTCTATTCTGTCCCCGCCTCTTAAGTCCACCAAAAGACCTCCATTAAAATAGGGTTCTATCTTTTCGACCCAGCGCAAGTTGATAATATGTTTCCGGTTGGCACGAAAGAAAATCCGGTCATCCAATCGTTCTTCCAATGCGTTAAGGGATTTTAGTATCAAAGGTTTATTGGTTCCAAAGAAGACTTTGGCATAGTTGCCCACGCTTTCAAAGTATCGGATGTCTCCCAGCTTCACAAACCAGCAACGTTCGCCGTCTTTCACAAATACCTGATCATCTTCGCTCAGTAAGCCACGGTTATAAGTTGGTTGTGCAGTAGCTTTTTCCCTGATGATTTCCTCACGCATTTTAGCAATAGCTTCCGACAAGCGTTTGGGTTCAATGGGCTTCAACAGGTAGTCCATTGCATTCACCTCAAATGCTTTAAAAGCATATTCATCATAGGCAGTCGTGAAAATTACCTTAGGCGCTTTGTCTATTTCAGTCAATAAATCGAAGCCTGTTTTTCCCGGCATCTGTATATCCAGAAAGATGAGGTCGGGGTTGTATTGTTCAATCTTCTCCAAGCCTTCATCCACGTTGGAAGCTTCATCCAACACTTCAATATCTGCATACTCGAGCAGTAACTTCTTCAGCTCTGTCCGAGCCAGTCTTTCGTCGTCAATTATTAATGCGGTTATGTTCATGTTACTAGTTATGAGTTATAAGTGATGAGTTATGAGTGAAAGCAAAGATTATGAGAGTCTGGTTATGAACGAGGAAGTTCCTCCGATCATCACTCATAACTCATAATTCATAACTACGTGGATGTGGGTATTACCACCTTCGCTTCCACCAAGTTGTCGCTTATTTCCCTCAGGTCAAAGAAAGCTTCTTTCCCGTACAAGAGGTTCAATCGGCTATGTGTACTCGCAATACCAAAACCATCTACCCTGAATGATTCCAGCAGATGCCCGGTATTCTGCACACGCATTACATGATTGTTGTTATTGATGGTGGAAGCAATCTTTATCACGCCGCCTTCTTTTAGTTTGCCAATACCGTGCTTCAATGCATTCTCTACAAGCGTCTGAAGCATCATTGGAGGCACCTGGCTCCTCAGGGTATCCTTATCAATTTCGTATTCAATAGTCAATCGTTCCTCAAACCGCACCTTTTCCAATGCCAGATAATCCTTTATGATGTCAAGTTCGCGGGATAGTGGGGCCAGTTCCAGCGATTCGGCCTGCATACTACTGCGCAAGATGTTACTCAGTTGTGTGATGGCGGTACGCGCCCTTTCGGGATTTTCATCTACCAGCGCACGGATACTGTTTAGGGCATTAAAGATAAAATGTGGATTAATGTGCGATTTGATGGTCTTCAGTTCCAAGTCCTTTACCAGGCTCTCCAATCGCACTTTGTCTAAGGTATTGTTTGTGTTAATTTCTATGTAATGCCATAGGTAATAGAAGCTTACCCAAGCAAGCAATACAGGTGTATCGGACAGAAAAGTGTAGAGCGTTCTGCGGCTTACCGATACCTTAATCTCGGGGTTGTACATGTGCACCCATTCCACAAATACGCTGTTAACAACGCTGTACACCAGGGCTGTTGTCAATAAAACAGCCAGTAATGCCCACCATTTTCCACCAAACATTGGGGGACGCAAGTTGAACTTTAATATCAGGAACCGCAATAGCTGTGTAAAAAGGAAGCCAAAACTGACACCAATTACCAGCCGGCCATACATGACTCCCGTAAAACTTTGGTTGGATGTAAACGTGTATAGCAGGATTGACAACCCATACGCAAGCCATCCACCCACTTGACAACACCAATATACCAGCGACTTGTTTTTCATGCAACTGCAAATTTAAATAGTTGGAAAGGCATGGTAGCTAAATTATTTATCAGTGGTCAATAACAAGTCTGTGAGGCAAATTTTGCATGATTATCAATAGAGGGAAGCGTCTTGGAGAAGCTCTCACCAACCTTGGAGAAGCTTTCTCAGCCTTCATGGAGCTTCCATTGGCCTTCATGGAGCTTCCATTAGCCCTCATGGAGCTTCCATTGGCCCTCATGGAGCTTCCATTAGCCTTCATGAAGCTTCCATTAACCTTCATGGAGCTTCCATTAACCTTCATGGAGCTTCCATTAGCCCTCATGGAGCTTCCATCAGCCTTCATGAAGCTTCCATTAACCCTCATGAAGCTTCCATCAGCCTCACTAAAGTTTGAATGAGGCCTATCGGAGTTTATTATCCAACTAAATTACAATAGATTCATGTCCGTTTTTTATTAGCCAGCTTTAACCTTACGGACTCGGTTCCTTTGATGATGATGTTGGCATTTATCTCGGGTTTCTTTCTGGATATGGTGTCCAATTGAAATTGTTGCAATATTTCTTCCACAATTATCTGCATCTGATATTCGGCCAACGCACGTCCTACACACATTCTTTTACCTTGTCCGAAGGGGATATAGGCAAAGGTTTTTCCTTTGAAGTTTTCCTTCTCAAAGTTGGACATATCAAAATTATCCCCCGATGACCAAAAGTCTGGATGACGATGCAACGCGTAAGAACTAATGACAACAATGCTTTTTGCCGGGATAGGATATCCATGGAGGATATCATCTTCGGCAGCTTCTCGCGCATAGGACCATACAGGCGGATAAAGCCGCAAAGTTTCTTTAATCAGCAACTGCAATATTGGCAATTGTCGGCTGGAGATATGTGTATCAGGTTCTTTTTGGATAGAAGCAGCCAACTCCTCGCTTACTTGCTGCTGTACATTTGGAAAGGCAGCGAGGTGATACAGAGTCCAGGTGATGGCGGTGGCGGTGGTATCGAACGCGGCAAAAACAAAGTTCATAAACTGATCCCTGATATCGGTGCGGGTAGTTCTGTTCAGTTTATAATCCGCCAGCATAATGGCGAACAAGCCAGAAGGTTTGTATTCTTCATTAATTAATCCGGTAACTAATTTTTCTGCAATTTCATTCAGCGTATCCAAATATTCCTGATGCTTGGTGTATTTGTAACGGATGCCCAATGGTTTTAAGGTAAACGCTTTTAGCTGATACCGGAACAAAGCCCTCACACTAGATGCCTCTACCCTACCCGTAAGTGCTTGGAATATTGCATTATAATCGAAAGAAAGTTCGTTGGAAACTTGTGTCCTGAGCATAATGCGCATCATCATCAACAACATTTCTTCCTCAATTTCTACAATTGGGTTAGTTTCAATCTGAAGCGTCCATTTAGTAATCAAATTTGCTAATTCATCTTCTATAATGGGCAACGTACTTTCTATGGCTGTTACCGAGAACAAGCCTTTGAGGAGTTTGTGTTGTGCTTCCCAATCTTCGTCATCACTCATAAAAATACCATTCCCCAAAAACTCGTGCAATCCAGTGATAGATGATTGTTTTACAGCATTGCCTCGGGAATAGTTTTCTTGGTTGTCTTTGAGGATATGCTTTACGTAGTCGGGATGGTTTACGAAAATGATATTACTGTCTTTGGCAAGTTTAAGATTGAAGATATCGCCATAACTATCAATCATTTTAGAGATTGCTTTCAAGGGATTTTTTAATAATCCCACTGCGTGAACAGGAATTTTGTGACTAGGAACTAGTGGGATTGTTTTGGGTTGAATTGCGTTGTCCATAACCATCTATTAAAGCGAAAAATTGTCGACTTGATGCACAAACTCTGTTACCAATTTTACCATAGTTTGTCCATCACTTATCACATGATCCAGCGAAAGAGCAATGCCTAATATATTAGAGGTAGTGCCATCCGTGTTTGCAACGTGTTTGTACATACCCAATAACATTCCTGAGGTATGAAAATGACTTGCAACAGAATAAGCAAGTGTATTTCCGTCGCCATGATGCATTAAGGAACTGAAGTACACATTGCCGCAATGAAATTTTCTTAATAGCGGCGTCCCCATCATATAGGCATAAAAAACGTTGCGCAGCCAAAGGGGCAGCTTGAAGAAAAAACGTTCTGCTTTGGTGATTGTCTTGGTTAGGTTGGCCGCATCCTTAATTTCTTGCTCCAGTTCGTAGACTGATTTCTTATTGATGCCTTTTATTATTTTGCACCAGAGCATTTTTCTTTCCCCGTTAAAGACTTCTATCGGAAAAAATGCGTCTGCCTCTTCAAAGTTGTATAACTTATTTCCTTTGCCCCTCAGTGCCATCGATTCTTTGTACTTGTCTAATGCTTGAGCGTAACAATACATTAAGCAGGCAACAATAGAAACGGTTCCTTTAGGATTCTTACGAGCGGCTTTTAGCTTTAGCCTCAAAGGAGCGATATCCAGTTCGAAGTAGGTTTGCATCAGCTTTACGTATCTATTCAGGTACGCCCCATCTGCAACCATTATCTTCTCAGTAGAAAAAGGAACTACGGTATATCTATCCTCAGCCATTTTTAAAAGTTATAAGTAATAAGTTGTAAGTAATAAGTTTTACGTAGCGGATACCTAAGACTTATTACTTACAACTTATAACATTCTTAATCAATCAACACATCCCCTGTCATTTCTTTCGGTATTGGCAGGCCAAGTACTTTTAGAATTGATGGTGCAATATCCCCCAACTTACCCGCTTTCACAGTTCCTTTCCATTCCTTGTCTATCACAAACAACGGAACAAGGTTGAGGGAGTGTTGGGTGTTGGGGCTTCCATCATCATTTACCATATAATCGGCATTGCCATGATCGGCGGTTAAGAAGATGGTATATCCATGATTCAAAGCAGCGGTCACTACTTTTTCTACACATTTATCCACGGTTTCTACAGCCTTCACTACCGCACTAAACACACCAGTGTGTCCTACCATATCTGCATTGGCAAAGTTGAGACAGATGAAGTCGGCATATTCTTTTTCTATTTCAGGCACTAATTTATCAGCCAATTCATACGCACTCATCTCAGGTTGTAGGTCGTAAGTAGCTACTTTAGGGCTAGCAGCCATAATACGTGTTTCGCCGTCAAATTCTTTTTCCCTACCTCCACTAAAGAAGAAGGTAACGTGCGGATATTTCTCTGTTTCTGCAATACGAATCTGTTTCTTGCCATTAGCCGCCAATACTTCACCCAAAGTATTGTTGAGGTTGTCGTTCTGAAACATTACATAAACTTCCTTGAAGGTCTTGTCATATTCTGTCATGGTGGTATAGTGCAACTTCAATTTGAACATACCCAAATCAGCATGGTCTTCTTGTGTAAGCACATGCGTTATCTCACGACAACGGTCTGTTCGGAAGTTGAAACAGATAGCTACATCGCCTGCTTTTATCTTTCCAGATTCTTTGGTTTCGGCATTAACGATTGCTTTAATGAATTCATCAGTTACACCATTTTCATAAGATGCTTCTATCGCTCCAATTATATCGGAAGACACTTCACCTGTACCATGCACCAATGCATCGTAGGCTAGCTTCACACGTTCCCACCTTTTGTCCCTATCCATTGCATAGTAGCGACCCGTAATCGTGGCAATCTTTCCTACAGAACCATCCAGGTGTTCTTTTAATCCTTTGATAAAGCCTAGTCCGCTCTTCGGGTCACAATCGCGACCATCGGTAAATGCGTGAACATATACTTCTGTTAGTCCTTGTGCTTTACAAACATCAACAATCGCTTTTACGTGAGA
>CAITVK010000005.1 GCA_903895845.1 uncultured Chitinophagaceae bacterium
CATTTCAACAAGTCATCGATCAAACAATAAATTCCTATAACTTTATCTTCTGTGAGCATAATATAGAGTCTGATTGTGTGGTAACTTTCTAAACTCTTTTTATGCTCACTTATTTTATAACTAGCAACTTGCGTTAATTAAATGACGGACTTTATCTTCGTTGATGATTCCCACTTTTTTTGCTTTTTAGTCGAAATCATTAACTGTTGGGAATTAGTTTTATTGCCTAAATAAGTTTAAACAAATTCAATATAAAGTCTTTTACACACTAAAATATGTTTATGAAGAAACTAAGTCTTGCTTTTATTACCCTCTCATTGGGTTTTGGTCTGAATGCCATTGCACAAAATGATAGTGCCTTACAAAAAAAGTATCTTTTCCAGAATACTAACCTGTCTTTTGAGCAGCGTGCTGCCGATTTGGTCAGTCATCTTACATTGGAAGAGAAATTAGCTTTGATGCAGAATAATGCAAAGCCCGTTGAGCGGTTGGGAATTCCTGCTTATGAGTGGTGGAATGAGTGTTTGCATGGTGTTGCCAGGGATGGAATTGCAACTGTATTTCCACAAGCTATTGCGCTTTCGGCTATGTGGAATCCTGCCCTGATTTATACTATTTCTGATGCCATTTCCACAGAAGCAAGGGCTAAACATGAAGAACATATCAGAAAAGGGGAGCGTAAACGTTATGAGGGACTGACTTTTTGGACGCCGAACATCAATATTTTCCGTGATCCACGCTGGGGTCGTGGGCAAGAGACTTATGGAGAAGACCCTTTTTTGACTTCCCGCACCGGAATTGCTTTTGTTAATGGCTTACAAGGCAATGACCCTAAGTATTTTAAAACAATTGCTACTGCAAAACACTATGCAGTGCATAGCGGGAGCGAACATAACCGTCACATCTTTGATGCGGTTGTGAGTAAGTCTGATATGTTTGACACTTATTTGCCCGCCTTTGAAAGTCTGGTAAAAGAAGGCAAGGTTTACAGCATAATGGGCGCCTATAACAGTGTAAATGGTGCGCCCGCCTGTGCAAATAAATTCCTTTTGGATACGGTTTTACGTCAAAAATGGGGATTTAAGGGTTATGTAGTCTCTGATTGTGGTGCCATTGGCGACATCTTCAAAAATCACCACTACGCCCAATCGCAAGCAGTAGCTTCTGCATTGGCTGTCAAAGCTGGTTGCGATCTTACCTGTGGCGATGAGTACATGGCAATGGAAACTGCTGTGGCCGATGGCACTATTTCTGAGAAAGAACTCGACATTTCGGTCACCCGCTTGATGCTTGCTTTGTTTAAACTAGGTATGTTCGACGATAATTCCCTTGTTAGCTACAGCAAGATTCCTTTTTCCGAAAACAATACACCCGAACACAATGCCCTTGCCAAAAAGGCCGCGTTGGAAAGCATGGTTTTATTGCAAAACAAAAGCAAATTGCTGCCCATCTCTAACCTTTCTGGCGTAAAAACAAAAATTGCAGTGGTTGGGCCTTTTGCCAATGACAAATCTGTGCTTAATGGCAATTACAACGGCACTCCCGCTGCGCCTGTTACCTTTTTAGAAGGAATAAAAAAGAAATTAGGCACCAATGCGACCATTATTACCGGTAACTATATTAAAAAGCCCGAAAAAAGCTACGCAAATGATGCAAACAGAAACGATAGTATTGCCAAAACAGTGGATGCTTGTAAGGATGCAGACTTGGTTATTTTTTGTGGCGGCATAGATCCTACGGTAGAAGGTGAGGAAAGCAAGATTGATTTGAAAGGATTTTACAAAGGCGACAGAACCGATTTGAATTTACCCGAAGTTCAACTGAATACCCTGAAGGAATTGAAAGCGTATGGTAAGAAAGTGATTTTGGTATTGACTAATGGGAGTGCTTTGGCATTGAATTGGGAAAACGAAAACCTGGATGGCATCATCGAAGCTTGGTATCCTGGGCAACAGGGCGGTAATGCGTTGGCAGACCTGTTGGTTGGTGCGTCTAATCCCTCTGGAAAATTGCCTATCACCTTTTATAAATCAGAAAAAGACCTTCCCGATTTCGAAGATTATACAATGAAGGGACGTACTTACAAGTATTTTGCAGGTACACCGTTGTATCCATTTGGCTACGGATTAAGTTATTCTAACTTTGAGTATAGTAACCTGCAATTGTCTAAAAAGATGGCTAGTGCATCCGATTCTGTTACTGCAATGGTTACTGTTAAAAACACAAGTGCCTTGGATGGTACGGATGTAGTGGAATTATATGCAAGTGCAAAGAATATTGCTGGGTTCAGACCCATCAAAACGCTTATTGGCTTTACCAAAACAAGCATAAAAGCAGGAGAAACGAAGGAAGTTACCATCAAGTTTGCGGTAGAATCTTTGAGGCAGTTCGATGAGGCCAAAGATGATTACACAATCTACCCCGGCGAATATAATATTGGTGTGGGGGCATCTTCATCGGACATAAAACGAACCAGTTCACTGAACATTAAATAATAAACAAAGGGACATCTTAAGTGTCCCTTTGTTTTTTGCTGAAAAACTGTATAGCTTGAGGTCATAATTGCCCCTACCCCATCATCGGCGCATTCATAGCGATATATCTTACAAGGCTACGTTTCGCAATTGGCAGCAAAGTCTCCTCCAATGGCAAACTAAGGGTCGTTTCTACTGCATATACTGCCGGATTAGGCATAAAACTCCTATTTTTTATCAGTTCTGCCTTAATGTTATAGTGACTATTTACAATATTTCGTTGCCAGGTGGCCACAAAATCAGTAATCATGCTACGATATTTCTCATCACGCTTTTCAAAAATACCAATTCGATATTGATAAACGTGGGTATTGCCAAAACTGCCATCGCATAAAAAGAAATAACCTTCATTATGATCCAAAGGCACAATACCAATGGGTTCTATGTTTAGTTTATCCTCCACAAACTCATAAATTTCGGTTCCACTGGTGATCGCTTTCTTCATTTTGTGTGCAGAATAATTAATAATCTCTTCCAGTTCCTGCATCATACTATCATCTTCAATCATGCTTTCATACAAAATCTGCAATTTCTCTAGCTGAATGCCCGTTAATCGCCTTGGAAACTGCTCTTGCAGGTATCTTTTATTCTCCCGGAAAGCAACGAGGTTGTTATAATGAAAGATGAGGTCGGCCAGTTGCGGGTATAATTTATTTTGATTAAAACACTTATTTATTTCCTGCAAATAAGCCAATAAAGTGTATTTCTTCAATTCAAAATCGATGTAACCATCTGCAAACCATGTTTGTGATAAAGACTTCATGTGCTGTATGTTTTAGAGTGACTTAATATTCTACAAAAAATCCCTTTGATTTCGCCTGCTCAAAATACAAAAAAGTTGTGATTGTCTCATTTCACGTGCGGTAAATTTTATCAACAAAATGTCTTTTTTCTGCAAATGGCAATATTAATCGGTCAAAATCTATTTATTTTTCAATAAACACTGCCATTTCACCGATACTGTCTTTTAGTAGTAATGATGGCTTGTAAGGTAATTATTGAGGTAGTGGAAATCATGTAAAAATAAAAGTTAGCTGTCAAGCATATTCGTAAAAGTACAGCTCTAGTTATAATCTCAAAATTTTGTTTTTGATCCGACTAACGTTATTTTAATAATTGAAAGAAAGTTTGAATTACTTTTTTGTATCTCGGGTTGGTAGTGTTTATTCATATAATATCAACACTTTATTACTCAATTTTAACTCAAATAGCTTCTAAGTAAACCGCTGTTATTGGTAAATCAATTGAAAAACACTACTGTTTAAGAAATAAATTAGCTAGTTTAAACTTTTAATTAGGTAATTTAAGAAATTAATTACCTAATTTATTTCCAAAATCACCTCTCCAAAAGTTTTATTTAGCTAATTAAAACTTTAAATTACCTAAATAATGTTTTAAATTAGGTAATTAAAAGAATTAATTAGCTAATTTATTTCTTAAACAGTAGTGTTAGAAGTTTTAATTAGCTAGTTTATTTGGGGATAAGAACTGTTTTGGGATAAATAACCCTTATAGGATTTGAAATTTGATAAAGGCTTTCAGCCAACAATAGCCAAATCTTAGTTGCAAATACCTATTTTCTGGTTTTAAATTATTATTTCAAACAGCTTCTTAGTTTGCCAAACAAATAACAACTTAAGCTGTAATATATCTGAGAATAAAGCAAGACTAAGTATAATTCTTTTATCTTGTTTGTTTCCTTAATCAATACACATGTCTAATAAAAAGCGGGCAATCATCATAGGGGCTGGGATCGGCGGGTTGGCAAGTGCCATCAGATTGGCTATTATGGGCTTTGAAGTAGAGGTGTTTGAAAAGAATAGTTATGTTGGTGGTAAGTTGTCGCAATTTGCTTTGGGGAATTATCTTTTTGATGCAGGACCCAGCTTGTTTACCCAACCAGAAAATATAAAAGAGTTATTTGCTTTAGCCCATGAACCTATTGCCGACTATTTTACTTACACACGTCAGGCAATTTCTTGTAAATACTTTTTTGATGAAGGGACAGTCGTCAATGCCTATGCAGACATTGATAAGTTTGCGAAAGAGCTGGAGGATAATCTTGGGGAGGATGGTAACAATCTGAAGGCCTATTTGCAGCAAGCTGCTACCACATACGATGATATAGGTACTATTTTCCTTAATCATTCATTACATAAGAGGTCTACTTTATTTAAAGCACCTATCAGTAAGGCATTGAAGGCTGTGAAGGCGGCCTTTCTTTTTAAGACATTGCATCAGGTGAATAAAGCTTCCTTCAAAAGTTTAAAAACGGTACAGCTATTTAACAGGTATGCAACTTTCAATGGGAGTAATCCCTACAAAGCGCCGGGGATGCTGAGCTTGATTCCGCATCTGGATAACAATCTGGGGACTTTCTATCCAACAGGGGGCATGATTTCTATTACAAATGCCTTACACAAATTAGCGAAGAAAAAGAAGGTGAAGTTTTACACTGAATGTCCAGTTTCGAAGATAATTGTTGAGGATAATGTTGCAAAAGGGATAGTTGTAAATGGACATACTAATTATGCTGACGTGATTGTGAGTAATATGGATGTTTATTTTACGTATAAAAAGCTACTGAAAGATGAAGTTCGTGCAAAGCGTATATTAAAACAGGAGCGGAGTAGCAGTGCTTTTATTTTCTATTGGGGTATCAATCAGTCATTTCCTCAGTTGGAGTTGCACAATATTTTTTTTGCAAAGGATTACAAGGCAGAGTTTGATAGTTTATTCCGTACAAAAGAGTTGTATGACGATCCTACGGTTTATGTTAACATAACTAGTAAGTGTGAGCCTGGGTTGCAAGCTCCTGTGGGAAAAGAGAATTGGTTTGTGATGGTAAATGCGCCCGCAAATGTGGGGCAAAATTGGAAGGAGTACCGGGAGAAGTATCGTAGGGCAATCATAGATAAACTGAATGGGGCATTGAAAACGGATATTGAATCTTTGATTGAGGAGGAGGATGTGCTTACTCCCGAGACGATAGAAAGTAAAACAGCTAGCTATATGGGGTCATTGTATGGAACAAGTTCCAACGGAAGGATGGCGGCTTTTTTGCGACATCCCAACTTTACAAATGATATCAGTGGATTGTATTTTGTAGGAGGAAGTGTGCATCCGGGAGGGGGAATACCCTTGTGTTTGCAGAGTGCAAAGATTATGAGTGAGCTTGTGCAGGAAGATTTCGGTGTTAATTGATAATTGACGATTAGTAATTGCTATAATGAAATTCATAAGCTATACTTTCTGATTATGAAAGGCGTGTATTCAAGGCAAGCGCATCTAAATTTAATTAAGATTTTTTTTGCCTCAAAGCCGGCGGGCTTCGTACTTACAACGCCACTACGGTTAACTCTTTTAGAAAAATATCCCTTCAGATTTTTCTCAATTTTAGCTTCGCTAAAACCGGATCTCCCTAAGGTGGCTTATGTAAGTACTGGTGGAATTGAGCGTATTAGCTGTTTTAAACTTTTTTAATTCAGAAGCTTTTGCCGTGGAAGTAGATTGGATTATTTAAACAAAAGACAGCATATTTGCTGAGATTATTCATTAAATCCTTACTAAAAAAAATGCCTGAAGAACTATTTACGAAGAAGAATATCGCCATTTTTATTGCCCTGCTGTTTCATGTGTGTGGTGCGGTAGGTATATTGTATAGTCCATACAAGGATTGGTTTGTTGCCAATACGCCACTGAATCTGATGCTGATGGCAGCCTTGTTGTTCTGGATGCAAACCAACAAGGGCATTCAATTCTTTTTGTTTTTTGTTATTTCTTTTTTGGTGGGCATGGGGACGGAAATGATTGGGGTGAATACAGGCAAGTTGTTTGGCAGTTATCACTATGGCGCTGTAATGGGAACGAAACTTAATGGCGTACCTTACTTGATTGGACTTAACTGGTTTGTGGTTACTTTTTGTTGCGGGGTGTTGCTGACCAAAATAAGTGACTGGACAGAGGAGAAGTATGAGAATATGGGCGTACGGTTGAAGCCTTGGGTTATAACAATTTCATTTATTATTGATGGGGGGATGCTGGCGACAATATTTGACTATAATATAGAACCTGTTGCAGCCAAGCTTGGCTTCTGGCATTGGAAAGATGGGGCTATCCCTTGGTTTAATTATGTTTGTTGGTTTGCCATCAGCGGGCAATTGGCGTGGCTGTTTAAGATATTGAATTTTGACAAGGGCAACCAATTCGCTATACACCTGTTGATTATTCAGGCACTATTCTTTATTACACTTCAAATTTATCTTCCATGATTTATTATATTGCAATTACACTTTTGGTCTTTGGTTTGATGGAGGGTGTTACCTGGCTAACGCATAAGTATGTGATGCATGGCTTTTTGTGGTATCTACATGAAGATCATCATCAAAAAGGGAAGGGTTTTTTTGAGAAGAATGATGCCTTCTTTCTCATTTTTGCTATTCCTAGCTGGCTTTGCATCATGTTGGGGAGCATGCACCAAAATTATGTGTCGGTTAGCATTGGGGCGGGGATTGCTATGTATGGGGCTGCTTATTTTATTGTGCATGAGGTAATTATTCATCAACGTTTTAAATGGTTGTCGAGAAGTAATAACCGTTATGTGAAAGTAATCAGGTGGGCACATAAGATGCATCATAAGCATATTGATAAAGAGGACGGGGAAAGTTTTGGGATGTTGTTGGTTGCGAAAAAGTATTGGGAGAAAGTGAAAAGAGATGAAGAATTGAAGAAGCATATTGTATAGCATCTCTCGTGTGTTGGCTTAAATTATGATTAAATTTCATTCATAAAGTGGTTTTAATTCTTCAACCTAAAAACTAAGCCACTATTTTTACGGTTTAAACTTCGGATTGACTTAAAAGTCGGTCAAACAATATGCAACCCTCACTGACAAATAGCGATTACGATTACATTATTTCTGGAGCAGGATGTGCAGGAATCAGCTTATTACTTCATATTCTTCAAGAGCCTGAACTACAAGGGAAGCGGATTTTACTCATTGATTCTACGGATAAAATTTCAAACGATCATACCTGGTGTTATTGGGAAGAGAAGAGCGGGTTTCTGGAGAATCTGGTTCATCATCAATGGAATAGTCTGGTTTTTCATTCAGATAAAGAGACTATTTCATTAAAAATAGCTCCTTATAGCTATAAGATGATCAGGAGTATTGATTTGTATGCGTATGCGCAGAATGTTACCTTGAAAAGAAGTAAAGTTACCTGGAAAAAAGCTACAGTAACTGGCTTAGGAAATGAGAACGGGTTGGCTTTTGTGGTTGCCAATGGTGTGAAATATACCGCTGAGTACGTGTTTAACAGTATAATGCTGGAAAAGACTAAGCTGGCATTTGAAAAAGACAACTGCTATAAGCTATTACAACATTTTAAGGGCTGGGTGATAGAAACCAAGGAGCCTGTTTTTGATGCGGGTGAAGCTACTTTTATGGATTTCAGGGTGGGGCAGGAGTTGGGTGCCACTTTTGTGTATGTGTTGCCAGTATCGGCAAACAAAGCTTTGGTTGAATATACTTTTTTTAATGAAAAATTGCTGGACAGGTCTGCATACGATACATTGTTGAAGGATTATTTGAAGCAATACTGGAATCTTGACGACTATACGATTACTGAAACTGAATATGGTGTGATACCCATGACCAATCATCGGTTTGAAGTGAATGATGGCAATGTAATAAACATGGGTACAGCTGGCGGATGGACAAAGGCATCGAGTGGATTTACGTTTCAGTTCATACAAAAGAAAACCATTGCCATTACACAAGCATTAGTGAAGGAAAAGTCTCCGATAATAAAAAAGAAACTGTCCGACAGAATTTTTGATTTGTATGATGCCACTTTGTTGAATGTGCTTGTGAACAAGAAAATGACAGGCAGGGACGTATTTTATTATCTTTTCTCGAAGCAAAAGGCGACGACTATCTTGAAATTCCTTGATAATGAAACTTCGTTGGCCGAAGACCTAAAAATATTGAGTAGTGTGCCGACTTCTATTTTCTTGCCAGCTGCTTTGAAGGAACTTTTCTCTCGTGGAAAGAAGTAGTGGGCTTATTTGTTTACTGTTTATTTTTATAACCCTTTACTTCTATTGCAAAAACAACAGTCGTTTCTTATACATTTGCAGCCATGGCTTTGTAGTACAATGGATAGTATAAGAGTTTCCGAAGCTCCAGATCCAAGTTCGATTCTTGGCAAAGCTACTTAACTTCTACAATGAAACCTTGTCGTAATCAACACTTCAAGGTTTTTCAGTTTGATAAACTAACGTATTCTTAACGCCTTCGTTAAAATCTGTATGTTTATTTCTCTAATACGAAGATATATAAAGTAATTGTAGTGCGCTTGGATATTTTTAGAATCATGAAATTTTGCTTTTAGACTACAACTTTATTAAATAGTAGCATGAATACTTTATTGAATTAATTTCAAAGCTAGAAGTGATTTTTTCCTGCTTTTATTTATTTTACCGAATAATAATTTTTTTATTAACTTTACCCAAATTAATTTATAATTTTTATTATAAGAGCCTGTTTAAAATTTATTCAATAAAAGCTTTATAGCAGATAATTTGACCATTTCTTCAGCGGATTCCATTAACAACTCATAATTCCTGCACAATCTTCGGTCATTGTCAAACC
>CAITVK010000006.1 GCA_903895845.1 uncultured Chitinophagaceae bacterium
ATCCACCTTTGTATTTGCAACCTTTCTTTTTTTAGTCAATGACATAATTTGAATGATTTAAAGGTGAATAATTAATTTTTTTCCCAAGGGGCTGTTCCATCAATAGTGATACCCATGCTGCGTGCAGTACCTGCAACCATTTTCATAGCACTTTCAATGGTAAAGCAGTTAAGATCAGGCATCTTGTCTTTTGCAATTTCTTCTACTTGAGACCAAGTTACTTTACCAACCTTTACGCGGTTTGGTTCTTTACTACCTTCCTTAATTTTTGCTGCATCTAACAGTTGGAGAGAAGCGGGAGCAGTTTTAATAACGAAGTCGAAAGACTTGTCCGTATAAACTGTAATTAAAACAGGAACAACTTTTCCCATTTTATCTTGAGTTCTTGCATTGAATTGCTTACAGAACTCCATAATGTTAACGCCTTTAGAACCTAGGGCAGGTCCAATTGGCGGGGCAGGATTGGCCTGACCACCTTTTGCTTGCAACTTTACGTAGGTTGCGATTTCTTTTGCCATCTTTTACGATTTAATTGGTGATAACGTCTCCATTTTCACAGAGACTCCCAAGATCAATCATCCTTATCTATTGTAGAAAGAACTTTTTGGGAGCGCAAATGTAGGGGAATAATTTAGATTGGGGATAAATGGTGAAAATATTTTTGGATATTCCAATGTATTACGTGGAATTTGAAAACAATTAAACGCTCTTTCTAGCTATTTTAGGCAATGTACCCATGTATCTTTTATAACATTTTGTGAAGTAGGCAACAGATTCAAAATCCAAAATGCTTGCTATTTCCTTTATTGGAAGTCCTCTTTCGCTATTCAGAAGGATGTTGGCTTTTTCCATCTTCCGTTTCATGATATAGTTATTGGTGGTCAGCCCATACTTTGCCTTTATCAATCTGGTTAAGGTACTTTGACTGGTAGGAATTTCTCCTGCCAGCGTTTCTATCGATATTTTCTTTTCGCCGTTTATCATCTGTTCCAATAGCATATCAATCCTTTCTATGGTAGGTATCGTTTTTTTCTTCCCACTATTTTCAAACTGAACCACTGTTTCCAAAAGCGTTTTGCGTTTTGTTTTACCAGTTAGATCCAACAGGTTTTTTACCTTCAAAACTAGCTGTACCAAATCAAAAGGTTTAACAAGATAGTCGTTGGCGCCAAGCTCCAATCCATTTCTGATGGTACTTTCATTTGTGAGAGCCGAGATAAGTATGATGGGTATATGATATAGTTCTTGCGTATTCTTGAGCATCCTCAAAAAACTTAATCCGTCAATATCACCGGGAAACATTATATCCAACAAAATAATGTCGGGCATAAAGGCTTGGCATTCTTCTAAGCCATTGTCCAACTCGTGCAACACTTTGGTTTCAAACTCCTCTTTTAGTAAACGCACGATAACAGCAGAGAAGGACTTTGAGTCCTCGATAATTAATATACGATTCAAGCTTTTCATTATTTTTCATTTTTAAAAAGTTCATCAATTTATCTATTGATGAAGTTCATACAGCAAAAGTTGTGTAAAGTTATATATCAATTTTCAATTTTATTGATGCTATATATATTTTCCCTGATTACTCTATCCAACTTTTCAACCAAAGGGGCTATCATATCAGTTAATTGCTTGTTGTCGTCATCCATTTGAGAGGAATCTAGCATACTGGCAATCGCCATCAATACGGCAATTGGCTCTCTG
>CAITVK010000007.1 GCA_903895845.1 uncultured Chitinophagaceae bacterium
CCCTGTGGTTTCCACAGACTCGGTTCTGATGTTGGAACCGCTCCTGTGGTTTCCACAGGTACATAATAGATTTATTAAAGCGAAGTATATTTTACACTTTACCAAAACCCCGTATTTATACGGGGTTTTGTGTTTTTATGTTAGTTAATGATTAATTTATTGCATCTTTGAAAACGGAATGGATGGAGGTTGGAGATTTTAGCAGTTTCCAGTAAGAAATTAGTTTACTAGTACACACAAGACATCATACGAAAAGCTTGCGCGAAAAGTAGACTACATTAAATACTTAAGTGATTTTGTTAATAAATTAGTAATTATAATATTTCATGAATAACTTTTAAACATTCGTTTTTAAAAGCTGATTGAAGTTTATGTTTATATTCTTGTAAATTAAAATTATTAAAATGCAAACTAATAAAGAAATTAAAGATGGGTATATTGTTGACTTTATATCAGGACAAGAAATTAAAGCAACCCCTGAAGAAATTGAAGCTACGCAAGTTTTTTCAAGGCGTCTAATTGATGAATATGAGTTCACAAAAGATGACATTCAAACTAGACCTCAATATCATGTACGTAAGTCCCCATCTGATGAAGCAAAAAAGGAATACCCAACTGACATTGCAGTATTCAAGGATAGAAGTAGAGCAGAAAGCGATTTAATCGGATTAGTTGAATGTAAAAAGAAAACAAGGAAAGATGGGCTAGAGCAACTTAAACTTTACATGGACATGTGTAGTAGTGTAATCTGGGGAGTTTGGTTCAATGGGGAAGAACAAATTAATTTACTAAAGATAAAGAAAGATGGAAATATTATTTACCGTGAAATACCCAACATCCCTAAGAAAGGACAACGAATTGAAGATATTGGGAAGTATAAAAGGAAAGATTTAAAGCCAGCGAAAGATTTAAAGAGTCATTTTAAAGTAATAAACAATTACTTGTATGGGAATATGAAGAAAGACGACACTTCAACAAGAAACAGAGCAAAACAAATTATAAACCTTCTTTTTTGCAAAATTTATGATGAGCAATATACCGGCATGAATGACGAAGTAACTTTTAGAGCTGGTGTTAATGAAGATAAAGAAGTTGTTTCAGAAAGAATCAAGGAATTGTTTGGTGAAGTTAAAAGGAGATTCAGTGATGTGTTTGAAAGTGAGGATGTTATCACGTTAGACCCAGATTCAATTGTTTTTTCAATCGGGCAAATACAAGATTTAAGTATAACAGAATCAGAAAGGGATGTTATAGGTGACGCGTTTGAAGTATTCGTTGGTAAAGCTTTAAAAGATGAGGATGGACAATTTTTTACACCAAGAAATGTAATAAAAATGGTTGTGGATATAATTGATCCTGATGAAAAAACAATGATAATAGATCCTGCGTGTGGTACAGGCGGTTTTCTAATTGAATCATTGAGGCATGTTTGGTCTAAAATTGATGATAAAGCAAAAAAACTCGGATGGTCTAAAAAAAGAATTGAAGATGAGAAACTTTATGTAGCTACCACTTATTTTCGAGGAATTGATAAGGATTCATTTGTTGCAAAAGTGACTAAAGCATATATGGCAATTATTGGAGATGGACGTGGAGGCGTGTTTTGTGAAAATAGTTTAGAACCAGTCAAAGATTGGAGCCATAAATGTCAAGATAAAATAGACTTGGGTAAATTTGATGTAGTGTTTACAAACCCCCCATTTGGTTCAAAAATACCTATTAAAGAAGAAAAGATATTAAAGCAATTTGATTTTGGTCATAAATGGAAGTTTGATAAAAAAGTTAAGAAGTGGGAACTTCAAACTGAATTAAATAACAAAGGAAAAAAGGCTGGAGTAGAACCACAAATTCTTTTTATTGAAAGATGTCTCCAATTTCTTAAAATAGGGGGTAAATTGGGCATTGTATTGCCAGATGGCATATATGGTAATGATAAACTTGGCTATATTAGGGAGTACTTAAAAAAACATACAAAAATTTTAGCAGTTATTGATGTGCCCTCTGAAACGTTTCAACCAAATACATCTGCTAAAACATCTATAATGATCGCTGAGAAAATCAGAGAGGGGCAACAAATTGATAACCATTATATCTTCATGGCTATTTGTGAAACTTGTGGTCATGATCGACGCGGCAATACGATTTATGACGATGATGTTTCTATGGTAAAAGACAAATATTTTGAATTTATTAATTCACCTCAAAAGTTTGTATTATGATAAAATCATTCGCAATTAAAAACGAAGATCTAGAGTCTAATATATTTCCAAACTACTATTTATTTAAGCAAAAAATAAAGAGTTATTCTAAAAGAGAGGACATTGTTTCTTTTAGTTTAGGTGAAAAAGATGTTCTTGAAATACTTACAGATGGTGAACACGCTGGACAAAAGTTTGTAGAGGAGGGCGCATTGTTTATAAAAAACTCAAGTGTAAAACGTTATGGAATTAATGAATTTGATGGTTTTTACATTACTCATGAAAAAAATAATAGTCTTAAGAGGTCTAAGCTTCAAAAAGATGATATTTTATTTACAACAATAGGCTATTACTTGGGAGTTGCGGCATTGGTAAATTCGAATGTTGAGAACGCAAATATTAACCAAAATGTAGTTAGAATTAGGATAAATTCTAAGTTTACTACACCACAATATCTTTCGTGTTTTTTAAATTCAAAATTTGTTAGATTCCAAATTGATAATCTATTTACAGGGACATATCCTATCCTTACTTATCCCAAAATAAAATCTTTGAAAATTTTTATTAAAAATAAAAATATAGAGAAATTAGTAACTGATTCATTAATACTTGCTGAAGAAAAGGCTCTTAAATCATTGAATCTGATAAAAGAAGCACAAGAATTATTTTTGAAATCATTAAATGTTGATTTCTCATTAGTAAAAAAGGACATTTTTTATGCAGTTGACTATAATCAGTTTACTGAAGATGATATGATGACGCCTGCATTTTATTTCCCACTGTATACTAAAACTACCAAAGAGATAGCAAAAGTAAACAAGTGTGAATTTCTTGGCGATTTAGCAAATTTTAAAAATGGCGATGAAGTTGGTTCGTCAAATTATAAAAGTTATTTGAATAGAAAAGAATCAGATGTCCCATTTATAAGAACATCTGATTTGATTAATTATGATTTTGACACATACCCTGATTTTTATATTGAAGAATCTATCTTCAAAGAAATTAATCAAGATATTGGTAAAGAAGAGATATTATTCTCCAAAGATGGCAAAATTGGCATATCTGCAATGACAACAGAATCAGATAAATGTATTCTGGGTAGTGGTATTTTGCGCATTATACCTAAAAGAGATAAAATTAATCCTTACTATCTATTTATTGCTTTATCAATAAAGGAGGTCGGGATTTTCCAAGCAATTCAAAGAACAGTTGTTGCTTCTACAATCCCACACTTGAGAGAAGATAGAATTGGTGATTTTAGTATTCCAATATTAAATGATCAAAAGGCAATTATTGAACTTACAGCAACTGCATTTAAGCTTAAAGATGAAAGAAAAAAGTTAATAAATGAAGCGAGGCTTTTGATTGAGAATAGCCTTAGCTAATATGCCGTCTCGCTATACGTTTTAGTTAATCAATTTAAAGAGTAGTATCTAATACAATAAATGCAAAAATTGGGTTTGATTACATAGTATATATTAACTTTCCACCTTTAACCCTATGCTTAGCTGAGAAGCAAGTGACTAACTAGATTAAAAAGCTTTGCAGCACATTGTCATAGAACAAAAAATTATCAATATTTAATCCTTGCCTGAAATATTTTTGAATAGTTTATTATGCGTACAGATCCACTAAAGAGAATACGAAAAAGATTAGAAACAAATGAAGAAAAAATAAAGGCTCTTTCTGATGCTCAAAAACCTCGTACCGACAGACCGATAATTCATATTGGAAAAACAGAAATCGGAATTAAAAAGGCAGTTATTAAACCTGATCTTACCTCTGAAACTGTGCTTACAGACTCAACTTGGAGTTATGTAGAAATATTTTTAAAACAAGATAATACATCTAATGCAAAAGAAGCTGCTTTTTTTTGGGAGCAAGCAAGAAACTTTTTTGAAGCAACAAAGAATCTATCTCTCGTAGCTGCACCTTTGACAACTTATTATTGTTTTCTGAATGCTACTAAGGCATTATTGTACTATAAAGGAGTTCCTTTCAATTTGAAACACGGTGTTTCAGGAAAAAGAACAGACGGGCACTTTTTATTACAAAATGAAGAAATCACATTAAAACCTAAAGGAGTTCTATCTGCATTGTGTAACTATTTAGGTGAACCAGTAAAGAATAATGAAAAAGCTTACACATTAAAAGATGTTTTCTATAATATGTCTTTTATTCACCGGGCATTTCAGTTGACATTTCAAAGTCCTTCACATCCTGATTTATTTGTTCCTATTACTAGACCAAGGTTTGTATTTGACAAGTTTAGAAAAGTTGGCTGGTTTGAGGCTCAACTTGAAAAAGAACATTCTACTAAACGTGTCTTAGGAAATATTACCGGTTTCGGTGTAGACAAAAAGTATGATAATAATAAATTTTATACTATAAGGAGAAACAAAACTTTCAAATGGGAATGTAGGAATAATAAACCTACTGTTGATAGTTTAGTTGATTTTAATAGGTATCATCTGAAGATTAGAAAACAACTTAGAACTATTTATGGACCCAATAATTTATGGTATATCAAGAGAAGTAATCTAGCAAATCATTTAATTAACAGAAATAATTTGGTATTAATTTACGCAACTATGCATAGACTAAGTGAAATGGCAAGGTATGAACCAAATGGACTAAAAAAACATTTAGAAAAAAACCACAGTTGGCTTTTAACTGAGTTTATACAAAAAGCAGGTCAACAATTTATAGACGAGATTTCAAGTGAAATTACAGGTAAAGACTTTAGAACTACAGGTTTCCGTGACTAAATCTCCTCTTCCCAGCTAGTGCAAGTCAAATCAGGGTGTTGCACGGACTCGCTGCTACCTCACGTGTTTCACGTGTGGCTTCGCTAAGATAGCTGTTGGTATAGTTGGAAAGTAATTGTAAAAGCCCCACCTCCTACCTCCTCCAAGGAGGAGAATTGCGAAAGGGTTTGCTGATAATTGGGGATTGGGGAAGTAAATGTTTGTGGGTAGTTTAGCCGGTGTTGGCGTCAATCGCTAAAATCTAACAGGGATTATATCAATTCAAATTTATTGCTGGTTATCCAGTCAATTCTAATTTCAACTGAAGAAGACATCAAAATAATTTCAATCCCCTCTCCTAACAACAAAATAAAAGCGTTTCTTTGATACTAATTAAACACAACAACAATGAAAAAAGTAACAGGAATTGGGGGCATCTTTTTTAAATGTAAAGACCCCAACAAAATGAACGAATGGTACAAAACCCACCTCGGTTTTGATACAACCCAATACGGTACAAGCTTTGAATGGCGACAACTTGAAGACCCTGCCAAAACAGGAACAACGCATTGGAGTCCTTTTGCCGAAACAACAAAATACTTTGAGCCGTCTACCAAAGACTTTATGATTAACTACAGAGTGGATAATTTAGAAGCACTTGTGGCACAACTTAAAAGTGAGGGCGTAACAATAGTAGACGAAATTGAATCTTACGACTATGGTAAGTTTGTTCATATTGTTGATGTAGAAGGCAACAAGATTGAACTTTGGGAACCCAATGAAGGCGAGTAGAAAATGAATTTGTTTGCAACTGGGCAATAAAAAGATTGAGAAGCTGCTACAAACCCTTTAAAGCTGCAATTGTTTCGATAGGATTGGCAGATTTAAATACCGTGTTTCCTGCTACCAAAACAGTAGCACCCGCGGCTATTATTTCTTTTGCATTTGCCAAAGTAACGCCTCCATCAATCTCAATATCCACGTGTATCCCTCTTTCGGCAATCAATTGGCTCAATTGCTTTATCTTTTGCAGGGTATAAGGAATAAAAGATTGTCCGCCAAAGCCCGGGTTCACACTCATCAGCGTAACCAGTTGAATATCTTCTATAATATCCACCAAGGAACTGATGGGCGTATGTGGATTTAAAGCTATCCCTGCCTTCATTCCCAAATCCTTTATTTGCTGAACATTGCGGTGCAGGTTTCGGCAAGCTTCTATATGAACCGTCAAGATATTGGCACCCGCTTTGGCAAAAGCTTCGGCATATTTCTCAGGTTCTTCAATCATCAGGTGAACATCCAATGTTTTTGTAGTAGCCGTGCGAATCTGCTCTATTACTGGAAGCCCAAAACTAATATTTGGCACAAACCTGCCATCCATTACGTCCAGATGAAACCAGTCGGCAACACTATTGTTAAGCATTTTACATTCATCCTCTAGTCGTAAAAAGTTTGATGCTAATAAAGAAGGGGCAATCAGAGCCATTTATATGTTTTTAGATTCATTCAAAAATAGATAATTATACAGAGAAAATTACTGCAAACGCTTGATTGCAGCTTGTGCCTCTGCCAAAGAGTTGTTGATATCGAAAGCTTGCTGATATTTGGCAATCGCTTCCGTCTTTTTGTTCAACGCTTCATAACATTTCCCCTGCCAATAGTAAGCATCTGCAAAACGGTTGCTTACTTCATTTGCCAAAGCAAATACGGCCAAAGCTTTGTCATATCTTTTTGTATCATAATACGCATACCCTTTTTCGAGATAAGCATCCATGAAAGTATAGTTATTTTCGATACTCTTATCAAAGAAGAACAGTGCTTTTTCCTTATTGCCAGTACGAGAGAAATAAATGCCCGCAAAGAAGGCAGTGTAGGCATCATATTCCCTACCCAATCGCATTTCATTTATTTGCTGACAAATACCTAGTGCTTTTATATTCTTTGTTTCGGCATACAAATTAGCCAAAGCCAATAATCCATCGGGTGCAGCATAGATACTGATGGCTGTATTGTAGTAATTAATGGCATTGGAAGTATCGCCAGCATGTTGACAAATCTGTGCTTTTTTATACCAAAGTCCGTAGTTGCCCCTATCATGAATTATCAATGAATCTACCTGCGCAATTGCCTGTTTATATTCTCCACCGCTATCCAGCGCTGTAATATAATTGAAACGAAGCCCAACACTATCTGGCTTTTTAGACACCTGACTAGCCAAATCTTTTATGTGTGTTGCTAAAATATCATCTTTCTTTTCGCCAGAAGTCTTTTGGTCGTTATTGTTTTTACAATGTGCAAAGAGCGCTATGAACAATAAAAAATACCACTTTTTCATCTGGCAAAAATAGTCGCTAGGGCTTCAGTAATACTATTTTTAACAAGAAACTTATTAACCCTGCTATTTAATAACGTCCTTACAACTTTTTGGGTAGTGGTAATGTTGTAGGAGATTAATTGCAAATAGCATTTCAAAATTGACTTTTCATCAACTTATTTAGTGGATTATTATATTAGTTGCATTGTATTTTGAGGATACTACACTATTATTGCATATAATTGAACACCTTGCAATAGAAACAAACAATTATTAAACAACAATTAAACAACAACACTATGTACGGAGGCTTATTGGGATTACACAGTTTGATAAGATGGGCAATGATTATTTTCCTTGTCATTAACATTATCAGAGTCAATGTTGAGGCAGATCAACACTTTGACAAGGTAGATAGAGCCTGGAGTCTACGACTTTTGATAACTTCTCACATAAACTTGTTAGTGGCTGTCTATTTGTATTTCTGGGGACCTAATGGAATACAAATTATGGAAACCCAAAAATATACCTGGAAAGATGTGATGGAAACTTCGTGGCTACGTTTCTGGCTGGTAGAACATCCGACGATGATGGTTTCTTCCATTATCATTATCACCATCTCTCATAGTTTTTCTAAGAAAAGCATTGAGCCAATAAAGAAGCATAAGATTATGAGCATCTTGTATATCGTTGCTTTGGTAATTATTATTGCGGGAGTGCCTTGGCCATTCAGAGGTGAAGGAATTGCCCGACCAATCTTCAGGGCGTTATATTAGTCTCAAGTATTTTAACTTAATAACAAAGAGCAGGCACAATTTATTTGGTGACCTGCTCTTTGTGTTATTAGTGGCAAACGTAAGTAATCAGTTTATCCTTTGTTTCAATTACCGAACCCCCAATTCAATCACTTCACAGTTTTTAATCATTGCTCCATCAATAGCTATACGCACAAGCGTCCTTACTTTGTGCCAGCCGTGTTTCCCCGCTGCTCCGGGATTAATATGCAGACATTTAAAAGCGTCATCATACATCACCTTTAGAATGTGGGAATGCCCACTAAGAAATAGTTGTGGCTTAAATTGTTTTATCAAAGCTTTGCTTGCGTTATTGTATTTGGGAGGATAGCCGCCAATATGCGTCATCAATACATTTACTTCCTCACACAAAAAGGAATTATACAGGGGATAATGATCCCTTATTTTATGATCATCAATGTTGCCATAAACACCTCTCAATGGCTTAAATGCTTTTAGTTTATCTGCCACTTCATCATCGCCAAAATCACCAATATGCCATATTTCATCGCAAGCGTCAAAGTGCTTGAATACAGCATCATCCAAGTAGCTATGCGTATCTGAAATTATTCCAATCTTTGTCATTTACAATTAAAATTTGATAATTCAATACTTCTTTGCTCCACTTGAATAACTAGTCCTTTGCCGCAATCTCTTTTTGTTGGAAGCCCTTTGATTGAAAGCTTTTTATACTAATATTCCCATCTTTAGGGAATGGATAACCGCTTCGGGCAAGAAAGGAGAAGCATCTCCCCCATTCTTGATAATATCTCTTACGATAGTAGAAGCCACTGAAGTATATTTTGGTTCTCCAGTAAGAAAAACGGTTTCTATGGTTCTATCTAAGGTTCTGTTGGCATCTGCAATCGTCTTTTCATACTCAAAGTCACTTACGTAACGGATACCTCTCAGTATGAAGTTGGCATTGATCTTCTTACAAAACTGAACGGTTAGCCCTTCGTAGATACAGCTTTCAACTTTGGGGTTGTCTTTGTATATTTCATTAAACCATTTCATACGTTGTTCGGCAGAAAACATCGGGCTTTTTAGGGCATTGATACCGATACCTACATATACTTTATCAAACAAAGGCAATGCCCTGTCGATAATGTCGGTATGACCTAATGTTACTGGATCGAATGTGCCAGGAAATAAACAAATACGCATACAGCTTAATTGATAATTAAAAATTGACAATTAATAATTGAAAGAATTATGACCTTTTTAATATCACTTATCCGTTGTCAATTATCAATTATTCTGAGGTCTCAACAGATATAAAGCGGCCATCCTTACGGCTACACCATTTTCTACCTGATTTAATATAATCGAATTACTTCCATCAGCTACATCACTGTCCAGTTCCACCCCTCTATTAATTGGACCGGGGTGCATAATCGTGATTTCTTTTCCGATACTATCCAATAACTTCCTGCTGATACCATAAGCCAGATTGTATTCTCTCAAAGAAGAAAACAAGGGCTGACTCTGTCTTTCCAGTTGAATGCGTAATACGTTTGCCACATCACACCATTGTAAAGCATTCTTTACATTGTATTCTACGCGCACGTTCAATGCTTCTTTAATGTATTTAGGAATCAGTGTAGGAGGACCTGCAACCATCACTTCGGCACCCATCTTTTTCAATAAGTAGATATTGCTCAAAGCTACCCGACTGTGCATGATATCACCAATGATTGCCACTTTTAATCCCTCCAAAGAACCAAACTTTTCTTGCATAGAGAAAGCATCCAGCAAGGCTTGTGTGGGATGTTCATTTATGCCATCACCTGCATTAATGATTGCCGCATCTATTTGTTTCGACAAGAAATGGGGGGCTCCACTTGCACTATGACGCATCACAATCATATCTACCTTCATGCTGAGTATGTTCTGAACAGTATCCAGCAAGGTTTCACCTTTGGCAGCAGAAGAACTACTAGCAGCAAAATTGAGTGTATCGGCACTGAGTCTTTTTTCGGCAAGCTCAAAACTCATCCGGGTGCGTGTGGAGTTTTCGTAGAAAAGATTTACAATCGTTACATCCCTGAGAGAAGGAACTTTTTTCACTGGCCTTTGCAAAACGTCTTTGAAATCCGAAGCTGTAGAAAGAATTAATTGAATATCTTCCTTGGTTAAATCCTTTATACCAAGTAAATGTTTAGTAGACAGTTTCATTAAAAAACGAAGTTAAAGGAAAACATGGTTAACAAGCAAATCAAACAAAAACAAAGCACTGTAATGTTATTTGTGTGGGGAAAAGAAATGAGATATTAGTTAGAGGATATTAGTAATGAGTTATACTACTTACTAATAACTACTAACTAATATCTCATTTCCTTACTCCTCCAACAATTCAACACTTTCTTCTTTATCTTTTTTATTGAGGTAGACCATTACTTTCTGATTGGGGAATGTATCTATTGCCCTGCCCACATAGTCTGCTTGGATAGGATATTCCCTACTGAATCTTCTATCTATCAATACGCAAAGCTCCACTTTCTTCGGTCTGCCAAAATCCAGTAATGCATCCATTGCAGCTCTGATTGTTCTGCCAGTCCATAATACATCATCAACTAAAACAACTTGTTTATTTTCTATTGTAAATGGAATATCTGTTATATTGGCGGTATGCAGTTGCTTATGGATATCATCCCTGTAAAATGTTATATCCAGTTTGCCATAACTAATCAATGATGGATCTACTATCTTATTTATCTCTTCCACAATCTTATCACTCAAGAAAATACCACGTGGTTGCAAACCAATAATAACCGTATCCCTCAATTGTATATGGTTTTCGAGTATCTGATGTGCCAAGCGTTTAATGGTGATGCCCAGCTGATGATGTGATAATATTGTTTTCAAACAGTTATAACGTTTAGTAATGGGATAAAAATAACAGTTTTGAATTACTACTGATGAAAATATTTTTCTTAATTGCTTTATTCAATAAAGTTCAACTCAATAAATATACCCCTGCTATGATTTCAAGATACACAACAGGGGGATATTTATCACTCAAACAGCTATCAGTAAAACCGCTTGATAAACCGTTATTTACTAATCAGACCTGTCTTTTTTAATAGAGGTCTGTTATCGCTTTTATGAAAAAGGTTATGAACTAAGGTATAAATGATTGGCAGCAGTAACAACGTAAGAAAAGTTGATGTAATCAATCCTCCAATCACTACAATTGCCAATGGCTTTTGTGTTTCGCTACCGATACCTGTTGAAATAGCTGCGGGCAATAACCCAATGGCAGCCATCAATGCCGTCATTACTACCGGACGAACACGTGAGATGACACCCTGTAGTATTGCATCATCCAAAGGCATGTTGGCACTCAGATTCTTTCTGAATACACTTATCAGTATCACCCCATTCTGAATACAAACCCCAAACAGGGCAATAAAGCCAATACCTGCGCTGATACTGAAGTTGATTCCTGTTAAATGCAAAGCCAGAATGCCTCCTATCAAAGCAAAGGGTACATTGAGGATGGTGAGAACAGCATCTTTTACATTACCAAAAGTGATGAATAGGATCAGGAATATCGCCAATAAACATACTGGTACCACCTTCGCCAATGTCCCCATTGCACGCTCTTGGTTTTCGAACTCACCATTCCAGCTCATTTTATATCCATGCGGAAGTTGTACGGCTGCATTTACCTTTTCCTGTGCCTCTTTGATGGCGCTTCCCAAATCCCTGCCTCGTACCGAAAACTTTACAGGAATATAACGTGCATTATTATCCCGATACACAAAAGCAGGTCCAGTGAGGGTGCGTATATCCGCAATTTCCTTCAATGGAATCTTGGTGTTATCCTGCGTAGGAATCATCAGCTGCTCAATCTTTTCTTGCGTATCCCTGAACTCTTTTCTGTACCTGATACGGATGTCGAATTTCTTTTCTTCTTCATATAGCTGTGTTGCTTCCTTTCCACCAATCGCCATCTCAATTACCGACTGCGCATCGGCAACACTCACCCCATATAAAGCCATTTTTTCTTGATTCAATTCAATCCTGAACTCTGGCTGACCTAAATTCCGCAACACACCTAAATCTTCAATACCTTGTACTTTTCCTAATACAGATTGTACCTGGTTTGCCAGACTATCCAATGTATTGAAGTCTTTACCAAAAATCTTCACTGCCAGCGAAGCAGGAACGCCTGCCACCGCTTCTTCCACGTTGTCACGTATTGGTTGCGAATAGTTTAGTAATAATCCAGGCAATTTACTCAATTGGGCATCCATACTATCCACCAGATTGTCGGTAGTAACACCTGTTCGCCATTCGTCTTTTGTTTTCAAGTCAACTGCAATCTCCACATTAAAGAATCCTTTCGGGTCTGTTCCATCATTGGTACGTCCTATTTGCGAGAGGGTATTTTTTACTTCCGGGAAACGACGCAGTATCTCGGTCATCTTATCAGAGATCGTTTTTGATTGGGATAAGGACGCACTCATAGGCAACTGTGCTTTTACCCACAATGCACCTTCATCCAGTTCTGGCAAGAATTCACTTCCTAGAAACTTAGCTGAAAAGAAGGTTAAAGCCATGATACTTACCGCAACAAGCACACTGATCTTTGGTGCTTTATTCGCTATTAAAAACAGTTTTTTGATTCCGTTTTCAAAGAAAGTAACAATTGGGTTGTGTTTCTCCCGAACATTTTTCTTCAATAAAATACTAGATAGAGCGGGTACCAATGTTAGCGTAAACAACAAGGCACCAAGTAAGGCAAAACTTAATGTGTAGGCCAATGGCGAGAACATTTTTCCCTCTACCTTTTGAAAAGCGAAGATGGGTATCAAACAAGTGATGATGATAACCTTTGAGAAGAAGATAGCTTTTCCCATTTCGGCACCTACATTCTTAAAGAGGCTCAGTTTTGCCATATTGTTAAACCTAACCATGCCAACTTCCTTGGCTTTATGATCGAGTGCCACAAACAAGCCCTCCACCATCACCACGGCGCCATCTATGATGATTCCAAAGTCGATAGCACCCATACTTAGCAAGTTGGCAGTCATGCCCATCATGCGCATACACATAAATGCGAACAACAAGGCAAGGGGTATGATAATACTCACTGTTACCGTCGTGCGCCAATCTGCCATAAACAACAGCACGATACAAGTTACCAATACAATGCCCTCAATCAGGTTGTGTATCACTGTATGCGTGGCGAAGTCCATCAAAGTAGTACGGTCGTAGTACGTTTCAAGTTTTACATCTTTGGGAAGGATGTCTTCGTTTATTTCTTTTACTTTCTCGTGAATATGGTTCAATACTTCTGTCGGATTCTCGCCTTTGCGCATCACAACAATCCCTTCCAACACATCGCCCATGGTATCTTCTGAAACCTGTCCCAGACGGGGTTTTCCTGTTTCGGTTACCTCCGCCAGGTTTCTTACAAGTATAGGCACTCCGTTTACTTTGGTAACGATGATGTTATTGATTTCACTGATGTTATTGATTAGTCCAATACCTCGCACTACATAAGCCTGTCCGTTTCGTTCAATTACATCGCCGCCCACATTGATATTGCTTTTGCTGATGGCATTATAGACGTCAAGAGAGGTCAACCCAAATTTGGTAAGGTAGTTGGGGTTCACACTTACTTCAAAACTTTTCTCTTCCCCTCCAAAACTGTTCACGTCGGCTACACCGGGCACACGTTTAAACTCTTTATCCAATATCCAATCCTGTATGGTAGTCAGTTCTCGTATGCTTTTGGTTTTACTCTTTAATGTGTACCTGAAAATCTCACCGGTTGGTCCATAAGGCGGTTCTACTTCTGGTTTGATACCATCCGGCAAATCGACACTGTTCAACCGGCTCAATACCTGCTGACTAGCAAAGGCATTGTCCACATTATCATCGAATATGATGCGCACATAACTCAATCCAAAAGAAGAAGTGGTGCGTAGGTTACTTTTCTTTTGTACAGAGGTCAGCGCTGTTTCCAGTGGTATCGTAATGAATTTTTCTACCTCTTCGGCACTGCGACCCGGCCATTGTGTAATGATAATGACCTGTGTATTGGTTACATCGGGAAAAGTTTCTATGGGCGTATTCTGGTAACTGATAAAACCTATCACAGCCAAAACCACCGTCAGGAAGAAGACGAATGCACGGTGACGCAGCGAAAAATAGATGATTCCTTTTATAAACTTATTCATAATTTGAATTTAAGGTAACTCATAATGGCTAATTGACCAAGGGCGTTTGTTTATCGACTCTTTCAATTTGTCATTAACCAATCGACAATTGTAACCAACCGCTCATTGCCTGACACTTATAACTTATCACTTATAACTTAAAACTTTAAGGAGTGTCCAGCAATTGTTGAAAAATAAGCAGTTGATTACTCACAATCAGCTTGTCGCCTTCTTGTACGCCGCCACTAATGAATGTTTTGTCGCCAATAATTTTCTGGATGCTTACCTCTGCAATTTTCATGTTGTCGCGCCCTTTGTACACTACCACAAAGTTCTTTCCATCCTGAGAAATCAATGCTTTGGTTGGTACGCACAGTGCTTTTACCTTTTCTTCATTCGACACGATTACTTTGGCAAACATGGACGGTTTCAACAGTCCTTCCTTGTTTTCCAGTTTCACACGCACCTTCATCGTCTTATTGGTAGGATCCAATACCTCACTTAGTTTATCAATTTTTCCTACAAAGGTTTTATCTGGATAAGCCAGTGTATAAACCTCTACATCATAGCCTTCTTTTACTTTGGCAATGTCATCTTCAAAGACATTGGCATTAATCCATACATTTTTTAAATCGGAGATCGTAAACAAGTAATCCCCCATATCCGAACGGATAAAATTGCCTGTATTCACCTTCTTTTCTACAATATATCCATCAATTGGTGATGTCAATACATACGTGCCGTTGGATGTTGTTTTCTGACCGCCATTGATGCTCAGTACACTTTCAATTTTATTTTTGGCAGCCTTTGCTTTCGCCAGATTTTGCTTGGCTTCATTCAATTCACGTTCGCTGGCAATACCGCCTTTATAAAGGCTTCTGGTGTTGTCAAATTCACGTTGCGCAATGGCAATGTCGGCGTTGGCACTAGCCAGATCGGCATAATTACCAGCAATATCCGCACTCTTTATCACCGCAAGCACTTGTCCTTCTTTTACTTTGTCGCCCAACGTCACTTTGCTTTCAATCACCTGGCCGCTTCCCCTAGGAAACACTTTTATGACGTTGTTTTCATTAAAACTCACTTCCCCGCTCAATGAAGTCTCGGTGGCAATAAAACTATTGGAAACACTATCCAACGCAATCATCTTCTCCATGCTATCACTAAGGGCAAACTTTTTTACCTCCGCTTTTTCAGGCTGTTTTTCATGGCAGGCTGTTGCTGAAATCAGTAAGGCCAAAGACGCCATTATTGTTAGTTTATTCATAATCCTTTTTATTAATTGTTTTCTTTTTTCAATCTCATTCAACGGTAAATGGCAAACGGTCTACTGTTAACGATTTACATGATATTGCAATTCTTCTTTTGCCAGTTGTAGGTTCAATTGTTGATCAAGCAGTTTTTTCTGACTATCGGTATAATCATTAAAGAAGTCCAGGAACTCGAGCAGGTTTATTTGCCTGTCCTTATAGCTTTGCAACATGTTATTGTAGATGGTTGCATAATCCTGATAGAAAGCCTTCTGAGAACTATTATTCAATTCGATACTTAAGAGCAATTTGCGATAGGCATTGCTTATATTGTTCCTGAGTTCGGTCTCTGCGTTCTGAGTTAGCGTTTCTTGTTGTTTGATATTGGCTTGTGCCGACTTGATGTTGCCTTTGTTCTTATTGAAAACAGGCAACGGCAACGAAACGCCCAGCCCCACATAGTTAGGGGCAAAGTTGGAGTTGCGGTCGAAGTTTGGTCCCAATGTAATGTCGGGCGTTTGCAAGGCCTTCTGATAAGACAGATTTTGTTGCTGATAAGTTGTTTGCCACTGCTGCAAGAGGTAGTTGGGGTTACTTTTCAGGGCACTATTCACTAAACTTTCCAGATTATCGGGCATGGCTACTTCGCCACTCAATGGTTCGGATGGTTTGATGAAAACATTGGCATCTTTTAGTTGCAATAAGGTCTTTAAGTCGTTCTGACTATCAGCCATGTCCTTTTTGAGTTCTGTAATATCTTGTTGCAACGAGATAACCAATGCCTGAATCCGTACATAATCTTTTCTGGCAATGTTGCCTGCACTCAGCTGTGCTTTCATGCCATTGAGCAATTTGTTTAGTTGCAATGCCTGATCGTTGTAGATGCCCAACAAGGCAAGCTGTTGTTGGATGGTGTAATAGTCCTGATGCAGCTGATAACGAAGATTCCTCAACACATCCTGCAACTGCAATTCGCTCAACCTAGTATTGGTATTGGCAAGGTCTATCAGTTTGCCACGCTTCTTGGCAGTGAGTATCAACTGTTGGATCTGAATGTAGTACTGACCATTGTAGCTACCATCTGCATTCTTTTTATACCGCACAAACTTACCGTCGGCAGCAATGCCAATATCGGTATTTAGCGTTGGGTTTTGCCATACTTTAGCTTGTTCCACCAATGCTTTCTGGGCATCCACGTTATAGTGTTGAGCCAAAAGGAGCAGGTTGCTGTCGGTAAAGATTTTTTCGCTCTGCTGAAGGGAAAGTGGGAGTGTATCTTGCTTTTGCTGGGCAAATAAACTCGTTGACGAGGCAGATAAAAACAGGAATGACAAAAACAGGGCAAGGGGTCGATATAAATGACTTGTACAACGCATAAAATTAGAAATAGAGTATCAGCTATCGTTATTTAGATCCAGTTGATTGTTTGTGGGGGCGCAAATTACTAACAACTAAAGGAATAATTTAACTACAAGAGCCTTTACATTTTTTTTAACTATATCAGTCAAAAAGGGTGCAAATGTAGCGTTACGGTGGGCTAATGATGGGTTATATCGGTAGAAATACCCTTTTTTACATATAAAATGTATGTAAAAAGGGAAGCTAGCAGTAATTATTTATTTTTTCCGATAGCTTCCCTTTATGAATGCCCATTAAGCGACCTTTTCAAATAGGAGCGGTAATATTAGCGTTTTAAAATGCTTGATTATTAATTATTTGAATTGATTAATAAAATATATTTATAATTAATTCAAGTTGCTAGTTAATTTTCTTTAGTTGTATTGCAAATAAGAACAATACAATTTTCAATAAGAATCCTTTTAGAGTA
>CAITVK010000008.1 GCA_903895845.1 uncultured Chitinophagaceae bacterium
ACGCTTAATATTGTCCCATTGGGCATCTGTTAAATCTGTCGAATACATATTTTCTTTAAGCTTGGTAACTCTAAGAACGTATGTATCTCTCTTTTAGCATGTGCCCTTACTTCTTTTAAAGAACATTTTTAAACAGGCTCTAAAAAATAAACAAATGAGTGTCGTAAAAGAATTTAGAGAGTTTGCCCTACGTGGAAACCTGATTGATACTGCCGTTGCCTTTGTGATGGGTGCCTCTTTTGGCAAGTTGACAACCTCTTTTGTAGAAGGTATCGTGATGCCTTTGATAAGTATGCTCACAGGAAGCGTCAACTTCAATAACCTAAAAATAGTACTTAAGGAAGGCTCACCCGAAACCAAAGACGCTGCTGGTAAAGTGGTTGCCAAGGCGGTGGAGGAAGTGGCTGTGAAGTATGGCGTATTTATATCTACCTTGATAGACTTCTTGATTATAGCCATCGTTGTTTTTCTTGTTATCAAAACAATCAATGCCATGAAAAAGAAGGAAGCGGCTGCCCCTGCGGCACCAGCAGAACCATCCAGTACCGATAAATTGCTGATGGAAATAAGAGATTCGCTGAAAAGTAAGTAAGTTAATCGCTATAGCTACACTCATTTATTTTAGTCGATACAGCACATTGATGCCTGTAAAGTCTGCTGCATCGGCATGTGCTTTCAGGCAGAAACCCACTTGCCAATGCTTGTCTAGCAGGTAACGAAAGCTATGCTGATGAAAAAGGTTGGTGTATTCGCCATAGTGTGGCGTAATGTACAATCCCATTACCTGACTGATAATAACACGCCCCAACAAAAACTCATGCCCTGCATAGATACCTGCCAATACCGAGGAGTGTTTTAGTGGACTATACGATTGTCCGGGAGCGTAAGCATCTACTTTCAGGTCATTATAATATGCCTGTAGCCCCACAATAAAGCCATGAATACGGCCAATTTGTTTGTCGGCTTCCATAAATCCACCCGCTGCATACATCCGTTGATAAGCCGCTGTTGAACCTGCCCAGCCTTGCTTGGTAACTAGCAAAGAGCCAACTGTATATCCCCAAGGACGGTTTTTCCAATAATTGTCATGTACACGATGCAACTTGGGCAACACGCTGCCAGAGGGGGAATAGAGTAAGGATACAGAGCTGGTAATCCAGTTTAAACCTTTATTGGGGCGCTTCCAGTTGCCATTAGATATATGATCGAAAGTGCCAGTTACATCCAACGATAAGTGCTTGTCTATCCTGAAACCTAATCCCGAAGCTAGTTGCAGATAAGGATTTATCCGTAGGGAATAGTTTTGATTGAGGGTATCTTTCAAGGGGTCTGTGTCGTAGGGGTGATCGGAATAAGAGACGCCAATACTTGCCCGATAAAAGAAGTTGACTCGATCATTTAATCTATAAACGGGTTGTATAAAATAGGAAGCGATGGCAGAGTTACCCAAAATCCAGGTGTCATAATGAAAGTACTGTAACTGCAAACCAACCCTTGGAAAGGCACTACACAAATGATACGTAGCAGAATCCCTTGCTTGCTTGCTGATCTCGAATCCCAGACCAAAGGGCTTGGCACCACCAATATCCTTTACGGCAGGCGTATGCACTACGGTTGAACCATAGTCTGTACGAAAACCATATACGATACCAGCAGGGGAACTTTTGTTGTATTCGGGAGAGAACTGCGCTGTACCATTTATAGCGAGTAATAGAAGAAAGAGAAATAAATTAAGTCGTAAGTTATGAGTCATAAGTTGTAAGTCGTAAGTTGTAAGTCGTAAGTCGTAAGTTATAAGTGCTAGGTTATAAGGCGTAATAGAAAATCAAAAGAATAAATCAATCATACTCATCACAGCTACAAGCTTAACCCTTTCTACTTAATACTCATAACTCATAACTCATAACTTAACCTTCCCCCTCGCTACTTTCTTTAGCCCTCTCTTTTTGCCTTCTGGTGTAAAAGTAAAATTCTTTTGTGCGACATAACTAAAGGCAACAACAAAAACAGTTGTAAGTATTTTGGACGGTGTGGGATACCATCTAAACGTATCTACAAAAAGCTTCAGGAAACCATAATTAAGCATCAGGCAAATAAAGACCACAGAGAAATATTTGAGTAGTTGTTCGGACTTCTTAACAGAGGTCTCCTGAAAAACAACATACCGGCTTAGATAGAATCCCGAAGGAAAACTGACTGTAAACCCAACCAGAAAGGCGGCAATGTGTGGACTGATAATTAAATGAGGAAATATAGAGTGGAAAACAATTGGCTTCTGTTTGAAGATGTAATTGTATGAAACAAAGAATAAAGTAATGTCCAGACAGGTATTAAAACCTCCACATGCGGCATACCTGAAAGTTTGCAACGGCATCATCCTTCTAAACAAGGGATAAACAATATCTATCAGTGATAAAAGAAAGCTCCGTACGTTGTGATGTATTTTTTGCATAAACGAGGCAAATGTAAGGGTTAAAAACAGTTAGTTTTGCAGCCCACAAATAATAGCGGACAATGAGTTTAACAGGGCAGATAAAACAAGCCACCACCAAAGCAATTGCAGGTTTATACAGCGTAGAATTGGCAGAGAATGCCATATTGGTCAATGCAACCAAACCGGAGTTTGAAGGCGATTATACTGTGGTATTATTTGCTTTTGTAAAGCAGTTGAAGAAGTCGCCAGATGCTTTGGGACAAGAACTTGGCAGTTATCTGGTAGCAAACAATCCTCGGTTATTCTCGGGTTTCAATGTGATAAAAGGGTTCTTGAATTTAAGTGTAACAGATAACTTCTGGATTGATTTTCTTCAATCACAATATGACAATGCCACTTACGGACTTGCCCCAAAGAATGGCGAGAAAGTGATGGTAGAATATTCTTCTCCCAATACAAACAAACCCTTGCACCTGGGGCATTTACGTAACAACTTTCTTGGTTGGAGTATTGCCGAGATACTAAAAGCAAATGGTTATGAGGTAGTAAAGACCTGCATTGTAAATGACCGTGGCATTCATATTTGTAAGAGTATGATTGCATGGCAGTTGTTTGCCAATGGTGCCACTCCGGAAAGTACAGGAATGAAAGGCGATCATTTTGTGGGCGATTACTATGTTAAGTTTAATGACGAATACAAAAGGCAGATAGATGAGTTGACTGCCAGCAAAGGACTGACTAAAGAGGTGGCAGAGAAGCAGGCACCTATTATGTTGGCCGCACAAAAGATGTTATTGGACTGGGAAGCTGGAGATGCCGAAGTTATTGCCCTTTGGGAACGGATGAACACATGGGTTTATGCAGGGTTCAATGCAACTTATAAAGCCATTGGCAGCGACTTTGACCGTACCTATTATGAAAGCAAGACCTATTTGCTAGGTAAAGATCTGGTAGAGAAAGGATTGGAGAAAGGCGTGTTTTACCAAAAGGAAGATAGCAGTGTCTGGATAGATTTAACAGGCGATGGATTAGATGAAAAGATTGTCCGTAGAAAAGATGGCACTTCTGTTTACATCACGCAAGATATTGGTTTGGCAGTTGATAAATACGAAGAATACCATTGTAGCAAGAGTATATATGTGGTGGGAGATGAACAGAACTATCACTTTAAAGTACTAAAGCTAATTTGTCAGAAGCTAGGTCTTCCATCAGCCGATGGTATCTTTCACCTGAGTTATGGCATGGTGGAATTGCCTACTGGGAAGATGAAGAGCCGCGAAGGAACTGTAGTAGATGCGGATGATTTAGTTGCAGAAATGGTAGCTATCTCTCAACAGAAAACAGAAGAACTGGGAAAAGTAAAAGACTTTGCACCAGAAGATCTGACAGAATTGTACAATACGATTGGATTGGGTGCATTGAAATTCTTTTTGTTGCGTGTAGACCCTAAGAAGAAGATGGTTTTCAATCCCGAGGAAAGTATCGAGTTTCAAGGTTTCACAGGGCCATTTATACAGTTTATCCATGCAAGGATAAAGAGTATTTTGCGGAAGATGTCTGCGGAAGGGGTTTCTATAAAATCTATAGAAGTCAAACAAGATTTATTGCCACTAGAAAAAGCAATTATTGTGGAACTGGAGTTGTTTCCAACTGTTATTCAGGATGCAGCTACAGAATATGACCCTTCCAAAGTAGCTATCTATATCTATAACCTGGCAAAAACATTTAGTTCCTTTTACTCTGAATTATCCATAGCCAATGCGGAGTCGGAAGAGAAAAAACTATTGCGACTACAATTGGCACAACTTACTGCACATATCCTCAAAACAGGTATGCAGTTGCTGGGGGCAGGTGTTCCAGAGCGGATGTAGTGTTGCAAAGTCTAATGCAATACCAGCAGTTTATTGATTCCAATTTGATTCTTACAGATAAGAATCTCGTTCATTGGTGTCCTGAATATTTCTCTTATCATTGCATTTCTTAAATAGTTGTATGGCAACAAACAAAAAAGAAGCAGCACTTGGGTTCATATTCATAACCTTATTGATCGATATCATTGGGTTTGGTATCATCATTCCCATATTGCCGCAGTTGATACAGAACCTCACACATGGAACTGTCAGCGAGGCTTCACGCTATGGTGGATTACTCATTTTTGCGTATTCCCTCATGCAATTTGTTTGTTCCCCAATTATAGGTAACCTGAGTGATCAATTTGGACGAAGGCCTGTTTTATTATGTTCCCTCTTTGGCTTTGGAATTGATTATTTATTTCTTGCCTTTGCCCCTTCTATCGGGTGGTTATTTGTTGGAAGAATGATTGCGGGAATCACAGGTGCAAGCATCACTACAGGTTCTGCCTATATTTCAGACATTAGTACACCAGAAAAGAAAGCACAGAACTTTGGAATGATTGGGGCGGCATTTGGACTAGGATTTATCATTGGACCAGTATTAGGCGGTCAATTGGCTCATTTTGGTATTCGATGGCCTTTTATTGGTGCCGCTTGTTTATCATTGATTAACTGGTTGTATGGATTCTTTATTTTGCCTGAGTCTTTGGCAAAGGAAAACAGAAGACGCTTTGAGTGGAAAAGGGCAAACCCTGTGGGGTCTTTAAAACTATTGAACAAATATCCTGTGATTTCGGGGTTGGTTATTTCAATCACACTCATTTATGTTGCTTCGCATTCTGTGCAAACTACCTGGAGTTACTACACAATTGAAAAGTTTGGATGGTCCCCTACAATGATTGGTTATTCGCTAGGTGTTGTAGGAGTCTGTGTTGCAATTGTACAAGGACTATTGATACGCAGGATAATACCCAGACTCGGCCAAGAGAAAAGTGTTTATACGGGGCTGGCTTTATATGCAATTGGGTTTACCTTGTTTGCCTATGCCTCACAAACCTGGATGATGTATGCTTTTACTGCTGTTTATTGTTTGGGTGGTATTGCAATGCCCTCCATTCAGGGTATTATCTCTACACATGTACCTCCAAATGAACAGGGCGAATTGCAAGGAGCTTTGACCAGTTTAATGAGTGCAACCTCTATCATCGGCCCTTTGATAATGACAAATGTATTCTCTTATTTTACATCAACTGCGGCGCCCATTCATTTTGCAGGTGCACCATTTATTGTAAGTGCCGTATTAACAATCATCAGTTCTGTACTTGCCTACAGAAGCCTTAAAACAAAGTCATAAGCTAACAGACTTTGCATAACTGGAAGTGTCACTAAAATACATTAATCTCGTTATACAGCGTATCCCTTTCAACTGGTTGTCTTTTCACTTGTTTTATCAATGAAACAAGTTGTTCCGTATTCATCGTAGGACTCTGTTCTTCGCTGCCAGCCATCGAATAAATCTTGGTCGTATCATCAATTGTTCCATCAATGTCGTTTACGCCAAAGCTTAAAGTCAATTGTGCATTCTTTCTGCCAAGCATCGGCCAATAAGCCTTAATATGTGGGAAGTTATCTAAATAAAGCCTTGCTACTGCATACACTTTCATGTCTTCAATGGTAGTACTTTCTGGTATATGACTCATGTCATTATCCTTATTCCTGAATTTTAATGGAATGAACGTGTTGAACCCACCTGTTTCATCCTGTAGTTTTCTTAACCTGTCCATGTGGTCTATACGGTGGGCAAAGCTTTCAATATGCCCGTACAACATCGTTGCATTGCTATGCATGCCAAGGTTGTGTGCTACTTTATGAATGTGTAACCATCCTTCCGCATCTACTTTATCCTCACATATTTCTTTCCTTACTTCTGGATGAAATATTTCTGCACCACCGCCCGGTAATGAATCCAAGCCGGCTTCATGGGCCAGTTGCATTCCTTCTTCGGTAGAAACCTTTGCTTTTCTAAACATATAATCCAGTTCCACAGGTGTAAAACCTTTTATGTGTAACTCTGGACGGTGTGCTTTAATTGCCTTTAATAAATCTATAAAGAAGGAAAGTGTCATCTTTGGATGTACGCCACCAACAATATGAACTTCAGTTACTGGTTTGCCATCATAGCTTTTTACAATGTCCAGCATCTGGTCGATGCTCAATTCCCAACCTTCTTCTTTGTGGGCATACAAACGGGAGTAGGAACAGAATTTACAGCTGAACACACACACGTTGGTTGGTTCTATATGGAAGTTGCGATTGAAATACGTTTTATCTCCGTGTTTCTTTTCACGCACATAGTTTGCCAAGGCGCCTAAATAAGCCAATGAACCACGTTCAAACAAAATGACGCCATCATCAAAACTTATCCTTTCATCGTTCAGTATTTTAGTACCTATCCGTTGCAAATCGGCATCTTTCACACTCGCCACCAACGCTTCTGTATCATTTATTGTAGTTGTCATATCTAATTTATAAAGTTTGCAAATTTAATAGTACTAGTTTAACGTTGTGCAATAAGATTTGGTTTGATGACGAAAGTCATAACTAAGATAAGTGGCTGTTAAGTTGATTAAAAAGATGCAGATTTCTTGATGAAATGCTTGATTTTACAAGGTACAATTTAGAAGCTGGTTGCAAGGGCAATACGCAACCGAAAGGGGTGCGAAGCAATCCGCACACATATAACTCTGTTGGATGAAGTAAAAGCTGGGAAAGACTTACTGGATACTACTAAAAAAGCCACACTGTTTTCAGTGCGGCTTTTTTGTTTTTAGACTAGATGCTATAAAGGCTTTTTAGCTGACGATACCCTTAAAGCTAGTTGCTATTGTTCCCAAAACATTCCGGGTATTGTAATAGCGGGCATACCCAATAAAACTTTTTCCCAAAGCAGCGGGCGGAAACGTTACGCCACCTAATCTGGTGTTGTACAATCTGTTCATCGTACACTCCGCTTCCAATGGCTGGGTGCCACCAATTGGGTAAAAGCCAAACATAACCGATGTACCCACTTGTCCATCAGGTCGGCCTCCAGCCACACTTTCTGGATCAACAAAAACCATTTTCCCACCCAATTCACCTGTGCGTGAATAAATAACTGCCGGAGACGAATCGGTAACTGGCGACATGGTATGTGAACCGCTGTCATTAATAACACCACAAAGATTACGGTCTTCGTCGGTCATGTTCAAATTATTTTTCATCTGCCCAATGCCCATTGCCCTCACACTACTCCTAGCCTTTTTAAAAGACTTTTTCGTGTTATTAACATCGTTAGAAGAACGGGTTTTCTTTTTAGAAGAGATTAGATAGTCTGCTACAAAATCGTCTACATCGGCAGCCATACTTGTTACAGTGGTATCTACCAATTTCCAGATTAACTTATTTGCGATTGCTCTCTCCTTTATATTCAATGAAAAAGGTTGAAAAAGTTCGTACGTTTTAGGTACCCAATCCACAGTTTGTGCCATAATTAAAATTTAAATAATTAAAAAAAGATTGTTTAAAAGGCCCTTTCGGGGTAAGTAACTGTTTTTTTCTCTTTGGAATCAGGTTGATTCCATTTGGCGGCAACTCGCCGCCAAATAGAATCTAGTTGCCGCCAATTGGCGGCAACTTGCCGCCATTTGGCGGGAACTTGATGCCAATTGGAATCTTCTTGCCGCCATTTGGCGGGAACTTGATGCCAATTGACATCTTATAGATTAGTTTGAGAAAAGAACCTTCTTTACTAC
>CAITVK010000009.1 GCA_903895845.1 uncultured Chitinophagaceae bacterium
TACATATTTTCTTTAAGCTTGGTAACTCTAAGAACGTATGTATCTCTCTTTTAGCATGTGCCCTTACTTCTTTTAAAGAACATTTTTAAACAGGCTCTAAGCCCTAAAAAACTTTTGCTGTTTTAAAAATGCCAACCTCAATACAATAAGCTCTTCCGGGTTTGTTGCTAATTGTTTGCTAAAGAAGAAATTGATAATTAAACAAAATGATTCCTTCAAAAAAGATTAAACTCTCGCGTTACACGAAAAAATAATAAATTAGCAACGAAAAAAAGTTTGTAATGATTAACTTCGTCACCCTCTTAAAATCAACGTGGTTGTTTTTAAATAGAATTTATTGATAACACAAACGTTGTAAATGCTTTTTGAAACGCATTTTTAACTATCTAAAAATACCCCGGTTTATCGGGAAAAAATATTATGGGAATACATATAATGTCAACGAACAAAAGAAAGCCTCAAGCAAGTGCTGCATCAAAAAAAGTACGGGTTTCGCCAAAAAAAATTGCGGATGAGGATATTGTAATAAAAGAATTGACCAATGATGATGGGAGTAAACCTGACATTTATGCCGGGTTGAAAAAATACTTTGGGTTCACAGAATTTAAAGGAACCCAAGAAAAAAGCATCATCAGCTTGTTAGAAGGTCACGATACGTTTGTGATTATGCCAACCGGAGGAGGGAAAAGTCTTTGCTATCAATTACCCGCTTTGTTGTTACCTGGTTGTTGCATCATTGTTTCGCCTTTGATTGCTTTGATGAAGAATCAGGTAGATTTAGTAAGAGGATACAGTGAACAGGATAATATAGCACACTTTCTTAACTCGTCTCTCAACAAAACCCAGATTAATGCAGTAAAAGAAGACTTAACTTCTGGCAAAACAAAATTGCTTTACGTAGCGCCAGAAACATTAACCAAACAAGAAAACCTAGACTTCTTCAGTGATATAGAAATTTCCTTTTTTGCAGTAGATGAAGCACACTGTATCAGTGAGTGGGGGCACGATTTCAGACCAGAATATCGTAGGCTTAGGGAAATGATGGACATCATCAACTCAAAAATCCCTGTTATTGCCCTTACTGCAACAGCGACTCCTAAGGTGCAGAGTGATATTGAAAAGAACCTAGGATTACGAAAGCCAAATGTTTACATTTCTTCCTTCAACAGAACCAATCTTTATTATGAGATTCAACCGAAGCTTCAAAAAGAGCAGACAATAAAAAGTATTGTACGTTTTATCTCTCAGCATAAAGGGAAGAGTGGGATTATCTACACACTGAATAGAAAAACTACCGAGGAACTTGCCGAAGTTCTAATGGCCAATAACATAAAAGCTGTTGCCTATCACGCTGGCTTGGATCAAAAGCTTAGAGCCGACAGACAAGATCAGTTTTTGAATGAAGATGTACATGTAATAGTAGCGACTATTGCCTTTGGAATGGGTATTGACAAACCAGATATTCGTTTTGTGATACATTATAACATACCTAAGTCCATAGAAAACTATTACCAAGAAACTGGTCGTGCTGGCCGTGATGGTCTGGAAGGACTTTGCGTATTATATTATTCTCATAAAGATGTTGCTAAACTGGAACATCTGATGCGGGACAAACCTTTGAGCGAACGTGAGGTAGGTGCGCAACTGATTGATGAAACTGTTGCCTATGCCGAAAGTAGCGTTTGCCGCAGGAAAGTATTATTGCACTATTTTGGAGAAGATTGGGGCGATCAAAACTGTGGCAACTGCGATAACTGTAAGCATCCTAAAGAAAAGGTTGAGGCAAAAGACGAAGTAGTTAAAGTAATTAAAGTTATACAAGTACTAGACGAACGTTTCCCTACTCCTTACACCGTTGATATCATAATGGGCAAACTTACCCCACAAGTATTGATGTACCGTCATGAAAGCAGACCCGTTTTTGGAATTGGCAAGGACAAAGAAAGCCACTTCTGGAATAGCCTTATCAGGCAAATGCTGCTTGAAAATTTGATTCAGAAAGATATTGAAGAATATGGTCTGCTTAAACTGACTGAAGAAGGACTTAAATTCTTAGAAAATCCAACTTCATTCAGGATTGTAATGAACAACATCTTTGAAGAAGGGGATGGCTTTGACGACGATGATACCAGCAATGAAGTTTCTGCACAACAAGGTGCTTCTACCGATGAGTACTTGTTTGAAATGCTGAAAGAACTTCGTCAGAAAGAAGCTAAGAAGCTGAAACTTCCTCCATTTGTAATCTTCCTGGAAAATTCTTTGCAGGATATGTGTAACATTTTCCCAACCACCCTTGCCGAACTGGAGAAGTGCCAAGGGGTGAGTAAAGGAAAGGCGTTGAAATATGGTAGACCTTTTGTGGATTTGATTGGTAAATATGTAGAGGAAAATAATATTGAAAAGCCCGATGATTTCGTAATGAAAACGGTGGCAAACAAATCGAGCAACAAAATTTATATCATTCAGAATATCGACAAAAAGATTCCATTAGAAACGATTGCAAAAAACAAGGGACTTAAATTGCCTCAGTTACTGGAAGAAATGGAAACCATAGCAGCTAGTGGTACCAAGTTGAACCTTGATTATGCGATAGATGACTGGTTGGACGAATACGATCAGGAAGATATTATTGAATACTTTAAAAATTGTGAGACTTCTTCTCTTGAGATTGCACAAAAAGAATTAAGCGATAATGATTACACCTGGGAACAGTTGAAGATTATGCGTATTAAGTTCCTTAGTGTGTACGGTAACTAAATAGTTTTGATATTATTTAATTTAAGTTACTAGTTATAAGATAAGTGAGCATAATAAAGAGTTGGTTTGTATAGCAACATTCTAAACTCTTTATTATGCTCACTTTTTTGTAACTAAAAATTTACACTCATTATAGATTGCTCACTCAAAGTAGCATTCAGGGGTTAGTTGGAAGGGAAATAGTTGTATCAATAGATTATCACTGATCGAATCCTATTCTCTGCCTGTCATCCCATTTTCTTTGAGCGGCTTTTTCATCCAATAGGTTTTCCATTGCATCATAAATTTGGTTCAGTTGGGTATCGTGTTCACCCATACGTTCTTTTATTTCCCTCAATTGTTCCCTCATATCAGTCTGTTGCAGCAACACTTTCCGTACTTCTATGAAGGCCCGCATAATAGCAATATTGGTGTTTATTGCTTTGTCACTATTCAATATGCCACTAAGCATTGCCACGCCTTGCTCGGTAAAAGCATAGGGTAAATATTTGTCTGTACGATTTTTGGGTAATGCCAAAACTTCGGATTGTGATGTTGAATTATTGTTTGTTTCCATCATCACAATTTGTGATGATAGCGTTTGCCATTCAAAAACAGTTAGTTGAAACATAAAATCTTCAGGGAATCTTTTAAGGTTTCGTTTTACTGATTGGTTCAACACCCTTGTTTCTACTTCATAGAGTGCTGCCAAATCAAAATCCAGCATTACTCTTTCGCCGCGTATGGTGTATATTCTGTTTTGAATAGATTGTATTATTTGCATTTTTGCTATTTATACAAATATACCTTTTGTAGAGAGTGAAGGGTTTTATATTAATTTCTAGTAACTGCTACAAATAGGACAGTAGTCCTGATGTAGTTATCAATTTTCGAAGACTCCTGAACTAGATGGGTTCTTTAAGTTTTTCTCATTTGTGTCAATTAAAACCGAAAGGGCTACTTTTGTAAGTACATAAACAAAAAACAATGAAAGTATTGGTTGATATTCCAGATAATAAAGTGCCATTTGGGTTGGAAGTGCTTCGCAGTCTTTCTTTTGTAAAGGGGGTAAAACCTATTTCTATGGCTAAAGTACAACTTTGGGAAGAGTTGCAAGAGGCTGCCAATGAAGTTGCTGAACACAAAAAAGGAAACAAAAAACTTAAATCAGCTCAAGAGCTACTGAATGAGCTATAAAATATTACTTACCAACCGATTTGAAAAAGAGTTAAAAAGGCTTGTAAAAAAGTTCCCTTCATTAAAAGAAGAGTTTGCTTTGCTAATAAACGATTTGGATACCAACCCAACATCAGGTACTTTTCTTGGCAATGATTGTTACAAAATACGGATTGCCATTTCTTCAAAGGGAAAAGGCAAAAGCGGCGGTGCAAGGGCAATTAGCTACGTTTATGTTGAATCAAATACCATTTACCTACTCACTATTTACGATAAATCTGAAAAGGAAGATTTAAAAACCAATGAGCTAAAAGAGATGGTTATTGGGTTAATGCTTTAGTAGGACTATCTCAAGTTCCTGATTTTCGGACAGACCTAATCTAATGTAACCATTACATACCACAAGTCACAGAATTACGACAGCGATATCTTTATTTAGCGTATGGTAAAGGCGGCAATCCAATTCGCAATTCTCCTCCTTGGAGAGAAAACATTCAGGAGCTAGATGGAGTATCAATCTGAAATTCTTGATTTATGTAGCAATGCTTCTATAAGAATGAAATTTTGATGTATAGAATAAGCAATCAGCCAATCATTAAAATACAAACAATTCAGCCCAAGACTTTTCAATGAAAGATTATTGCATATTTTATGATTTACTGATATCAATAATGCTTCATTCATAAATAGTTCATATTTATTTAACCATCTTAAACCCGATCCGAGTGTATTTGTATTTTCTATGAAAGCAATTAATTGAGCTAGACTATCAGATGCAGTTACTGTATATTTAATCTGCATGGTGGGTTTTTCTTATTGAAGCATGTACCTCATCCATAGAAATTGTTCCGCTAGCACGTCCTTTGGTTATTATATTAGTGATAGCTTGCTTAGAGAGTGGTTTACCGGGCAAAAAATAATTGCCTTCCATATCATCAATCACAGATAGATCTATATTGTTTTGTTTGGCATAAGCCATCAATTTATCTATTTTGTCGGAACTAGCTTGTTGAAGTTGTAAAAGCATTAGGTATCTGTATATATTTCAAAGATAGATAAAAAGGACTACTTAATAAAAATTCCATTGATAATATATCAAGGACAATAATCGCGACAGTAATACTTATATGTAGCGTACGGTAACGACGGAAAGACTTTAGCCCAAGGCAGTGCGCTAGACCTTATTAACTATTTGCGAGTTTGACGCAGACAAGCTGGTGAGTGACGTGGAGCTATTGGGCTTAGTTTTTTTGTCTGTAATTTTTTTTGATTTATCTCGCTTTGAAACTTCTTTTTTTAATATTTGTTGCAATGGGCTTAACGGTTTTTCTGAAATTGTATATTCTTCTCCAAATATTTCCTTAAACGTTTTCTTAAAGTCTTCCCTTTTTCTATAGTTAGTAAATAGTGGCCATATTTTATAATCGCCTTTACTAACATCTCCATTCTTTCCGATTTTCTTCATTAGACTAAAAACAATTTCGTCGTTGCCTAGTATTACATTGTAAGCTAGTTTGAACTCATCGCTAGAAGCACTCCAATCTTTTGAAGATATAAGGCTTCTTGCTTCATTCTCTTTTTTATTTAGATGTTTGGAAAGTGCCTGATTTACCAATAGTATATTACAGGTTGTGTCATTGAAATGTCGTGGTTGTTCACAGGCAAATTCTAAAAGAATGTCAGCTAAAACAAAGTCAGAACTGCATATTAAGTCAAAGCAAATATGATTCAGGTGTTTGTCAGCATTTTCAAGGTCACCTTTAAGTAGTTTACGCCAAATAGTATGCGTCAACTTTGTAGAAATTTCAAATAGACATCTGTAAGCTTGAATAAAGTATTCAGGGGTAACTCTTAATTTGTCACCAACTTTAATTTTATCAATTTCATCAACATTATTTTTCTCACAATTTTTTATATATTGACTTGATACAATACCGTCACAATGAACAAAGAGGTTTCTTCTTTCAGTGACTTCAATAAATGTCGACCAAATTGGCAGTTTTTTTCTTAAAGTCATCGGCTTGTCCCTTTCTCCTAATTTATTTTCTAGATATTCAAAATGATAAGTATGACTTTCTCTCAATACACTTTCTACCTCCTTTTCAATTATATAATCTCTTGCATTTTCAAGTGTCCCTAATTCTACCATTTCAGAAAATGTCAGGTTTTTTTGAGAAGAATTTAATATTTCTGGCTTAATCTGATAAACTAATCGTAATAGTTGATTTAAGAAACTATCGTACTGACTGATTAATGAAACAAATAAACTTTGAGGAATAATTTTTTGGGCTATGCCAGATATATATGCACTTTTATGTAGTCTATCATAAGTGTGTTTGTCTTCGTAATTAATTCCAATAAATTTATTTCCTTCTTCATCTTCGATATCATCTACATTTTTTTTAATGAATATTTCAAATTCTTTATTTGCTTTTCTGTGGTATGGATCTAACAAAAGCATAGACATAGGAAATGTGTCTTTCAAACTCTCCAAATGTCTTAAAAAGTTGTCAAGATTTCTGTCAAGATTATGTTTATCCATTAGTATATTTTAAAACTACGACCAACTCTTAAATAGAGCGCACTACAGGTTGGTAACTTTTTCAATAAAAGAATGCAATCCGTTAAATAAAATCCGTCACTATCTTGTATGCCGTTAATGCAATAATACAACTTTTTATATCTCAAATTAAATCTATCCAATAGGGTAGAATCCGCAATAAATCTTTATTCCAATCCAATATTTATTTTTCCCAAAATAATAAATCTTCAAAGAATATCCATTCCCCTACTTTTACACAGATTTAGAAACAGGATAGCATTCATAGAAAGCCTGTTTCTGCATAACCTCATCATGTAAAAAAGCCGTAAGGCCTACATTTCTTCCTTTTTTCTTTCTTGGTTTGGAGTTTTTCTTTGTTAGTTTCTAACTTTTCTTTCTTGGTTTCTTATTTTTCTTTCCAAGAATCTCTTATTCCACAAGAGAAACCTTAGTTTCTTTCTTAGTTTCTTGTTTTTCTCTATCAGAAAATATAGTTTCTTTCCTAGTTTCTAATCTTTCCTTCAAAGAAAAACTCGCTTTTCGGGCTTACAAACAATTTTTTTAATCGGTTGCCAATTAAAACAAGACAATCACAAACTTAATCACAATGAAAACGCTTATCGAAACTGTAGAAGACAAATTAGTTACACAAATTTCCAAGTTTTGCAGCATCTATCCCACCTATGCAGGCTTATTGAAGGCAGATGCCACCAAAATTTCTAATCTGAACGAGGGTAGTCTATTTATGATTTTTGTATTGATGATGCAGGGTAAAGTTCAAACTTTGGCTACTGCTTTTACAGCCTACAAAGATTTGGTATTTTATGGAATAGGTGGCAATACTTTGGGTGCATTGCCTGTGTTGCCTGTATATGGCACCACTCCTGCCCCTCCGGCAGTTTGTTTGGCAGACGTGGTAACTCTTTTTAGGGAGGTGATTCAGCAATGTGTATTATCTGGGAACCTAACCGAGGATATTGCCAAGGCATTGGGAATTTTTGAGGCAACATCTATTGTTGTTTTGGAGGATGGAATGCCTTTGTTATCGTTGAAGTCTGTAAGTGCAGGTAAGCCTACTTTACACACGACTATTGGTAATTATGAAGGATTTGAGGTATGGAAGGATTCGGGTACCGGATATATATTTTTGAATGTGAGTAACTCGGCCAATTATACCGACACTTCTGCCATGCCAGCTGTTGGGGTGGAAGTGATATGGAACTATAAAATTATTTATCGCTACAAAAATGTACAGATTGGCAAATGGAGTAATACAATCTCTGTTGCGGTGAAAGGAAACGTGTAGATAGATATGAGTTAGTAGATAGTAGATATTAGTTGGTAGATATTAGTTCTAAAAAGAGGAAATGAGGTAGTAAAACTTTATTTCCTCTTTTTTATGTTCGTAGATATAATGTTTGGCTACCTACCCTCCAAAATTTGTTTAACCTCCGTTAAAGAATACGATTTGAAATTGCCAGACTCTACATTTTCAAAACGCTTGTCCAGCATTGCTTCCGTTTGTGATGTTTGGTGATTGGGGGTTTTAGTTATGATGTGTTCTAATATTGCGGTAGCTATTTCCTTTTGCTCCTCTATTGTTAAAGACAATATCTCAGTAATATTATAAGCCATTTCTATTTATTTAGTTGGAAAGATATAATTAAATAGTAAGAAATAAATTTAATAAGCTGTTCTTACTGATAAATCATAAATTCGCTTTAAATAACAGGCAATGAAGAACATAAACTTTACGGCTCATATAGAAAAAGACAAGGAAACTGGTTTATATACTGGAATGGTTGTTAATCTACCTGGGGCACATACACAAGCAGCTTCATTGGACGAACTACATAAAAATCTGGAAGAAGTTATTTCCCTTTGTTTGGAGTGTATGACGGAAGAAGAAATAAACGAATTGCCTTCTTTTGTGGGCTTTCAGCAGCTAACAGTTGCCGTATGAGCAAGTTGCAAATGATAGATGCCGCAGCTTTAGAAAAGCTTTTATTAAAACTAGGATTTTTAATCATCAGACAGAAAGGAAGTCATGTATTTTATCGCCATACAGATGGTAGATACACCACATTACCACATCATAAAGGAACTCAGATAGGCAGGTCTTTGTTAAGACATATTTTGAGGGAGATAAATATAACTGTAGAAGAATACATTATCCTTATTAAAGAAAAATAGCCTCCATACGGGCTAATCTTCCCAAACAGTCAGGCCTTCACTGCAATTAGCACAGATGTCTATGTTTTTACGGCTCGTCATCAGTTCCTTTCTAAACTGTTTGTAGTTGTCATTATTCCAGGTTTCCTTAAAGCTTTGGGTCTTTAAATTTCCTAGTTGGTGGGTTGCATCCTTATCAAAGCAACAAGGCACTACCAAGCCATCCCACGTAATTACATTGGCATGCCACAGCTTCCAACAATGGTTTTGTAACCCACTTTTTGACTTCACTTCGCCATTCTTATCTTTTTTATACCGACTATACTTTTCAATAGTAGGAATTAATTGGTTGGGGTCGTTCTGAAAATCATATACCTGTGCCGTTTTAAAACGTACCTGGTCTACTCCTATCTCTGCCCCTAGTTTCTTTACTTCTTCTATCTGGTGTTCGTTGGGTTTTACTACCAAAAACTGAAAGAATATAAAGGGCGTTTTACTGTTCAGTTCCTTCTTCCATTTCACAATGTTTCGGGCGCCTTCCAGCACTTTATCTAGCTTTCCACCTACCCTGTATTGCTGGTAAACATCTTGTGTGGTGCCATCAATAGAAATAATCAACCTGTCCAACCCACTCTCCACGGTCTTCTTTGCTTTTTCATCTGTCAAATAATGTGCATTGGTACTAGTGGCGGTGTAGATGCCTTTGTCGCTTGCATATTTTACCATCTCCAAAAAGTCGGGATTGAGATAAGGCTCGCCTTGAAAGTAAAAGATAAGGTATAAAAGTTCCTTATAAATGTCATCTATGGTCTCGCGGAAAAAGTCTTTCTGTAACATTCCAGTAGGTCGGGTAAACTCACGCAATCCACTCGGGCATTCGGGGCAGCGCAGGTTACAGCTAGTTGTTGGTTCGAAAGAAATAGAGATTGGATAGCCCCATTGTACTGGCTTTTTAAGGAGTTTGCTCCACTGAAAGCTAGCCATCACCAACGTTGCATTCCATAA
>CAITVK010000010.1 GCA_903895845.1 uncultured Chitinophagaceae bacterium
TCAATATTTTTTTTAGATTTTCAACAGTTGGTTCTCCAATGTCTATTATGCCCTCAGAGGTAAAGTTTTTATATAATTCATGTCCCAAAGTAGCAGACATCAATAATGGAGTCCCAACAGACAAAGTTTCCAGAACAGATAAATCAAAATAACTCTGTCTGTTGCAATTTATTACATAATCAACACTTTTAATCCAAAGATGTGGGGTGCTACTAAACCCAAGGTCATAAATATTTTTTCCATTTATTCTCTGACCATTTCCCAATAATATTAAATTTATATTCGAGTTAATTAAATTTGCCTGTTTAAAAGCATCAAGTATAATGTCAAATCCTTTAATAGGTATTCTTCTTCCAATGTACAACAAGTTGATATTACTCTCATCTAAAGGGATTATTCTATCTTCAGTAATTTGTAAAGCACCATGATGCAAGTAATAAATCTTGGATTTATTATTAATTAGACTTTGATTAATTTTTTTTGCCCCTTCATTTGCAAAAATCAATATGTCAGCTCTCTCAAAAGCAATAGCCTCCGCTTTCTTAGACCAAATAATATCATCTTCTGTAAAATTATCCTTCTGGAAAGCGGTTTCACTTGATGCCAATTCAGGGGTAACAGGGTTTAGAATTACCACTTGATTTTTTGGAATTAGGGGCAAGCAAGCAGTAAGTTGAAATACGTCAAAGAAAACTATCTTAGGGTAGTAACTTGCATTGACATTCTTGTAAATACACTGTGCTGAATATATCCAATCTGCAAATTTGCTGGTTTTACTTAAACCTACATCGTAAAATAAAGGCTTACATTTTGGAATAGAAATTATTTTACGTGTTAGTTTAGTAACCCGATTCTCAGGTATAGTAACCATCCTTTCGTTTACAAAGAACAAATCAGAATCAGCATTAACAAAATTTTGGGCAAGTAAACCACTTGGTCCCCCGTCAGTAGTTTTTAATTCATAGTTATTAAATAGAAGAGTTTTTTGCATACCTAGAGTGATATATTAAATTTCTGACCTTATGTTTTTGCTGATTTTTCTAGTTCTATAATAATACAGAAAAGTGTGGATAAAACCAATTTAACTTTTAACCAAGCAATTCCATTTTTTGTTGTTTATAATTATCCCTCGGTAATCTGCTCCTTTTGATTGCAACATTGATTTCTTTAGGATAGAGACTTTACATAAACAATCATTTTGATCAAATACTTTCTCAGCATTCCAAATAGCCCCCTCAACTTTATAATCTCCAGATTTTAAAATATCAACAGGTATCTCAATACTATAAATTAGTTTCCCAATTTCAACTTGTCGTAAATCATCCAAAAGGCTTGATGATATTATAGGAATATTCTCGTTATTCAACAACGTAAACCCTAAATTAGTACCATTACTATCATTTATAGTTATCAAAAAATTCAGAAATACTTGTTCATTGTCTCCTATATTCTCCAATCTTTGCCCAAGTTTGTTGGTAAAGTAGACGTCATTAAAGTGATTTGTTTCTGTCCTGTCTAAATTTTTATAATCTTTGTTCTCAGAATTCAGGTATGAATCTAAGGCTAGATTAATACTACCACAATTGATAATATTCCCATTTTTTAAGAATATCCCTCTGGTACACAATTGTTTTATCGCAGCTAAGTTATGGCTTACAAACAATATGGTTCTTCCCTCACCCCTACTTACATCACCCAACTTTCCCAAACATTTCTTCTGAAACTCTGCATCACCTACTGCCAACACCTCATCTACAATTAGAATTTCACTTTCCAGATGCGCAGCCACCGCAAATGCCAAACGCACATACATCCCACTACTATATCGCTTTACAGGCGTGTCTACATAACGTTCCACACCCGAAAAATCTACGATGGCATCAAAATGTTTCTTTATTTCATGCTTGCGCATACCTAGTATGGCACCGTTTAAAAAAATGTTTTCCCTGCCCGTCAACTCCGGGTGAAACCCTGTACCCACCTCCAGCAAACTAGCAATACGCCCTTTTAATTTTACACTACCAGTGGTTGGGGTAGTTACCCTGCTCAAAATTTTAAGGAGGGTGCTTTTTCCTGCTCCATTCTTTCCAATAATTCCAACTGCATCACCTTGTTCTATCTCGAAGTTAATGTCTTTCAGACTCCAAACCACGTCACTTGTACCTTTTTTACTACGGTCATTTGTTTCTCCGATTTTCAAATATGGATCTTCTTTCCCACGCATTAATTTCCACCACCTATCAATGTCATTTGAGATTGTACCCGTACTAAACTCCCCTATCTGATAGGCTTTACTGATGTTCTCCGCCTTTATTGCTATGCTCATTATTGTTATTTATTGCCGCTAAAGGGCTACTTTCTTTTCTAAAGTAAATGCTTTTTTATGCGACTTTTAACTGTTTATAAAAAGAAAATCATCAAAGCTAAACCCCCAAATAAAAGTGCTTTTTAACCCCTTTCCATGAATTTACAGGGAAAATAAAATGTCTTTTATTTATTTAATAATGCTTTGCAAACAAAAGAAAA
>CAITVK010000011.1 GCA_903895845.1 uncultured Chitinophagaceae bacterium
GTAGCAACCAAGCAAAAAGATGGCCTGTATGGTGGTGTTGCCAATAAAGATATATATGTGAGGGACGTAAACGGACAAAGCAATTTAGTTTGCAACAATGGCGGAACACTTTGCCCTCCACATTGTGGCGTAAAAATTACTACCGATCCAGATGTTTATTCTCCAGAAATAGGCATCACGCTCGTTGACACAGCGGATGGCGGCATGATGATAGTTTAAAAATGATTAGACCAAAATTTTATTATAAACCTCCTTCGGGAGGTTTTTTTGTTTATTTGCATACAAAAATTTATTAGCCTTGAAAAATGCAGTCGACTTTTTTGATACCATTTATTACATAACAGCAATTATTACGTTTGTTTTTTCCTCCCTTTTATTTTTAAAGAAAAGTGAGCCGTTGTATTTGAAGTTATTTTCTCCATTTACGGGAATAGATACACTTGTTTCACTTCTTACTACTTATTTAGCTCGAAAATCAATACACACCCTTCCTATTGTAAACGCTTTAACAACATTTGAGTTTTGCTTTTATATATGGGTATTGAGGTGTATCATCAATAACTTATTTATTAAAAAGTTATCGTTAATATTTCTGATTGGTTTTCCAATTGCGGTAGTTGTAAACGTATTTCTGATTCAGGGTTTCAACAACTTTCACACCCTCACCTATTCTATTGGCTGCCTGATTGTCATTTCACTGTCCATCTATTATTTTTTTGAATTATTCCAGACACATTATGCTATTCGTTTGGCAAAAGAACCTGGTTTTTGGATAGCCTGCGCACTGCTTTTTTATTATAGTGTCAGCTTTCCACTATATGTTTGTATTAATTTAATGAAAAATTTTCCCAAAGGATTAGGAGATGTAATAGGAATTGTGTGTTCATTAATGAATTTTATTCTATATTCACTCTTTTGTATCGCTTTAATATGCAAGATTCAAATCAGGAAATTATTTTCGTCATAGCCATCGGAGGAATCATTGGATTGCTTTTGGTTGGATTTATCATAGCCATTTTATATTTTTATCAAAGAAGACAGCAAAAGCAAGAACGGGAAATAATTAGCCTTAAAGAACAATACCAAAAAGAATTATTATATAGCCAATTGGAAATGCAAGAAAGCACGATGAAGCAAATTGGCGAAGAACTTCATGATAATATTCAGCAGAAATTGGGTGCAGTAAAAATGGATCTTGACTTCTTGCCCATAGATCCAGATTCTGAGATATATGAGACGATCAAAGAAAGTAAGGAAATGGTGAATAACATCATAAACGAGATTAGGGAACTTTCGCATAGTTTACACACAGATAGAATTTTGCAAATTGGCTTACTAGAATCTATCGATTCGGAAGCAGAGCGTTTAGGAAAAATAAAAACACTTTCCATCATCTATAACCGCCAAGCTCTTAGCAACTATTTTGACGGGCAAATAAACACGTTCATATTCCGAATTTTTCAGGAAATAATACAGAATATCCTCAAACACGCCAGTGCTTCTGAAATTAAAATTGATGTTTTTGATAAAGATGTTACATTTTTTATCATAAGAATACAAGATAATGGAATAGGTTTTGATGTAAATGCAAAAAAAATTCAAACAAAGGAAACCGGCATTGGTCTTACTAATATGTTCAATCGGGCTAGATTGATTGGTGCAGAAGTTAATATTGAGAGCGAAATAGGAAAAGGAACAACAGTTTCATTAGTTTTGCCGATTCCCGAAAAAGAAGAAGAGGTTAGTTAAAATAAATATCCAAATAGTATGGCATCTGAAGTTAATAAAATACATGTAGCATTGGCAGACGATCACAAGCTGGTACGAAGCTCAATTGCCAAACTAGTTTCTACATTTAAAAACTGTGTTGTTTTATTTGATGCCGAGAACGGAGAACAAGTTCAAGAACAATTAAAAAACCATGTCATCCCCGATATATTACTGCTAGACATAAGCATGCCCATAATGGACGGCTTTGAAACTGCTTTATGGATAAATAAAAATTTTCCACAGGTAAAGGTTATTGCTTTAACAATGAATACCGATGAACGCAGTATTGTTAAGATGATGCGTAATGGTGCTAAAGGATTTCTTTCTAAAAACACAGAACCCCCAGAATTATTGAAAGCAATAGAAACAGTGATGACCAAAAACTTCTATCTGCCCGAAGATATTTCTTGGAAACTAGTTACTGGTTTGCAAGATGAAGCCAACCAGCCCGTAGAGCCAAAAGACCTGACAGAAAAAGAGAAAGAGTTTCTTGCCTTGATTTGTACCGAACTGACCTATGATCAAATTGCAAAAAGAATGTTTATCAGTTCTCGTACAGCCGATGATTACCGTGGTATTATGTATGACAAATTGAAAGTTAAGTCTAGGATGGGTATGGCAATGTATGCCATTAAGAATGGATTGGTTGGTGATATAGAATAAATAGAAAAATACAACCTGCTTTTTACAGAGGAAGTTATCTTCGCCTCCATGCAGTTCAAAGATATAGTAGGGCAACAAGCAACTAAGAGCCATCTTATTGAAATGGTTGAGCAAAACCGCCTCAGTCATGCGCTTTTATTTTTAGGTAAAGAAGGAAGTGGTGCTTTGCCTCTTGCTTTGGCTTTTGCCCAGTTTGTGGTTTGTCAACCTGCCGCCTCTCCCGTAGTTGAGGATTTATTTGGGGGGATGTCTGCCCTTGAAAACAAGCCTTGCTACATCTCTCCAGACGAATTGGAAAACCAGGAAAGCTTTCAACGGGCGGAGAAACTAATACATCCCGATTTGCACTTCTCCTATCCGGTAATACCCAAGAAAACGGGCGATAAACCAAAGAGCAGTGATTATATTACCGAATGGCGCGAATTCATCAAACAGTTTCCTTACAGCAATGTGTACGATTGGCTTCAGTTTATTGGTGCCGAAAACAAACAGGGAAATATTACTGCCGAAGAATGCAACGATATTATGCGTCAGCTAAGCCTGAAGAGCTTTGAAAGCGAATACAAGGTATTGGTGTTGTGGATGCCCGAATATCTGGGCAAAGAAGGAAATAAATTGTTGAAACTAATAGAAGAGCCCCCCGCCAATACGCTTTTTCTTTTGGTTGCTGAGGATGAGGAGCAAATATTACCCACAATACTTAGTCGTTGTCAGCTGGTGAAAATTCCCGCTCTTGAAAATAAAGAAATAGAAGCGGCCTTGATAGAACGGGCAAAAGCTTCTCCTGAAATAGCGGCTCAGGTTGCAGCAATCTGTGAGGGAAATTATAGAGAGGCGCTTCAATTATTGCAACACAACGAGGAAGACTGGCAAAGTTTACTGAAGGAGTGGTTGAACAGCACCCTCAGGGGCGGCCCAATCAAACAAGTGAAGTTTGCAGAAGATATCAGCAAGCTAGGCAGGGAAAAACAAAAACAGTTCCTACGTTATTTCAATCATTTGATTGGTCAGAGTATCCGTATAAAAATTTTAGGAGGGGATGCTTTTGCAATAGCAGAATCTGAAAAAGATTTTGCCCTCAGGCTAAATAAAATTGCTTCAGTCAGTCAGCAGCAGGCCATTATTGAGGAGTTGGACAAAGCGTCTTATTACATAGAACGGAATGCCAATGGCAAAATGTTATTTCAGGCACTGACTATAAAGATGTATCACATTCTCCAAAACAAAGTGGTGCCTACAATGCGATAGAGGCGGATGACAATTCGTATTAATCGTTAATAAAGATGAATTATCATTCAATAAAGACGGATTGTAATCCATCTCTACGAAAACTTTTCTCCTTCCGCAAATATTCTATTTGTTTATCTATATCTTATTTCACTATTTTTGGAGGCGTTGAAACGTACATAGATTCGGAAGAAAATAATTGATAGGTAGTATATATTATTCATTGGCTCGGGCTTTTAGATATAAATTGGAAATAGCGATTACATAATAAACTGTTGGGATTATTCGTTTTAGTCGAATAACATTAGTCTTCCAACTTGCTTTGCCATACTTCTCCCTTCTTTTTTTCTCTTCCAAATTACATTTCTTCGGGAACAGGCACTTCGTTTCATATTGGTTTATGAACGCGGGTGGCTAGGTTAAAACCTTAATAAAATAACTCTGTAAATTAAAAAAGATATGGCGTGTGGATCATGTGGAACAGGAAAACCCGGAGGCTGCAAAAGCAATGGCGGTTGCAGTACGGGCGGTTGCAACAGAATGAATGTACACGATTGGTTGGTGAATCTTCCTTTTGCAGATACAGAAAGTCAGTGCCGCGTGGTGGAAGTGAGTTTTAAAAATGGTAGCAGAAAAGATTTTTATCGCAATACCACCTTACATCTTTTTGAAAAAGGCGATTATGTAACCGTGGAAGGGGTGAATGGTTTTGATGTAGGTGAGGTTAGCCTTTCGGGCGAATTGGTACGGATGCAGCTGAAGAAGAGAAATGTAAAGGAGGAAGATCCTGAGATGAGGAAAATTTTGCGTCCAAGCATGGACAGAGATCTGGAAAGTTTTCATATCAGTAAAGGTCGTGAGGCTAAAATATTATCGCGCAGCAGGGAAATTGCAATTGAATTGAAGTTGCAAATGAAACTTTCTGAAATTGAAATTCAGGCAGATGGCAGAAAAGCGACCTTCTTTTATACGGCTGATGACCGCGTAGATTTCAGGGAAATGATTAAGCAGTTTGCTGCTGAATTTAAGCTGAAAGTAGAGATGAAACAAATTGGCATCAGACAGGAAGCGGCCAAAATGGGGGGCATCGGAAGTTGTGGTCGCGAACTTTGTTGCAGCACCTGGCTAACCGATTTCAAGAGTGTGAACACAACTGCGGCCCGCTATCAAAACCTTTCCATCAATCAAACAAAGCTAAGTGGTCAGTGTGGTCGATTGAAATGTTGCCTCAACTTCGAGTTGGATACTTATCTGGATGCGCTACAACACTTCCCAGAAAATGCCGACACCTTGGAAACAGCTAAGGGAAATGCTTTCTTGATTAAAAAAGACATCTTCAAAAACCTCATGTGGTATATGTTGCAGGGTGGCAGCAAGCACTATCCATTGTCCATTCAGCGTGCAAAAGAGATAAAACGTTTGAATATGCAGGGTGTTCGTCCTGAAGACTTAGAGCCTCTGGATTTAACCGCGAACGGAAAACAGAAAGATGTGGAACCTGAATATGCTGATTTGGTGGGTCAGATTACCCTAAAACCTTTAGAAAGAGAAAGGCGTCGTGACGACCGTAACCGTAATAGGGACAACAGGCAAGGCGGAGGACGACCAGATAACCGTGGCGAAAACAGGAATGAAAATAGGGGGGAAAGAAATGTGCAGCCGCAACAACCGCGTGGTAACAACAATGGTGGGCAACCGCAGCGACCACCCCAAAACAACCCGCAACAACAACCACGAAGGGAGAATAATCAGCCACAGCGGCCGCCACAAAATCAAAATAACAATCGGGACAGGCAACAACCCCGAGGCAACAATGGTGGCGGACAACCACGAAACAGGCCACCTCAAAATAACCAGCCCCAACAGCCGAGGAGAGATAATGAGAATCCTAAGCCACCGGAGGCATAGATGATAGATATTAGTTGTTAGATATTAAAAAATCCCTTGAAGAATTTACTTCAAGGGATTTTTTATTGCAAATGGTTGAGTACTCATATTTAATACTTTATAACTCATATTTTCGCCTGCGCCCTACAAGGGTTTTCAATTTATATGACAGGCATCTATGTTCACATCCCTTTTTGCAGGAAAGCTTGCCACTATTGCAACTTCCACTTTTCTACCACGCATAGCTTGCTACCACAAATGTTGGAAAGTATTGTAGGGGAAATTCGCCTTAGAAAAAACTATTTATCAGCCCCCGTATCTACTATCTATTTTGGTGGTGGCACGCCTAGCATTTGCAGCAATGAGCAATTGAGTAATTTGATTAATGAAATAAAATCTGCATTTACGCTTGCACCCAATGTTGAAATGACGCTTGAATCAAACCCCGATGATATTACTATCGAGAAATTGTTGCATTGGAAAGCTATAGGCATCAATCGCCTGAGTATTGGTGTGCAGTCATTCAGAGAAGTAGATTTGCAATGGATGAATCGCGCGCACAATGCCATTCAGGCTACCTCTGCTATCCTTTTGGCAAAGGAAAATGGTTTTGATAATATCAGCATCGACCTTATTTATGGCACACCCACTTTGTCCGATGAGCAATGGCTATACAATGTGCAGACTGCCATCAAATTGCAAGTACCACACCTTAGTTGCTATGCGCTAACAGTAGAATTGAAGACGGCTTTGGATAAGATGATTGAACGGAAAAAGATGGAAGCACCTGACCCCGAGAAGCAAGCGCGCCATTTTGAATTACTGATGCAATGGATGGAAGAAGCTGGCTATGAGCATTATGAAATCAGCAATTTCGCCAAGCCCGGTATGCGCAGCAAGCACAACAGCAGCTACTGGCAAGGAGAACCTTATATTGGTTTGGGTCCGGCTGCACACTCCTTCAATGGGCATAGTCGCCAATGGAATATAGCCAATAATGCATTATATATTAAGGGGATTGCTGCCGGAAATGTTCCTTTTGAAATGGAAGAACTTACACCCACTCAAGCGTTGAATGAATATATTATGACGAGTCTTAGAACAAGTGAGGGTTTATCTTTTGAAAAAGTAAAACATAATTTCGGAGAAGACAAAGCAATAGAAATCAGAAAGAATGCTACTATTTACATCCAGCAAAAAAATGCAATGGTCAGAAACGAACACCTGCAACTCACCTCAAAAGGCAAGCTCCTTGCAGACGGCATTGCCGCCGATTTATTCTTTTAGAAGTTGATTGAAATAATTTTTAGCAACTAAAACAAGCTGGTAAGAACTTTCTTTTGGTAAGGGGATGAGCTTTGTTGGTTATTAAATGAAGAACATTGTCTACCCAAAGTTCCCTTTGCAACCGTGCCAATCAACCATTCATCAACCGGCAACAACGGTTAGGCTATCTCTCTTCAGTTGTAATGGCCCATTTTCGCACTTGAGTCCAACACTCCCTCACTTGAGTCAGCCTCCCACTCACTTGGTTTTACTGTTCATTCACGTGAGTGGGACCCTCATTTTCTTTAGGTTGCCTCAGATTCACTTGAGTCAAGCTCCCACTCGCTTGGTTCTTTGCTTCATTCACTTGGGTGAAGGGCTGACTCAAGTGCGGGAACAACAGAACCAAGTGAGGAAATGGCGCAAAAAGCCAACAACCAGGCTGGATTCAGTTGAATAATTATTGAGCATAGTTTGATGAAAGCTATATTGGGTAAGGGTTTGGGGGGATAATTGGTAGGGGTTGGTTAAAGGGAAGGGTGTGTTTGCAACAATAGAACCCGCTTATTTAAAGACTATTAACAGTTACGAACAAAACGGAAGTCCTGTTTGAGTTGCTGATATTCGAACATTACTGCATTAGTTGGAAGCTCCTCCACTAAAAGTAATAATTAACCTTTGGTAATGTCATTCAGAATTATTCTAATAGATGCAATATATCTGTCAATATTGGCTATCGGGTTTCTATTTGTTGAAGTAAGGAATGCCCCAATTGTTATTCGAGGATTTCCACCATAAGTTGTAATTAATAATTGATTATATTCTAGTTTAGTAGATGTAGATCTATGTGCAATATGATTTCTCACAATTCTCATTTCATTAATTAAAGCTCCATGATTTCTAACATTTACAAAAAAACTATCAGTAATATCTAAAACGTGTTCAATACTATCTTTAACAAATGATGCTTTCGTCCAACGATGATATTGTAAAGGTCTACTTCTGTTGTAGTTAAGCATAGCAGTACTAGCATCCTGAATACTGCTACAAGGTCGATGGATTCTTGGCACATTACTATTCCTATACAATGCTCCACAAGCTAATTTAAAAGCAACTTCTGAAATTGTGGATTCTAAAATTGAAAATAGTCGAAGCATTAAAACTTCACTAATCATGTGCTGATATCTTGCGTCCAAAGATTTTGAACTTAGGTTGTAGTTGTTGATAATAATAATGTCATTGACACTACTATTCAAAGACGTTATGAGACTTACTCTTGGCACTACTGAATAAATGATTTTATATAGTTTCCTCTTGTTTTTCTATTTGGAAGAGATTGGGTTGTTGCAGAGCATGCGTTGAAAAAATTAATGTCTTCTTTGGGTCTGTCCAACAAAGGAGTGTCGGAATTGAAGCGATTGTCAATTTCAGATAACCCTTTTTCTATTTTGATAATATTAGGGTTACTGATTTCGTCCAACACCATTATTAGTGAAAAAAAGATTGGAGCACGATTAAATATTGACTGTTTAATTGAATTTGGTTTTAAAGAAACACAGGTATCAAATATCCTATCAAGTCTTTTACTTAGTCCCTCTGTATTTTCTAAAACATCATCATGATCTTTATAATATTTCGTAACTTTTGCTGCACTGTAGGCTGAAAGACCATCTATCAAATTAATAACAACATCAGACATGAATTGTACTTCAATCATTCTTGCAATATCATTACCCGTAAAAACTCCATATTCTTTCCAGAATTCAGTTCTTTTTACTGATTGAGAAACACAAAACTGTTTAAATTCACCACTGAATTGTGCATTTCGCTTTTCTTGTGCATTGAGTGTTTTTGCTACGGAATTAATTCTGGCAAATATGTCTATGACATCTGCATCTGTTGCACCTAAAAGAAAACCGACAGGAATGGCAGTTAGCAAAAAGTTTTGTTTCTGAGTTTTAGTTAATTCACTGAATTTTATCAGCTTATTTACATCAGGATGTCTCGCCGAAAATTCATTCTTGCAAAAACTAATTATTGCACGTGTTCGTTGTTGCCCATCTACGACCTCTTTGACACTAATTCCTCTATCAAGGTCTAATGAATGTCGTATGTACAAAGCTGGTATTGGTTTTTTTTCAAAAATTGTATTTATTAAATATGATTTTTGTCCTGAATTCCAAACAGATCTTCTTTGATACCATGGAGTGGTATTAAGTTCCCCCTTTTCTTCAAGGTTAATAATATCTTGTATAACCATCGATTGATATTCTACTCTATCCATTTTAATTTAATAATTTATATTGATAAAAAAGTTGCTACCTGTTTTAGGCTTAACAAAGGGAAACTGCGATTACAATCGTCAAAAATAACAGAACCAATTTTAAAATGTCTCATAAACTATAAAGCAAGAATACATTGCAGAAATGTTAACACTCTTTTATTCAAAGTATTCTTATGGTTTCATCATTCACTCAACATTAACTGCATAAAAACCAAGTCCAGCCATTTATCAAACTTATAGCCTGCGTCTTTAATTCGTCCGGCTTCTTTAAAGCCAAACTTGGCGTGGAAGTCGCAACTCTTTTGGTTGGAGGCATCTATACCGCCAATCATGGTATGGTAGCCACCTTCTTTGGCGGCAGTAATCAAAGCTGTCAACAGCTTTTTGCCAATGCCTTTTCCCTGATAATCTTTATGTACATAAATGGAATGCTCTACACTAAATTTATACGCTTCCCACGCCCTGAATGGGCCGAATGAACCATAACCAACAGCTTTTCCATCTAGTTCACAAACAATCACGGGTAGGTTATCTGCTTGCTTCTTGGCAAACCATGCTTCTACATACGCCTCATCCCGGCTTTTATAATCATAGATAGCGGTCGTATTCAATATCGCCTCATTCATTATCTCCAGAATGATGGGTAAATCTTTTTGTTCTGCAGCTCTTAGAATCATCTTCAATCTATTAATAAGCGCAATTTAGATAGTAGATATGAGATATGAGATATTAATTGCGAAGAGTGGGTAATATCTAATATCTACTAACTCATATCTTGCTTAATCCTCCTGCTTATATTTGCCGCGGCTAAAAAAATAATAATGTTCAACACAAGGGTAAAGATTAAGCAACTGCTGGCGAGCGAAGAAACAGGGCAGCAGGTGACGGTGATGGGATGGATAAGGACTTTCCGCAACAATCAGTTCATCGCTTTGAACGATGGAAGTACCAATAATAACCTGCAAGTGGTGGTGGAACTAGGCTTGTTGGATGATGCGACATTGAAGCGTTTGACAACTGGGGCTTCCATAAAAGTGACTGGAGAAGTGGTTGCGAGCTTGGGCAAAGGGCAGAAAGTAGAAGTAAAAGCAAAGACACTGGAGGTATTGGGGGATAGCGATGCAGAGAAATATCCGCTTCAACCAAAGAAACATAGCTTGGAGTTTTTGAGGGAGAAAGCACATTTGCGTTTCCGTACCAATACGTTTGGGTCTGTGTTCCGTTTGAGGCATTCTTTGGCTTTTGCAGTACATCAGTTTTTTAATGAGAAAGGATTTGTGTATTTAAATACACCCATCATTACTTCTAGCGATGCAGAAGGTGCTGGTGAGATGTTTAGGGTAACGACTTTGCCACTAGATAATCCTCCACGCAATGAAGATGGTACCATCAATTACACTGAAGACTTCTTTGGAAAAAGCACCAACCTTACCGTAAGTGGTCAGTTGGAAGGGGAGCTAGGAGCCATGGCTTTTAGTGAGATCTATACATTCGGGCCAACATTCAGGGCAGAGAATTCTAATACAACCCGTCACCTAGCAGAATTCTGGATGATTGAACCAGAGATGGCATTCAATGATATTGAAGATAACATGAACCTCGCTGAGGAGTTTATTCAATACCTTATCCGTTATGCTATGAAGCATAATATGGAAGATTTGGAGTTTCTGGATGCTCGTTTAGCTGAAGAGGAGAAAGCGAAACCAGTTGCTGATAGGAATGAATTTGGGTTGATTGAGAAGTTGAGAATGGTGGTGGATAATAAATTCGAACGCATTACTTATACCGAAGCCATTCAGATTTTATTGGATAGTCCTGCTTATAAAAAGAAGAAGTTTAAATATGAAGTGGGTTGGGGTATTGATATGCAAAGCGAGCATGAGCGTTATCTGGTAGAAAAGCATTTTAAGAAGCCAGTAATTGTTACCGGGTATCCTGCGGCGATAAAAGCATTTTATATGCGCCTCAATGATAATTGTGAGGAAGGCAGACAAACCGTTGCTGCAATGGACATCCTTGCTCCAGGCATAGGTGAAATAGTTGGTGGTAGCCAAAGGGAGGAACGCTTGGATAAGCTAGAAAAGAGAATGACCGAAATGCATATTCCGCTCGAAGAGATGAGTTGGTATTTAGATACCCGTCGTTTTGGTTCTGTTCCACATGCGGGTTTTGGTTTAGGTTTTGAGCGTATGGTGCAATTTGTTACAGGTATGACAAACATCCGCGACGTGATTGCTTTTGCAAGAACACCCAAGAATTGTGAGTTTTAAATCAAACAGCTTCTCTCATATTACAGATAAATAAAAAAGCCCTTCAACTAATTAAAGTTGAAGGGCTTTTTTATGAACATTAATAAAAGTTATATCTCTTAGGGTTGTTTAGGTGCAACAGGCTTAGGCTTAGGTGCAGTACCAGATGCTGGACTGCTATCCAACAAACCTTGTGCTCTTAGTTGATCTTCCACATCCTTAGGGAATTTCAATTTCAAATCCAATGCTACTTTAATTACTAGGTTGTCAGAAGGTGGCGCTACCAATAATTGGTCTCCTTTGAAAACGTGTGTATATTTTTGCTCCTTAATGATTTTCTCTAAGGAAGCATATATCTTTTGCTTGTAAGGATACAACAACTCATCTTCTTTTTGTTGTACCATCTGATTTTGATATTGTTGCCAGTTTACAATCTTGTACTTGTGTTGATTGATTTCTTTTTGAACGATACCACGAGTACTTGGTTGCATTGTTGCAGAATCCTTTTTGTAAGAACTATCCAAACGCATCAACTCACTCATTTCATAGTCGTACTCTGGCTTTAGCGAATCGTTTACATATTGTTGTAAAACGGTATCTACTTTTTGAATTCCAGGCATCAGACCCAGTACACTTTGTTCATCGAAGGTTCCAATTTTTATTGGATTACTTTGGGCATTAACCTTTGAATTCAAGATTAAACTTGCTGCCAACACCACAAATCCTGTTAGACATTTTTTCATTTACTTGTTTTTTTTGTTGTTATTTATTTTTTGTAGAAACGTAATTAATTAGTGACTTTAATACCCAATTCCCTTAAAACATCGTCACTCTTATCCAATTTAGGGTCGGCAAATATAACAGTAATGCCTTCACTTTTATCTAGTATGAAATCATAACTTCTTGCTACTGCCAATTTTTGAATTGCATTGTAAACCTTGTCCTGAATTGGCTTTACCATGTTTTCTCTTGTTTTAAAAAGATCTCCCTGATAACCAAACCTTTTCTTTTGCAATTCTCGAATTTCTCTCTCCTTATTGGTTATCTCCAACTGCCTCGACTTTTTCAATTCATCAGTCAGCATATATTGTTCTGCATCATAATCCTTATACATCCTGTCAAGAACCGCCTGTTTGGCATCTAATTCTTTTTGCCATCCCTCGCTGATAGTTTGGATACGTTTATCAAGCATTTTATATTCAGGGATATTGCTTAGAATATACTTAGTATCTATAATAGCATATCGCTGCGCCTGCACTCCTATAGAGAGAAAGCAAAGTGCGAATACTACAATTAAAAGCCTTTTCATAATGGAGAATTTTATCCAAATTAACGAATTCCCAATGAACTTGCCAATTATTCTGGCTCGTATCCAAGCATAAAGGTAAACCTTGATGCATCCTTTAGGTTTCCTCCAGGTGTTACCCTATCGAAACCAATACCATAATCAAATCCTAACAAACCAAACATTGGCAGGAAGAAACGCATACCAACACCCACAGACCTACGCAATTGGAATGGATTGTAATCCTGAACAGAGTACCAACCATTTGCTGCTTCAAAAAAGGTTAAGGCATAGATAGTACTGCTTGCACTCAAACTTAATGGATACCTAACTTCTAAACTATATTTATTGAAGATAGTAAAGTATTCGGATGCACCTGATTGCTCGGGATTGATAGAAGGGTTTGAGTTTTGATAAACCGGATAACCTCTTTGCGAGATAATTTCATATCCCAATAAAGCAGATTGATTGGCCAAACCAGCATCCCCAACCTGAAAACGTTCGAAAGGAGATATTTTCAAGGAGCTGTTATATCTTCCCAAGAAACCGTATTTGGCAGCTGCTTTCAAAACAAACATCTGATTTCTATCCGCACCAGTTGGCTTACTCAATGGAACATACCATTCGCCATTAAAACGCCATTTGTAATATTCAATCCATTGGTAAGGGTTTGACTGATTAGACGTTCCTTTCCAGATAGATGAATATGGCGGTGTTAAAGCCAAGCTCAACAATAGATTGGATCCACTCCGTGGAAACTGAGGATTATCTATTGAGTTACGCTCTATTGCCGCCTTAAAGTTTAGATTATAGGAATCGCCGTTGTCATAACCAGGCAAGTTAACCCTGTCGATATAATAATTGCTCAGATGATAACGAGACAGATTCAGACCTAATGAAGCAGAGAAATAATCATCCGGCCAAGTCAATTGCTTACCAAAGTTGATACCTCCACCAGTGGTTTGAATATAGCTACCCGAACTGTTTGAGTAAGTTCCTGTAACAGGGTTATATGAATTGGAGAATTTAGTATCAAATAACGAGAAAGACAAAGTATTTCTTTTCTTTCCCCCTACCCACGGCTCTGTAAAAGAGAAGTTGTAGGAACGGAATGCGCGCCCATTACTCTGTATACGCATACTCAGCTTTTCCCCATCACCCATTGGCAATGGATCCCATGCCTTTTTGTGGAATAAATTCTTTGTAGAGAAGTTATTGAAGGTTACACCCAATGTTCCTGTCAATCCTATGTTGCCACCCCATCCGGCACTCAATTCTAACTGGTCGCTCGATTTTTCTTCTACCGTGTAGTTTATGTCTACCGTACCATCATCAGGGTTGGGTATTGGATTGATGCCAATCTTTTCTGCATTAAAGAAATTCAACTGTGCAATTTCCCTTTGTGAACGAATCAGGTTTGTTTTGCTGAACTTATCACCTGGCACCGTCCTCAACTCCCTTCTTACGATGTATTCCTTGGTTTTTTCGTTACCAGAGATACGAATATTCTTGATGGTTGCTTGTGGCCCTTCCACTATTCTTATTTCATAGTCGATGGTGTCATTATAAACGGCAACTTCCACCGGGTCTGTCCTAAAGAACAGATATCCTTCATCCTGATACAATGTACTAATGTCTGTTCCTTCGGGTGCTCCCTTTCCGAGACGTTTATTTAACAAGTCGGCATTATATATGTCGCCCTTTTGAATCCCCAATACTGCTGTAAGAAGCGAATCGTTGTATTTTGTATTCCCTCTCCAAACGATATTGCCAAAATAATACTTGTGTCCTTCGCTTACTTTAATGTCTATATTAAATGACCCCTTAGAGTTCTTAAATACTTTGTCCTTTGCAATTGCCGCATCCCTATAACCGAGGCTATTGTAGTAGTCAATCAATTTATCTTTATCATCCGCATATTTCTTTTCATTGAATTTAGCCGAAGTAAAGAATTTCAAACGTACATAAGGATCCAACAATTTCTTTGTATAGGTATAAGTAAGGTACCCATGATCTTTTAGATAATCATCAAAAGTATAATGCTTGGGGGATATGAATCCACCACTGTTGTCGGGTGGATAAAGGGTAAGCCTGGATTGTTCCTTGGTGTCTTTTAGCTTACTTTTCAGTTTTGACTCTTCAATGGTGTTTCCCTCAAAATTAATATTGTTGATGCGCGTTTTCGCTCCCTTGTCAATATTAAAAACAATAGACAATGAGTTCTGCAACGATTTGTCCTTCTGTTCTTCTATTTTGGTTTTTACATCCTGATAGCCTTTCTCTGCATAAAACTTATTGATCGCATCCACTGCCGAGCGCTTCATGTTTTCTGTAACAACCCTGCCAACAACCAATCCCGATTTAGTTTTCAAATCGTCGGCATCTCCTTTAGAAACGCCTACAAAAGAATATTTTGCAAGGCGCGGTCGCTCAGTAACAGAAATTTCTACGGTTATATTTTTACCTTCCAGTTTGATGATGTTGATAGCGATATTGCTAAAATAGTTTTGTCCCCACAGTTTTGTAATTGCCTTAGAGAAATTGTCTCCCCCTGGAATTGTTACTTCATCCCCAACATTTAGGGTAGAAACAGAAACGAGTAGGTTCTCATCAAAAAAATGATTACCAACTACTTTTATTGCAGCAATTTTATATTTTTTAGGGACTTTTTGTGAAAATAGGTTCATCAGATCGGCGTCGATAGACGTGATTGAAGTATCCTTAGTGTTCTCCTGTGCGCGAACATTGATGGAAAAAATAGTAATTATGAAAGCTAAGAATAATAATCTATAAACTAACTGCATCCAGTTGGGGGTTTGTAATTGACCTGAAGACTGTTTTAAAACGAGAGCTTTCAATAATTATCAATTTGCTTTAAAAGTGGCAAATTAAAGGCATATTTTAAAAGTCTTTGTTAAATAAGAAGTTAAACAAATCACACTTTAAGAGATTAGGGTACTTGTGGTCTCTTCTTCTTCTATTTGTTTGCCCGTTTTTCCAAAGCGTCTTTGTCTGTTTTGGAAGTCGATAATAGCTTCGTACAGGTTTTCTTTCCTAAAATCTGGCCAGCGGGTATTGGTAAAATAAAGTTCGGCATAAGCCAGTTGATACAATAAAAAGTTGCTGATACGATACTCCCCGCTGGTACGGATCATCAGTTCGGGGTCCGGAAAATCGCTGGTACTCAAGTATTGTTGCAGGGTATCCTGGTTTATATCGTCTGCTTTTATCCTGCCATTCTCCACATCGTGCCCAATTCTTTTCACGGCATCGGTCAGTTCCCAACGGCTGCTATAACTAAGTGCCATCACCAGGTTTAACCCTGTATTCTGACTTGTTAAAAATTTTGATTCTTCCAATGCTGTCAAAGCAAATGGTGGCAACAACTCCATATTGCCAATAATGTGTAGCTTGATATTGTTTTTATTCAGGATAGGTACTTCTTTGCGCACTGTTTCGGCCAATAATGCCATCAATCCATTTACTTCTGGCTCGGGTCTGTCCCAGTTTTCGGTACTAAAAGCATAAAGAGTAAGATATCCTACGCCCAGATCGGAGCAGCCTTCTACAATATTCCTTACGCTTTCTACGCCATGATAGTGGCCATACAAACGTTCTTGCCCTTTTTCGGCAGCCCATCTACCATTGCCATCCATGATGATAGCGATGTGTTTGGGCAATTTATGTAAGTCTATTTGATCGATGAGTGATGTCATAATGTGCCAGTAACTTCTGAGAAGAAGATGCAAAAGTAATAAAATGAGAACGAATGATTGGTGATTAATGATAAAGAGCTGTTAGGTGTAAGTAAAAAGGTGTAAGTGGTAGACAATTTTTGCAGTTTGACTTGAATCATCAAGGTAAAATCAAATCAGCCTTCAACAAGCCGGCACAGATAGGGTAAGTCCCACAAAAGTCAATTAGATGGGTCAATAATTTTTCGGCATTTTCTTTTACGTAAGTCCTCATTATTGTTATTCTGACGGCTTTTTTTGATATCTGTTTATGTTGGATAAAAAATTGTTTTCAAGTTTTGGAGGTATATAAACACCCCTTTTAAACTGTATATCCTACTTTCTTACTGCTTTTTATTCATGGCAAATAGCCTAAAACAAACTCACGAAGCCAATATGTATTTTTGATTCATTGATACTAAATTGCAAATCGTTCCTTTTTCCTACGGCAAAACTGATATTCAATATTCCTTGCTTCGATTCGAAAGCTAACCCAATTCCCGCTCCTATAAAATTGTTATTGATACCCGTTACCGAATTATGTGTTAGTCCAACATCTGTAAAGCCATTAAAATAAGAATTTAATCCTAATAAATACCGGTACTCAAACGTAAATACCGAAAATTTATCAGCATAAATACTTTCTTCATCAAATCCCCTCAGTAGTTTATACCCACCAATCTGAAAGAGTTCATTACTAAAATAACCCGGACTTTGATACCATCCTCCTGTTGCCGCCGCTTTTAGTACAGACTGCTTTCCTACAGGAAAATACTGCGAGAAACTACCCCGCAACCTAAACTGATAACTATTCAATTGCACGGTATCATACAAAGAAGCATACTTGAAATTATTATCTTCAATCTGCAAAATCGTTCCATTCTTATTCACCTTTTTATTTCCTACTGCCACATTTACCTCAAAAGCTTTACCTCGTGTAGGGTTTGGTCGATAGTTGGTGTTGTCTACTTTATGATCAATTACAATGCTTGTATTCCGTACATCGGCAATGTCTGGCAGTCGTTTATTGGCAATTACACTTATTGTATCTACCGCCAATAGGTTGGTAGAAAAGAATTGAAGTGCAATAGTCCCTGTTTGGCTTGCCGTATTCAGGTATTGAAACCCAATCTTGGTAGTTAGATTCAGGTATGAAGAGTCTTTTTTGTATAAGTCAAAACTAAAATCCAAGCCATAGGGTGAGTTGAACAAGAATGGTTTTAGATAAGAAAGATTCAATCTAGGTGACTTCGCTTGCAACTGCTGCCAGTTCAATCCCAAAGATTCTCCTACGCCAAAGGCATTTTTCAGACTTACATCTGCCGACCCTGTCAATAAAACCCTCCCTCCTGCTTGTGGATTGGCGGGTAAAAATCCAGCGATTACATTTATCTGATTACTCTTTTTTGGTTGCAGATACAAATTCAATAAATAGGTACTCGCCAGCATTGTCAGTGTCCAATCTTTGCTTTGTTGCAGATAGGGGAGTTGCAGCAACAATTGATTTATTTTATTCAGTTTATCAATGCGAAACAAACTTCCCGGTGCCATGCCGAGGTAGTGATAAATAAACCCAATATCAATTTTCTCATTACCAATAATACGGATGCTATCTAGCTTATAGGGTATGCCTTTTCGGATGTTTAATTGTGCATCAACCAGGTTATTATTTATCCGTACACTGTCAAAAGCGATGGTGGCAAAAGGATATCCATTAGCCAAAAAATAATCCAGTAACTTGTTTTCCACTGTATTCAGTTGCGCCACATTGATAGGCTTTGCATTGTACCAATCATCTTTTATGCCCAGTTGTGCCAATAATGGCTTATTGTTTTCTTTCACATCTATTTGGCGCCAGGTATACTTCCGACCAACAAAAAGTGAGATACGAACGGTATCGTTTTGTGCAGCACTACTATCCACCGATGCTGCCAAATATCCTTGCGCTTGTAAACTTCCTGGCAATTGTTGCACATATTCTTTACATAATAAAGCGTTGATAAACTGTGTTTTTACATGAAGAGAATCTGTGATAAACCGAGAAGAAGCATCGATGGGATGGATGGAAAGATATACGTTTTGCGCCCTAGCCACAAAAGATAGGCAGGACAACAGGCAACAGAGAAACCATTGTTTTGTGCGTAGTTTGTACATCTTAATAGGTACAATTTTACAGATAAAGGCGGATACAAAATAAATTATAACAGAATGAAATCTTTTTGGGAATAAAAAATCATGTATTTGATTACCGATATGGCGAAAGAAAGCAAGGCAGTAACATCCAATTTTGGTTATAAATAAGAAATCACATGTCCAAATGCTACTCCCATAAGAAGTGGGAAACACCCATTTCGACTTTAAGAATTAATGCCCTCTTCCCGAACTTGCCGCAGAAAACAATGTATTATATGTGGGGGTATATTATCTTTGCGCCCCTGTTTATACTTTTTTAGACAGCTTTATATTGCATATTATGACAGAAACAGTAGCCGCACCACTCCTTACCGCTAAAGATTTTGCAACAGATCAGGAAGTACGTTGGTGCCCGGGTTGTGGCGATTATTCCATTTTGGCGCAGGTTCAGAAGGTGATGCCCAACATTGGCGTTCCCAAAGAAAACATTGTAATCATCAGCGGAATTGGTTGCAGCAGCCGCTTTCCTTACTATATGAATACGTTTGGAATGCACTCCATTCACGGTCGTGCAACGGCGGTGGCTAGTGGTTTGAAAGCTGCCCGTCCCGAGTTGAGCGTTTGGATTGTAACGGGCGATGGCGATGGACTGAGCATTGGTGGTAACCATACCATCCATTTGTTGCGTAGAAACTTCGACGTGAATGTGTTGTTGTTTAATAACCAGATTTATGGTTTAACCAAAGGACAATACTCTCCTACATCGGAAGAAAATAAGCTGACGAAGAGTACCCCAATGGGAAGTATCGACCATCCATTTAATCCATTGGCTTTGGCAATGGGTGCTGATGCTACTTTTATTGCACGCAGTATGGATAGGGATCCAAAGCATTTGCAAGCGATGCTTACCCGTAGTCACCAACACAAAGGGTCTTCTTTCTTGGAAATCTACCAGAACTGTAACATCTTTAATGATGGTGCTTTCGAAATATTTACTGAAAAAGGAACGAAGCTGAATGAAGTTTTGTTTTTGGAGCAAGGTCAGCCATTGGTGTATGGCCCTACTAAAAATAAGGGGATTAAGTTGGACGGATTGAAGCCAGTAGTGGTTGACTTGGAAGAAGGTGCTGACACAAGCGACCTTTGGATTCATGACGAAAATGATTTTTATAAAGCTCAGATATTGGTGAGAATGTTTGATGACCCACGTGTTGAAGGACATTTCCCTCGTCCGTTTGGCGTGTTTTATCAAGCTGATAGAACTTGTTATGAAGATGCAATGGCGATGCAGCTGGAAGAAGCTATTGCCACCAAAGGAAAAGGCAACCTGGATAAATTGTTGAGAGGAAAAGAAGTTTGGGAGATTGTATAACCCCCAATTTTCTGAGACATACATAAAAAGAGCAGCTGAACTTTAGGGATTAGCTGCTCTTTTTTATTACAAATCCCTTTATCTTCACACCTGTACATCAGCAATAAAAACAATACAATGGCAGCAAAAAAAGCAAGTGAGAGTTTTATAGTCATGAATGAAATGGTGATGCCGAATGATACCAATCATTTTGGGAATCTGATTGGTGGTCGACTGATGTATTGGATGGATATTGCTGCTGCCATGAGTGCCATGAAACATTCCAATTTGCCTTGTATGACAGCCTCGGTAGATAACCTGAGCTTTAAGACGCCCATCAAACTAGGTAACATTGTACATATTGAAGCCAAAGTATCCCGAAGCTTTAATACCTCTATGGAAATACATGTTCGTGCTTGGGGAGAAGACCCTTTGAGTAAGCACATTTACAAAAGCAATGAAGCGTATTTTACATTTGTGGCACTGGATGCCAATGACAATCACCGCCCGATTGCTTCGCCCGAACTGATTCCAGAAACAGAGGAAGAAAAGAAATTGTATGAAGGTGCTTTGCGCAGAAGACAACTCAGGCTTGTACTTGCCGGCAAAATGAAAGCCGATGATGCGATTGAGTTGAAGGCGTTTTTTAATAATAACGAATCAGAGTAGATTAGTGCCTAAATAAGCACTGTTTTTATAGGTTTAATCAAAACAAAAACATCCCTAAAATTTAAAAACTTTCGGGATGTTTATCAATTATCAGTCATTATTATCTATTCCTTCTCAAAGCTACTCACCTTCCATCCCTCATTGTCTTTTACCTTCACTAGGTAAGTTCCTTTGCTCCAAATATCTGTAGCTATCGGTTGCACAGACGAGTATGTTTTATTTTCATAAACCAATCTTCCAATGGCATCATAAATCATTACATGGGCAGCAGTACCAGAAGGAATTGAAACATGAATAGTTCCTTTTGCAGGATTTGGAAAAACGGTAATCGGTTGACTGTTAACCGTTAACCGAGCCGTAGAACTATAAAACGTCTGCCCATTCTTATCTACTTGTTGCAAGCGATAATAAACAGTGCTGGTAGGAATATAATTATCCTCGAAGTGATAAGAAATACCACCGCTTACACCCACTTGCCCCACCGTGCTAAAACTATGCCCATCCACACTGCGCTGAATATTGAACGCTTTGGTGTTTTCGGTATTGGCAGCCTCCCATTGCAAGTAAGGCATTTTGCTTTGCCAGACAACATTGAAAGAGGAGATTTGGAGTGGAAGGGGGGATCCAGAAAGATAATAAGGCTGCCACAAACCGCTAGTAGTGGTTTTTACTACTTCTAACAATGGGTAATGCACCCCATTAGTTATAAAAAAAAACCTTCCTCCAAATCCATTAATTCCACCGTTGAAGTAAACACAAACTACACTGTCATAATTGCCAGACGGTATTTTCAATTTTCCATATCCAACCCCTATAAGTGTGTCATATTGAGTACTTGTTGAAGTCTGTCCCCAAGAAGACCTTTGAAAGTATTGAAAGCTATCACTAAAATTTGTATTTACAGACATTGGATATACCATAAAATTAAGTCTAGATGAATATCGGGTAGATGTAAAATTTTCACCAGAGTTGACGATTGAATCCAAGGGATAATCTCCAATAGGACCCCAAGCATTACTATCTTTTTGATAAAATGTAACAATTCCTAACTCTATTCTTGCAATATTGGATGTAGGAAAACTATCTAAAAAACTAAGTCCTTTTGGTGAAACATAAATTACTGTATCGGTATTACCTTCATCAATTAAACTACTAAAGTCCCAAACATTGTCTCCCCCTGATAAATTGGGCAATTTAGTTATTTGATTAGCATATTTAATCAGGTAACTATCCCCAATAACAGGATTAAAACCTGCCGCTGTAATAACTGGCCCTTGTGCCTTAGCACCAATTGTTCCCAAAAGAAAAAGGAAGAAAAGGTTTTGTAGTTTCTGTTTCATAAAAAAGATTTTGTGGTAAATGAATTTAATTAGATGACGAAAGTAGAAAAGAATGTTGGAATAAATCTTTTTTATTTTAATCAAATAAACAACACCTAGCTCCACTATTTCAAAGAAAACGATTCTTCTAATGGGTTATAAAAGTCACCCATTCTCTTCTTTTTTGCTTCTTGCCACACTAATTGGGACTTCCAGCGGCTGCACAGGATAAAAAAATCGTCTCATTGAACCTTTAAAGGCTAGCATTCAGGTCTTCAATGATAACATTCAGGTCTTCAATGATAACATTCAGTCTTCCAATGATAACATTTAGGTCTTCAATGTTAACATTTAGTCTTCCAATGTTAACATTCAGTCTTTCAATGATAACATTTAGGTCTTCAATGATAACATTTAAGTCTTCAATGTTAGCATTTAGGTCTTCAATGTTAGCATTTAAGTCTCCAATTACAATATGGTGGGTAATGTGGCTGTAGGCTTAATTAGCTTGGTCGTAAGTATCACTTGTTAATTGGTTAATGAAAAAGAGAAGCCCTTGAAGTTTTCATTTCAAGGGCTTCTCTATATAAATTATCAATTGTTAATTAACTACCGCTATCCCATTATCGGTAAATTTTATCTTTTGTTGGCGATACAAATTGCCCAAAGCCATCTTAAAGGTTTTCTTACTCATACCAAATACAGAATAAATTGTTTCTGGTGAAGTTTTGTCGTTGTAGGGCAATGTGCCATTCTTCTCTTTTAATAGCCTTAATATCTTTTCTGTTTCTGTTTCCACCCGTTGATAGCCTTGTTTGCCAAGAACAACATCTAGCTTATTGGTTTCGGGATAAATCTTTTTTATATATCCCTTACTGCTGTCTCCAATAGCTATCGGGCGGTATATTTCGTTGTCATAGATTAGTCCCAGGTGTTTATCGTTCACAATAACAGCATAGCCAATTTCTGTTTTTCTATACACTTTCAGGTCTACCTCTTCTAATTCTTTTACAGTGAGTTCATCATTACTCAATTCATGTTCAAACCATTCTGTACCAACCAAACGATTGGTTCTTTCATCAATCTTTACGAGTACAAAATAGTTTCCACCCACAATCATTTCACCTCTTTGTTGAGAACGCGGAACGAATAAGTCTTTCATCAATCCCAAATCTAGAAAAGCGCCTATCTCGGTAACAGTTCTTACATTCAAAAAGGCAATGTCGCCAACTTTTGCTTTGCTTTTCAGGGTAGTTGCAATCAACCTATCCTCGGAGTCGTGGCAGATAAAAACTGTTATTTCATCGCCTACTTTGGTATTTTCAGGCACCCATCTGTTTGGCAGCAAGATTCCCTTTTTGCCATCGTCCAGATACACTCCAAACTCTAGTATTCTCTGCACCTTCATCAGGTTGTAGTCACCAATTTTTATATTCATCTTTTCAGTCGTAAGTAGTAAGTAATAAGTAGTAAGTACCAAGCAAAAGGTTTAGTTATAACCTATTACTTAGTACTTATAACCTTTAAAAATCGAAGCCAAGTGAGAAATACCAGATTGGTTTACCCAAAAAGAATCCTTTCATTGGCCAGGCTGTATCCAATTTCATAAAGTAGCCCAATAGATTGCTCCGAACACCAAAACCATACCCCGCAGCAAAGGGGCCAATACCACCTGCGTCTATTTTTACTGCTACAGGTCCCTGTGTATATGTTTGTGTAGGCCGTGTAATGCCATTATACAAACCATTCCAAGCGGTACCTAAATCGAAAAACTGTACTACCTGAAAGTTTCTGATGAAGGCATTGTTTATAGGCTTATCAATAAACGTACTGAAAACAGGAAGCCTGAACTCGCTATTAAACACAACAGCATTGTTGCCGTTAGCTATGTTTTGTATGTAACCACGCATATTTACAGCCAGTGACTGAAAAGCATAGTTGGGATCTTTGGGTTGATTTGGATTAAATTGTGGACCACCAAAGCCAAAAAAACTAGTCCATCCATCCACTCCGCCTAGATAATAAACTATCTTTTCTTTTCCCCAACTAAAGTCTGCTGCTCCCCTCGCCGCCCATATAAAGTTTCTGTATATTGACTTATAGTAACGCACGTCATAGCCAAAATTGTACGTGCTTTTTTCAATTCCCTGAGAAACCCCAATTGGGGTATTCACATCATAATATATCTTATACCTCAATCCATTCCAGATGTTTTGAGTAGGATTGAGGGTGTTATCGTGAACATATTCTATATGTGAGAGAAGATATTGTTGCAAAACATCCGGGTTTGTTAGCGTGGCTACACCACCAAGTAGTGATTGCTGGTTTCCGTCGGCTATGGTGATTGTCCTGTCTGTTCGATAGGCAAAACTTGTCCGGATGCTTTTTACTTCATTGATAGGGAGTGAGAAATTAAGCTGGTAAATGTTGGTGTACAAATTAGCAATAACTTCATCAGAAACATTTGGAATCGTGGTTATTGGTGTAACGGTACTAGAGTTGCTTCTATAATATGTAAGCCCCCAATCTATCATCCGCTTATTATTGACAAAAGAAAAGAAACAATCTTTCCCCCCTAAGTTGGACGCATCGAATCTAATTCCCCCCAAAAACCTAATATCCTCGAAGATATCGCTGGTTGAAACATTAAAATCAAAGTTTAAATCTGCACCATTGTTAAGTACTACGGGTCCCTGACCTCCTTGATACTGTTGATACCTGCTTACAAGAATATTATTTGATAAGCCTAGCGAAACCTTATCAGCCTGAAAACGATAGTCATAGTTAAACAACTTCGATTTTGATAAGCTATTTTCTTTCCTTGCAGCAAGCTTTGATCTCTCTATTAAAGACGTAACTGTTGAATCTGGCTTGTCATCAGCAAACTCATTCTGAAAGAAGTTACTTGCCTGACTCTTTTGGGTATCTTCTGCTGCTCCTTTATTATAAACTGTTGCCTTACCCTCCTCGCCTTTGTCTGCCTGTACAATGCTTTTCATGTACGTGGTGAGCGGCACTTTGATATTCCTGTTTTTTAATGCTTCTTCATTCACCTTCAGCTTATAGAGATTTTTATAATCCCCGTCTAGTTTTGTTTCACTGATTTGTCCATTGTTACCTGCAATTCTGGTTTCCAAAATAGAATTGGAATAATTGGTTATTGGAAAAGCATAAGCCGAATCTTTATATGCCTGATAATATCCAATGCTGTCTGGCTCTTGCCTTTGCCAAGCAGCTAGGGTAGAATCTAATTCCTTAGGCGTTGGGTTTCTTAGTAGTTCATCTCCAATTTTATATACCGTATCCAATCCATTCCTTTGAGTGGAGAAAAAGCCTGCCCATCTGTTGGCGATACCATTTTCGTCTGAAACAAAAGTAAAATGGCTGGTATTATACTGCATCGGAAAGTATGCATTGCCATGAGGCATATTGGTTAGTTGTGTTATCTGTTTGCCTGGACCATTATTCAAAATATCAACCATAAAGATGTTGAAACGATAGCGGCTTGGCAGGGTAGTATCTTTTAAATTGTTGCCATTAGGACGATTTGATGAAAAGATAATACCCGTTTTATTTGGAAATGAAACAAACGTCGGATTCAAATCATCGAAGGCATCATTGGTAATTTGCTTAATCTCTCGTTCTTCAATCTTATAAGTATAAATATCCGAATGTCCATTCTTTACAGCACTCAATACAACCGTGTTTGGATCGAGCATAAAAGACGCATCCAAAATCTGGTCAAAATAATCTATTGTTTGAATGTCTTTTTTGTATCCTGCCACCAGATCATACACAAACATCTTTGTTTTTCCTGCTTCCCAATAGATTACCAACAAGTCTCGCCCCTTCACATCCCAAGAAAGAATGGGGTAATTGGGATTGATATCTCCTTGGTAGGTAAGTACTCCTCTCTCCAGTAAAGTATGTTCTTCACCATCGGCATCAATTAGTTTCACTTTATAAATCCCTTTCTTAAACTCAACTTCGGCATAAGTATTATTGCGATTGTTGGGGTTTACCTGAAAACGATAGTACTCATTTTTACTCACATCTTCCGATACGCTAATACTTCCTTTTGGATTATTCTTACGTTTTGCAACATCGTTATCATACTTTTCCTGTTCAAAAGTCATAAAGTCCGACAACACCTCTTTCAGTTTTTTCTTACATATTTTTTGAGATGCCTTGTTTAAACTCTTATAGATGCGTGCCAGATAAAAGAAATAGGTAACATTCTCTGGTTTGTACTTCTCGGCAATATAATACCAGAAAGCATGACCCGCCAATTGTGGTTTCTCATACGCAAAGGAGTAAAATTTGGTATAATCACCTGCTTGCATCACTTCTTTCAATTGATCGTCCAAGGTGGTGTTCCAAGGCTCGGCAGCATAAGCAATATAACCATCTGTGAGCCAGACTGGCAAATCTAGCAGTGCCTGATTACTGGCAAATTCACCAATGTTTTCGCCAAATAGTATGTTGGCGGTCAACACTTTTGCTATTCCTTCTCGTATTTGTCGCTTCAGGTTGGTATGGTTTCCATCAAAATAAACAACTAGTTTATTGTTTACCAGATTGGTGGTTCCTCCTTCATTTTTTGTATCCAACCCAAGTCCAATGTTGCTTTGTTTGTAGTCGTCGTAACTGTTATATACAATTACATCTGTCTTTTTTTCTAGTGAATATTCTATAAATCCCTCCAGAGACGGCAGTTCTTCCTCAGCCACCTGCGATACATATTTTCCTAATTCAGTACCACCTTGTGAGACATAAGTATTGAAATGTTTGGATTGATAAAATTTCCATTGGAACTTTTTGAATTGAAGTCTGTTCCTTCCAAAGACAACGCTATTCACTTGCGCCATCATCGTAAAAGGAAAAATTAATAGGAGTATCCCAAAAATTAATCGACTGCTTATATATTTTCGCATAAATGCTATTGAGTTCTTTATTTATTTTTTACCACAAAGTACACCAAGTAAAAAACACGAGGAACACAATTGTTGAATATATAATTTAGTTCTTTTGTGTCTTTGTATAAACCCTTGTATGCCTTGTGATAAAATTTTAAGTAGGTAAAAATACTTTATTCGGTCTTGTCGCTGCAAATGTTTAGTTGTAACGCTGTTAAAATTAGGTAATTCAGGTATAAAATAATTTAAAAACGAAAAAATGCTCACTGTTCAAAGCTTTACATTCAATCCTGCAAGTGAAAACACGTATGTGGTTTACAACGAAAAGGGCAATGCCATCATCATCGATCCGGGCTGTTATTTCTCCGAGGAGCAACGTACGCTTCAGACATTTATCGAAACAAAAAAACTTACCCCGGTTCAGTTAATCAACACCCATTGCCACCTCGATCATGTTTTTGGTAATAAGTGGGTTTATAAAACTTATGGGTTGGAATTACACTTGCATCCACAAGAAAAACAAGTGTTGGACTTTGCTCCCCAGAGTGCGCAGCGTTGGGGATTATCGACAGATAATTACACCGGCCCATTGCATTTTATAGAAGAGGATACTGTTATTTTTCTTGATGATGACCAGTTTTCAGTCCTACTCACGCCGGGGCATTCACCAGGAAGCCTTAGTTTTTACTGCGAGAAGCAAGGATTCGTAATCAGTGGCGATGTGTTGTTTAAAGAAAGCATTGGCAGGACCGATTTGCCCGGTGGCGACTTCGATACACTAATAACAAGCATCCAAACCAAGCTATTTACGCTTCCACCAACCACCTTGGTGTACAATGGGCACGGAAGCACCACCACCATCGGGCATGAAATAAAGAACAATCCATATTTACGAGGGTAATGCGCAATTGAGGGGGTAGTTAGGATTGATAATATCTGGATTTGGATAATAAAGGTGGTCACCTTTATTGTTTGGGTGACCACCTAAATGAATTAGGTGAGGGATTTTGGTTTAAGAACTGATGTATGGTACTGGGAGTATATATTTGTGTTCTAACAATTTAAACACAATCACATGACACCTAGAAGCCTTTTCAATGTCATCCTTAAAATACTAGGCATTTTTCTTATTAAGGACTTATTGTTTATAATTCCACAATTTATAATAGCCATTATTCCTAATGGTAGCAGTTCAACGTCTGTGATGGAAATTATTGGTTTTCTTTCTATTGATTTAATAGTACTGAGTGCTTGCGCTTTTCTTCCATACTTTCTAATTTTTAAAACTGAAGTTGTTGTTGAAAAACTTAAGTTATACAAAGGCTTTGATCAGGAAACAATTCCAATGAATGTACATCGATCAACCATAATTAATATATCAATAATTATAATAGGCGGGTTACTGATTTCTGAACAAATACCAACTTGTTTACATCAAGTCTATGTGTATTTTCAAGAGAAAAAGTTATATAACCAGAAAGCCCCAAATCCTGTATACATCTATTTATCTTTAGTAAAAATAGCAATAGGACTATTTTTGATTACAGGTCAAAGACAGATTGTAAACTTTATTGAAAAACAAAGGAAAAAGTAAACCACGCCTTAGTGTCCCTTTCTAACTTCCCGTCTTTGTGGCAAAATCTTATTCCTTACGCCTTATCCCTCTCTTCCCTAAATCTAATTCTTTCCCGATTCTGATACTCCCAATTACCCATATCGTAAGGTAATACCATTCTGTAGAGTTACATTTGCCGCTGATTGAAAAATTCACCCTTACATATCGCACTGGTAGGCAACCCAAACAGTGGCAAAACATCACTGTTCAATGCCTTAACTGGTCTCAACCAACAGGTGGGCAACTTCCCTGGCGTTACCGTCGATAAGAAAACAGGATTTATTAACCTAGATGAAGAAACCAAAGCAGAACTCATAGACCTTCCCGGTACGTATAGCCTCTATCCCCGTCGTGCGGATGAATGGGTGGCTTACAAAGTATTGATGAATGCCGACACCGAAGAAGTAAAACCTGATCTGGTTTTACTTGTTGCCGATGCTAGCAACCTCAAGCGTAACCTGCTCTTTTGTAGTCAGATACTCGACCTTAAGATTCCAGTAGTATTGGCTCTGACCATGAACGATCTGGCAGAAAAGAAGGGAATCAAGATAGATGTAAACGGTTTGGCAACCGACTTGGGCGTTCCCGTTGTTCTGGTTAATCCGAGGAAGAACAAAGGGCTCTCCGAATTAAAAAAAGTATTGGCAAGGGCTTCTAAAGCTACCAGCAAAAAATTTCAGCGTTACTTCATTGATGCAGAAAATCTTGCACCAAACGCTATTGTTGAGGTACAAAAGCTTTTTCCTCAATTGAGTGACTATGCTGCCATACATTACCTCATCAACCACGAAAACTTCCCATTGTCCGACCAACAACAGGAAGCCATTGAGCAGATTGAGATAGATAATAACTTCAACCCCACCAAGACGCAGGCCGAAGAAATCATGCAACGCTACCAGCGTATCAAAACAACGATGGGGCAAAATGTGGTAGAACCTGATCCGTTGGAGAAAAAGCTCTTTACCGAGAAGCTAGACAACATTTTGCTTCACCGCACATGGGGTTATCTGATTCTCATCACCGTTTTATTCCTTTTATTTCAAAGCATATTCTGGTTGGCACAGTTCCCGATGGACGGCATCGAGTGGGTCTTTCAACAAATAGCCACTTACCTCAACGGTCAATTGCCTGCTGCATGGTGGAGCGATTTGTTGGTGAATGGTTTAGTGGCCGGACTCAGTGGTATCATGGTTTTCATTCCGCAGATAATGATTTTATTTGGACTGATTACCCTCTTGGAAGACACAGGATATATGGCGCGTATCAGTTTCCTGACCGATAAACTCATGCGCAAAGTAGGACTCAACGGCAAGAGTGTTATGCCTATGATTAGTGGTTTTGCCTGTGCCGTTCCTGCCATCATGAGTACCCGCAATATCGAAAATAAAAAAGAGCGATTACTTACCATCCTCATCACGCCGCTCATGAGTTGTAGTGCGCGACTTCCGGTCTATACCATCCTCATTTCGCTGGTCATCGACAACAAATATTACTTTGGTTTCCTCAGCCTGCAAGGCTTGGTAATGATGGCGCTCTATCTTTTAGGAACAGTGATGGCACTCATAGTCAGTTTTGTAGCCAAATGGTTTATTCATATCAAAGAGAAGAGCTTTTTTATTCTCGAATTACCCGTTTACCGTAGCCCTCGTTGGAAGAATGCAGGTATTACGATGGTCGAGAAGGCAAAGATATTCATACACGATGCGGGTCGGATCATCATCACCATCAGTCTCTTGTTATGGTTCCTCAGTTCATTTGGACCAGGCAATAGAATAGCCAATCTCAAAGACAAGTACACTATAGCCGTTCAACAACACCCCGAGCAAAAGAATGAACTAAACAGACAGTTGTCATCTGAGAAGCTTCAAAATTCCTATGCGGGCATCTTAGGAAAAGCGATTGAACCTGCTATCAAACCATTGGGTTATGATTGGAAAATTGGCATTGCCCTCATCACTTCTTTTGCTGCTCGGGAAGTTTTTGTGGGTACGATGGCAACGCTTTATAGTGTGGAAGAAGAAAATAATTCATCACTGCGAGAGAAATTACAAGCAGCCCGTCACCCCGATGGCAGCAAGGTCTATACCCTACCCGCAGCACTTTCGTTGATGGTTTTTTATGTGTTAGCCATGCAGTGTATGAGTACGTTGGCAGTGGTAAAGCGTGAAACCAAAAGCTGGAAATGGCCTGCCATCCAATTCGTTTACATGACTTTATTGGCTTATTCCATGAGTTGGTTGGTCTATCACCTCTTTTCCTGATAACCAAAATAGGAGATTTGAGGTATGGGTAGAAATGATATTTCATACCTCCTATTTCATATTTTGCTTTTGGCATACCCCCGCAGCACAGGATCGGGATTTCCATTTCAATCCCTCACGCAAATTTTCAACAGTCAACATACCTTGCTGATACTATTAATTAAAAAACATACCCATCTAAAATCTTTTAAATGCCTATTTTAGAACGGAGACGCCTACGCCAATCCCAATTTCTCTACAGCAGCAATGGCAGCTATTTGGCTAGCATCTTTTTTATTGAAGCCTTTTCCCTCGGAGAGTATTTCGCCATCCAAAACAGTTTTGATTATAAAGATGCGACGGGTTCCTTCTAGTCTTTCTTCGTGTAAATCGAACGTAAGTATTTTGTTGTTTTTGCTTGCCCAACCAATCAGTTTATTTTTCAGATTGATGTCTATCAGTTCCAGATCATCTACAAACATGTGTGGGATGATGATTTGTTTTAGAATCCATGCTTGGGTTTTTTTATAGCCTTTGTCTATATAGACTGCGCCAACAATGGCTTCGAGGGTATTGCCAAATATGTGGCTGTTTTTTAGTGCATTATCTAGCTTATTGAATAGTGCAATCTTTTTGATGCCCATTTTCACAGCAATATCATTCAACTGCTGACGGTTTACCATCTTGCTGCGCATTTCAGTCAAAAAACCTTCGCCCTTGTAAGGATAACGCTTAAAAAGATAATCTGCAACGACGGCACTAAGGATGGCATCTCCCAAATATTCCAACCGTTCATTGTTTTCTTCGGGAGATTCCTTTACGCTTCGATGACTAAGTGCTGCCTTGTAGATAACTATATTGTCGGGTTTAATGCCCAATATATTGACTATACTTTTCTTGAAGGATTTTACATCAGCATTTTTGTTACCAAAGAAGCGCTCTATTACTTGCACAATAATTAATTAGGGTATGTATTTTTTTACGATAACACACGCATTGTGACCTCCAAAACCAAACGTATTACTCAAGGCGGCATTTACCGTTCTTGCTTGAGCCTTGTTGAATGTGAAGTTTAATTTAGGATCCAATGCCGGATCATCGGTAAAGTGGTTGATTGTTGGAGGAACAATATTGTGAATCACACTTTTAATACAAGCAATTGCCTCTATCACACCTGCTGCACCAAGGCAATGACCAGTCATAGATTTGGTACTGCTTATATTTAAGTTATAAGCATGTTCTCCAAAAACCTGTGTGATTGCCTTTGCCTCTGCCACGTCACCAATTGGGGTAGAGGTGCCGTGTGTATTGATGTAATCTATGTCTTCTGGTTTCATTCCAGCATCAGCCAATGCAGCAAACATTACATTCTTTGCACCCAATCCTTCTGGATGAGGAGCAGTAAGATGATAGGCATCAGCAGTAGCACCGCCACCAGCTATTTCACAATATATTTTTGCACCACGTTTAATGGCGTGTTCATATTCTTCTAATACCAAAACACCAGCAGCTTCTCCCATCACAAAACCATCACGGTCTTTGTCATAAGGACGGCTAGCAGTTGTAGGATCATCGTTGCGCTCACTCATTGCTTTCATGGCATTGAAACCGCCAACACCCGCTTCACTTATCACTGCTTCAGAGCCACCAGTCAAAACAACATCAGCTTTTCCTAAACGAATGGTATCGAATGCAGAGATGATAGCATTAGTACTACTTGCACAAGCACTCACTACAGCATAGTTTGGTCCACGGAAACCATGTTTCATAGATATTTGCCCTGCGGCAATATCCAATATCATTTTAGGAATGAAGAAGGGGTTAAAGCGAGGAGTCCCATCTCCGCTTGCAAAGTTGATTACTTCTTCCTGAAAGGTAATCAAACCACCAATGCCACTTGCGAATATGACACCAACACGATCAATATCAACATTTTCGTGTGTTATGTTAGAATCGGCAACAGCCATATCGCTGGCCACAAGCGCAATCTGTGCGAAGCGGTCTAATTTTCTTGCTTCCTTCACATTCATGTGCTGAGTAGGATCAAATCCTTTTATCTCGCAAGCAAATCGTGTTTTAAATTTGGAAGCATTAAAGTTTGTGGTCATAGCAGCCCCAGACACACCATTTATCAATCCATTCCAATACTCGTCTATATTGTTACCTAATGGAGTTAATGCCCCCATACCAGTTACTACAACTCGTTTCAATTCCATACGGCTTAAAACCCTTTTAAGTGAAAATCCGCCGTTATGATGGCATAAGCCTCAAAACTGGCGGATTATAATATTGCTTCAGTAATAAAGTTTATTACTTAGCGTTTTCTTCCAAGTAAGTAACCGCCTGACCAACAGTAGTGATGGTTTCTGCTTGTTCATCCGGAATTGAAATGTTGAATTCTTTTTCAAACTCCATGATTAATTCAACGGTATCTAAAGAATCTGCACCAAGATCATTAGTGAAAGACGCTTCATTTGTTACCTCAGCTTCGTCTACACCTAATTTGTCTACGATGATTTTCTTTACTTTAGTTGCGATGTCTGACATTGTA
>CAITVK010000012.1 GCA_903895845.1 uncultured Chitinophagaceae bacterium
AAATATTAATTTATTTATACAAAAAATAAAAATTTTACATTGCAAGCGGTATATATTTACTTGAATTAGAGAAAAATGAAAAGGATTTTATTGCTTGCTTTATTGCCAATAATTGTTCTGGCCCAACAAAAACAAAATTATAAAGTAGCGATTGTAGCTTTTTATAATTGCGAAAATTTCTATGATACCGTTCACAATCCAATGATTAACGATATAGATTTTACACCAGCAGGTGCTTATAAATATAATACAGCTATTTATCTGGATAAAGTAAAGAAATTAGCTACCGTTATTTCTCAAATTGGAGTTGATGTTAATAGGGATGGACCTGCCTTGCTTGGTGTGGCAGAAATAGAAAATGATACAGTATTAAGAGATTTGATACATAGTCCTTCATTATTGAGGTGCAGTTATCAAATTGTACATTATGATAGTAGGGATCCACGTGGAATTGATGTTGCATTAATTTATAACCCAAAGTATTTTGTGGTTGAAGAAAGTAAGCCTTTGTTTGTTCAATTGCCTGGAAGATCCAAGTATGCCAGATACACAAGGGATATACTTTGGGTGAGAGGCAAATTAGATGGTGAGGAAATTAATATATTGGTCAATCATTGGCCAAGTAAACTAGGAGGGGAGGGTAAAAGCGCTTCCGCAAGAGCTGCTGCCGCAGCAGTATGCAAAATTCAACTAGCTTTGATTGAAAAAAATACACCCAATGCGAAAACAATTGTTATGGGAGATTTAAATGACGACCCTATTAGCCCCTCCATTACCAGAGTTTTGAATGCCAAGGCAAGAGTCCAAGATGTAAAGGAAGGGGATGTTTATAACCCATGGGCTGAGTTGTATAACAAAGGTATTGGTACTTTGGCTTACAATGATTGTTGGAGTTTATTCGACCAGATTTTACTTACCTATCCTTGGCTAAACAAGCAACAGGACGGCTTCTTCTTTTACAAGCAATTTGTGTTTAATAAAGAGTTCATGACAGAAAACAGAGGTGTCCGAAAAGGCTATCCTATGCGTACTTGGGATGGCTTTATTTATCGTGGTGGTTATAGTGATCACTATCCTTCCTACATTGTTTTGCTAAAAAAAACAAAATAAAACTACCATTGGGTTCTAGCTGATGGTAGTTTATTTAACGCTTATTTCTGAACGATGAAGGGGATATTGCCTGTTGCCATTCCATTTTCAATTAAAGAAATGTAGTAAGAGCCAGAATGTAATCCTTCAACGTTGATGGGGTTCATTCCATTCTCAATCTTTGAAGTTTTGATAGTTCTACCAAGAATGTCCACAATAATCATTTGTGCATTTGGTTTAATGTGAGAAGCAGAAAGTGTCATATTCCCTCGTACGGGGTTGGGATACAGGCTGAGCACAGGTTTATCAGTAGAATTGCTAAACAATATCGCACTAGAATAACTGACAGAACCATCCTCAGAAACAATTCTCAAACGGTAATAATTATTTTGATTAGCACAAAGGGTGGCTAAGTAGTAGTAAATTGTTTTGTCTTGTGCAAGCAATTGCCCAATAGAGCTAAAGTTGTTGCCATCAATGCTGTATTCAATTGCATAAGCGTAAGTACCTACCTCATTAGCAACCTTCCAATTTAGTTTCACACTTCCATCGCTCAGTTGTCCGGTAAAACTAACTATTGAAACAGGTAATGGAATGATTGGTGTTCCAGCACCCACCATTGTGGAATCTAAGGGATAAGTAACTATGTTTCCTGTGCCACTTACTTCTATAGCGCCAACAGAATAAGGTGAAATGCGTTTTTTTCCTAAGGCATCTATACCACTTAATAAAGAATCATAGTTTAAACTATTTATCGCTGTTCCTGCTATTGATGAAGGTGGGGGCAATATACCATTGGTTCTTTTGCCAAACGTTAAGGTCTGATTGGCAAAACCGGTTGTATTATTAAATCCAAATGAAGGGGCTCCATAAATGTTTCCTTCGGCGAAATAATTAACTGGCAAACTATTCGAAACCCCGCTAAACGAGTCTGTTGCAGTTGGATATACAGTTGTGTCTATTGCAATTGCTTGTCCTTTTGCCATATTTATTATATTATTGGCTATTACAAGGCCTTGCGGCTTGAAAGGGGCACTGACTCCTTTATCTGCCTTCCCCAAACCAATCTGAATGCCCGCACCGCCATAACAATTTACGATTGTATTAAAAGCAATTATACTGCTATCGGCAGAATAATAACCTGGGATCGAAGGATTTAAACCAACGGCAGGAGATTGTCCACTAAAAATTACTATAGGGCATTGTGTTACTTCTAATTTGCCGGAATTGCCATTTAATCCTTCTATGTAATTATTAAAAACCTTCTGGCCTTTATCTATTACCCTGATACCAAATTGGGATGACTTTATTTTAGATGCTGTTGTTTTTAAAATAAAATTTCCATAAACACTATTATAACGTCCTTGCCTCATGGTGATACTTCCAGTAGCATCTTTAATTGTGTTGTAGCGATAGGTATTCCAGTTAGATTTATTAGAGAATATCTCAGGGTCAGAAGATGTGCCATATTGAATTAGATTGTGCTCAATAATATTAAATCCATCATTATTAGACATGCTTCCAAGCCCAACACGTATTGTCTCTCCTTCATTACCTCCTTGCCAACCACGAATTTTAAAATAGTTTGAATCAATTAAATGATAGGTGCTAAATCCACCACCCGGATAACTGGCACTGTCATAAATAACTGCTACGGTTGGTCCTCCATTGTATTTATTTATAAAAGTACAATGATCCATGCGGTTATGCTTGCCATAAAAGCATACCCATCTGTTTAAAGTATCAGTAACTGCAGGTGGTGATAACTGGCATCCTGCGGTATCACTATTGTAACTGTCTATTGTTACATTGTTCAACCGACAGTAATATGCTTCGACTGCATTTGACCTAGAAGAATTTCTAAATTGTATTACATCGTCGGCTCCTGATGTGCCATTGGCAAACTTAAAACCTGTAACCATCAAATGATAGCCGCCAAATTGCAAAAACGTACCTCCGCTGAATATCACCCCATTAGGTATTTGAGCCTTTATGACAATCCATGCAGAGGTTGCATTCCCATTGTTATTTGTTAAACTCACTTGCCCCCAATTATAAGTTCCATTAGCAACAGTAATGGTGTCACCGGGTTTTGCCGATGCTACTTTGTTTACCAAATTTGTTTTAGTACTAACAGTAAAGTTATTAGCGAAAATTAGTATAGGTGAACAGGATAATAGCATTAAGTAAGAAATAATCTTTCGTGACATTTTTTTTTATTTAGTATGTGTTTATTGAATAATAACCAGATAATTTTTACTGCCAATTGTTGTATTTACACCAAATGAATTTTAAAGGGTAATAAGCAATCTGGTATCAGCAACAAAAATTAATGCTCAAAAATATTGTTTTGATAGTAGAAACAAGATAAAAGTTGTGGTAACGTTACCGGCCTAAAATGATTGAAGTATTTATCTTTTAGTAAATCGTACTATTTAATTAACTTAATCCTTCCCCTATTTTTGCCCGATGTCGGCATTACAATTTCAATTACAGAATACGGATACCAATAGTAAAGCTAGGTCTGGTGTAATAACCACCGATCATGGCACTATCAATACGCCTATCTTTATGCCTGTTGGCACAGTGGGTAGCGTGAAGGCCGTTACCCAACTGCAACTAAAGGAAGATATAAAGGCACATATAATTCTTGGCAATACCTATCATCTTTACTTGCGTCCTGGCACTGAAATACTGGAAGCAGCTGGTGGACTGCATAAATTTATGGGTTGGGACAGGCCAATACTTACCGATAGTGGTGGCTACCAAGTGTTTTCATTGGCTGCCAATAGAAAACTTACTGAAGAAGGTGCTTTGTTCCAAAGTCATATTGACGGTAGTCGTCACCTGTTCACTCCCGAAAAGGTGATGGATATTCAGCGTAGCATTGGAGGCGATATCATTATGGCTTTCGATGAATGTCCGCCCTATCCAAGTGAGTATGGATATGCCCAGAGGAGTATGCACCTCACACATCGTTGGCTGGATAGATGCTTTAAAAGATTGGAAGAAACACCTGACAAATACGGTCACACACAAAACCTTTTTCCTATTGTACAAGGTAGTACTTATCAGGATTTGAGAAAGGCTTCTGCAGAGTATATTGCTAGTAAAAATGCGACAGGTAATGCCATTGGGGGATTAAGTGTTGGAGAACCCGAACAGATGATGTATGACTTTACTGAGTTGTGTTGCGATATTCTCCCAACTGATAAACCTCGTTACCTGATGGGCGTGGGAACACCTTGGAATATTTTGGAAAACATCTCATTGGGGGTGGATATGTTCGATTGTGTGATGCCTACCCGCAATGGCCGCAATGGCATGTTGTTCACTTCAAAAGGCGTAATCAATATCCGAAATAAAAAATGGGCCACCGATTTTAGTTGTCTTGATGATGGTATTCCTTGCCCAACCAGTCAATATTACAGCAAAGCGTATGTACGGCATTTGTTTGTTTCCAATGAGATATTGGCACTGCAGATTGCAAGTATACATAATCTGGCATTCTATCTTTGGTTAGTCACCGAGGCCCGCACACACATTCTAAACAATACATTCAATAATTGGAAACCAGAAATGATAAGTATTTTAAAGCAACGGTTGTAAGTGGTTGCAGGTTATAGCTTACAGGTTGCCAGCAATCTATATTCTGTAGTCTTTTGTTGATAATCGTGCAGTAAGATACTTACTTGTCCACAGAGGAGGGGAGAAGAGGGTTGGTGTATTTGTAGTAACTATCTTCGTTTCAAATCTGTTACTCTTGATGCCTTATAATCTGTACATCCTTGTTTAAGGGTGTATTTTTTTTTGTACTAACTTGTAACTAGTAACCTGAACCTAATAAATAAAAAGTTTGTGTGGACCGCACTGGGCTCGAACCAGTGACCCCCACGTTGTCGACGTGGTGCTCTAAACCAACTGAGCTAGCGATCCATTATAGGGGATGGCAAATATAAAGGAGACCTTCTTATATAATTTATCTATTTAAAACAATCTGGACTCTTTTTAATAGAAATAAACACATCTGTTCACGTGAACAGGCGCTTCAAAAGTTATTTAAACGACCTGTTCACATGAACAGGTGCTTCAAAAGTTATTTAAAAAGACCTGTTCACGTGAACAGGTGTCTCAAAAGTTATTTAAAAGACCTGTTCACGTGAACAGGTGCCTCAAAAGTTATTTAAACGATCTGTTCACGTGAACAGATGCCTTAAAAGTTAATTCAGACACCGTGCATTTGCAATAAGTGGGTTTTAGGAGCTAAAAGGTGGTGTTTCGATATTAAATTAGTCATAAAAACATTATTTATGCGCCTATCATATAGCCTGCAAGGCTATTTTTGTGCGAAATAAATAGCAATGCTAAAATCTATACTGTTATCAATTCTAGTTTGTTTTGCTCTTGGTTTATATGCTCAAGATACTACTAGGACTCTTCATACGATCAAGCCAAATCATATATATATCGGAGGCGGATATATTTGTAATGATAGTATCTACACAATTTGCGACGTAAAGAATAAATTGATAAACAACCCTGCTGCATACAAGGAATACAATAGATATACTTCAATTAAAGGATCATCCAACTTGTTTGGAGTTCTTTGGTTTGCAGGCTTTGTTGGTGGAATTGTAACTTTAAATAGCAGTAACAATTTAAGTGGCAAATTATTTTTGGCTTCGTTTGTTCCTCTCTATGTATCAATTCACATAAGTAGTCGAGCCCAAAAACACTTCAGTAATGCAATTAATATCTATAATAGCCAATACTAAATTCATCTCTTATTAAATATATTCAGTAAATTATAATTAAATGAAGCAACCTTTCTATTCTTTTCTAACTGTAATTAGTATCAGTTTTCTCTTTAGTTGTGGTACCGCCAAAAAGATTGAAGCACTCAAGCCTGCTCCTAGTTATACAACCGATGTGGTTTATGACAAGCAGACATCTTACCTGAATCTCCCGGTGGAAGTTGCTGTGGCTGACTTGCAAAATCAAACCAACAAGTATTTGAATGGATTGATTTATGACGATGAAAAGATAGAAGACGATAACCTGATGATGCGTGTTTGGAAAGAAGCTCCCATCCTGATTGATGAAAATAATGGAAAACTTAACATGGTATTGCCATTGAAGATATGGGTGAAAGTGCGCTATGGAATAGATAAGTTTGGCGTATCGCTGTATGATACCAAAGAAATAAACCTGAATGGGAATATCAAATTGAGCAGTCTGGTTGCATTTAATAACTGGAAACTGACTACCAAAACACAAATTGGTGGTATCGATTGGGTGCAATCGCCCACTATATCTATTGCTGGGAAAGATATTCCCATCACTTACCTCATTAATCCCGCTATTGCTTTGTTTAAAGGGAAGTTGGGTAAAATGGTAGATGATGCCATAGAAAAGTCAGTGGATTTAAAGCCTTACGTGCTCAATGCATTGGATCAGATAAGTAAGCCTGTACAGGTAAATAACGATTATCATGTGTGGTTTGCCATGCAACCCCTGGAATTGTACACCAATAAAGCTGTGGTTGCCAACAAGAAAATAAGCATTGTAATGGGGATGAAAGCCTACTTGGAAACAACTGTAAACTCTAAGCCTACACTTAGCTTCGATAAGAATAAATTGATTCTGTTAGCTGCAGAAAAGTTGCCCGACGACTTTGGCGTAAGTGTTGCCAGCATTGTTACCTACGACGCAGCAGCTGCTTTGATGAAGCAAAATTTTGCTGGTAAACCCTTTCAGTCTGGCAGTCGTTCCGTTACCATCACCGATGTGGCATTGTGGGGTAAAGACGGTAAAATGATTGTTGCTTTGGACATGGTTGGTTCTGTTACTGGTAAGTTTTATCTGGCGGGCATTCCATCTTATGATTCTAGCAAGCAAGAAGTATATTTTGATCAACTGGACTTTGTACTCGATTCAAAAAGTAAGCTATTATCCCTCGGGGATTGGTTTGCACATGGATTGATTGCCAGAAAGATAAAAGAAAGTTGCAGATATTCTATCAAAGATCAATTAGCGCAAGGAGAGGCGACATTGAAAAGTTATTTAAACAATGCTCAGCCAACAAAGGGAGTAAGGGTGAATGGGAAAGTAAATCAGTTGACACCCGGTAAGATTAACCTTACACCCAACGCAATTGTAACGCTAATTACTGCCAGTGGCAAAGTCTCTATCAGCGTAGATGGCATGCAATAGGAGAGTTATACGTTTGATACAAAAGCACATGAAGGACAAAAAGGGAAAATAATTACAATTCCTTTTTGTCCTTCATGTGCTTTTGTGGGCAATTGTATTTTAATTGTTTAAAGTGGAGAGAATCAACCTTGTAAATCAATTAAATTCTTCTTCTTTATAGTTAGCATAAATGCGACTACTTAAAGGGAATAATAATTTTTCAGTAAAAAGTTCATTAGTCTAGTAGATTTGTATATATTTGCCGCCAATGAATAAAGAAGCAATATATATTTACACCAAAGTGGCTACACTAAGCCCTATTACTTCCTGCATTAAAGCCCCTTCTCGTACTCAAGTTTGCAATTCATGTATCACTTTATTTTCTTGTTGCTGCCGTTAGGGGCATAAATCTTTTTTTATCAGCATAATTAAAGTTATAATTAATTAGCCTACAAATAAAATAGACTTTTAAATATTTTAATAAACAATACAACCACCGTTATGAGTAAATTAGTACAAAGATTGAATTTGAAATTGATTGCAGTATTCGCATTCACTTTAGGGCTACACCTAGGATCGATAGCTCAAGGAAACAACCTGATTCAGGTGTCAGGGCAAGTGATAGACCAAGATAAGCATGAGCCTTTGCAAGGCGTCAGTATCCAAATTAAGGATGCTATTACAGGAACTGTTACTGATAGCAAAGGGAGGTTTGTATTGAAAACTAAATCCAAATTTCCTTTTACGCTTGTATTTTCTTCTGTTGGTTATCAACCACAGGAATTCGTGGTAACAGGCGTTGATTCCAAACTAAATATTGCTTTGTCCACACAAACATTTTTAGGTAAGGAAGTGGTAGTAACCGCTTCAAGGGTGGCCGAAAGCATTCTGAAATCCCCGGTTGCTATCGAAAAGTTAGATATCCGTGCTATCAGAGAAAGTCCTGCACCTGGATTCTATGATGCGTTGGAAAATGTGAAAGGTGTACAGATGATTACATCAAGCCTAACCTTCAAAGTGCCTAATACACGTGGCTTTAATGTGCCTAACAACTTCCGTTTCATGCAATTGGTAGATGGGGTAGACATGCAGTCTGCAACTTTGGGCGTACCATTGGGTAATGCTATCGGGCCAACAGAGTTGGACATAGCTAGTGTGGAAATTACACCAGGTGCATCGGCTGCGTTGTATGGTATGAGTGCTATTAATGGTATGGCGAATCTGATTACTAAAAATCCATTTACTAGTCCAGGGCTGAGTGTTTACCTAAAATCAGGAGCTAATCATTTAGGCGGAACGGGTAGAAGTACTAGCGCACTCTTTGAAGGTGCCATTCGCTATGCGCAGGTAATTAACAATAGATTTGCCTACAAAGTAAACTTTAGTTTTTTGAAAGGTACAGACTGGTTGTCTAATACTACAACAGATCAGAACCCTAATAACCTAGCCACTGCTAATCCAAAATTTCCTGCATTAAATGGCGCAAATAATGTTGCCTATGATGCTTGGAACAAATATGGAGATGATGCGGCTGCGGGAAACAATGTTGTATCTATTTCTAAATTGACTATTGATGGCGTAGCAAATAGAACATTAAATGTTGCAAGAACAGGTTATTGGGAAAAGGATTTAGTGCAACCTGAAGTGAGAAACTTAAAGTTTGATGCTGGATTGTTCTACAGACTTAGCGAACATTCAGAGATTTCCTATAACTACCGTGTAGGTCAAATGGATGGTGTGTTTCAGAGAGGAAACAAGATACAGTTGAATAATGCAATTGTGCAAAATCATAAGATTGAAGTAAAAGGTGATGAATTTGTAGTTCGTGGTTATGTATCAATTGATGGTACAGGCAATTCTTACAACCTGAAACCTTTGGCAGATAACTTGGATCTTTATTCTGGTGGAAGTAACTCAACTTGGGGGGCTAAGTATACGGCAGCATTGAATAATTTTGTAAAAAGTAACGGCCCACTTACCTCTGCAAATCTTGCTGCGGCAACTGCTGCTGCAAGAACTGCTGCTGATGCTAGTAGGGCAGTACCTGGTACAAAAACATTTGATTCCTTGGTGAATGTTATCAAAGGAATAAATAATTGGGATATTAAATCCAGTACGAACCTTACAGGTTCTAAAACTGGTGGTGCAGCATTGGTAATGAGTAGTTATTTGTATAATGTAGATGCTCAATGGGATTTGAGTAAAAGAGTTAAGGTAATTGGCTTATTGGTTGGTGGTGATGCAAGGATTTATCAAGTTATACCAGATGGTAACAACTTTGTGGATTTCTCACGCTCGGTAACTGCACGTGATTCCATACTTCCTGATGGTACTTATGGAAAAGATGTATTGTACAAAAAGTTTGGTGGTTTTGCACAAGCAACAAAGACTTTCCTAAATGAAAAACTAAAAGTATTTGCTTCTTTGCGTGGAGATTATAATCCATATTTCGATCCTAAGTTTACGCCTCGTGTAGCTGCTGTTTATACCTTAAACAATATCCATAACTTCCGCTTTACTTTCCAACAAGGCTATCGTTTCCCATCTTTGTTCGAAGCGTTATCTTTTGTCAACAATACTGGTACAAGAAGGGTGGGTAGCTTGCCTTTCATTAATCAGGGACTCGGATTCCTCGACAACAGTTATTACACCTCATCTTATAACTCATTTAAATCTGCCGTTCAAAATGGGGCTTCGAGTGATAGTGCAAAGGGGCTTCTTCAAAAAGCAAATCTTCCAAATGCACGTCCAGAAAAGATTACTTCTTTTGAAATCGGTTATAAGAGTGTATTGCTAGACAACAAGTTAGTAATTGATTTTGATGCCTACACCAATATTTATAATGGGTTCCTGGGTCAAGTGAATGTTGTTGTAGATACAGCTGGAGGGCAAATTCAAGCACCTGGCGATGCTACTGCATCATCATTAGTAACAGCTGTAAAGAATAATCCTAACTCTGTTCCTCTTGCAAAGTATAAAGTATATACAAATGCTAAAGATGATTATAATAATTACGGAGCATCTTTGGGAGTTACTTATAGCTTCTATAAAAAGTTTGTGGCAAATGCAACAGTTAATTATAATAAAATTTCGGATGCCCATAATGATGATGTATTTCAAACAGGTTTCAATACACCAGATTGGAGCACCAATGTTTCTATCGGAAACAGAGAAGTCATTAAGAATGTAGGGTTCAGCGTTATATGGAAATGGCAAAATGCTTTCTACTGGCAGAGCCAATTGGTTAATGGAAATGTAGGTGCATTCAGCACATTGGATGCCCAAGCTAACCTGAGATTACCTAAAATTAAATCTACAGTTAAAGTGGGTGCAACAGATTTACTAAATACCAAGTATATACAATATGCAGGTGGACCGACTATCGGTGCACTAGTTTATGCCAGCTTCACTATTGATGGATTATTATCTAAGTAATTTATAAATAAATAAAGATTGGGTAAAAGGGCAAAGAGAATTTAATATTCTCTTTGCCCTTTTCTTTTTTAGTTCATGAAGTTGTTTAAGTTTATTTATGCAATAAAACTGATTCCAAATAGTTAATGATTTAGGCTAAAAAAGCAAAAAAAGTGGGAATCATCAACGAAGATAAAGTGTGTCATTTAGTTATTCCTTTTTTAAGTGCATGGACGGTTTTTTCAAATTGGTAAGGATCAACCCAATGAGGCGATATAAAAAACGGCTTGATTTGTCTAGAGTCTAATTGGATGGCAGCCACACCCCATTCAAAAGGAGCAGTTTGGCGGAGCATTACAATGGATGGCATTAATCATATTATTTGCTATAAAAAAGTAAAAAAAGATAAACAACTTCATTGTTAAAAAAACTTTTCCAACAGCGCATTATTCAAGCATTCCACGTCATTATTTAAGCTTAAATAATGACGCAACAAGCTTAAATAATGACGCAACAAGCATAAATAATCATCCGTAATGCTTAATTAATGACGTGGAATGCTTGAATAGTCGCACAACAAGCTTGAATAATGACGCAACAAGCATGAATAATCACCCGTAATGCT
>CAITVK010000013.1 GCA_903895845.1 uncultured Chitinophagaceae bacterium
AAAGAGTATTGGCCCGAACTTCCAAAAGCACCAATGGGTGCGCCCAATGTAGTCTGGATTTTGTTGGATGATGTGGGCTTTGGTGCCTCCAGTACGTTTGGGGGTCTTATTCAGACACCAACTTTCGATAGCCTTGCCAACAATGGTTTGCGCTACACCAACTTCCACACCTGTGCTATCTGTGCCCCCACCCGTTCGGCGTTGTTAACGGGTCGTAACAGTGGTGCGGTTCACGAAAGCGGATTCTCGCATATAGGCGCATCAGCGGGCTTCCCTGGTTGGGATGGTCGTGTGCCTTCAACCGCAGGAACTATTGCAGAGGTATTGCGTGAGAATGGTTATAACACTTTTGCCGTTGGTAAATATGGTATCACTCCCGACGAAGAGGCAACAGATGCTGGGCCTTTTGACCATTGGCCTACCGGAAAAGGCTTCGACCATTTCTTTGGATTCTTAGGTTCTCAAACCGATCAGTACAAGCCAGATCTGGTGGAAGACCAAGTGCATGTAACACCTGATGGCAGACACCTGAACGAGCAAATTACGGATAAAGCAATTGCCTACATCGACCGTCAAAAGAAGGCTGCTCCAAACAAACCTTTTTTCTTGTATTATTCACCAGGTGCTGTTCATGCGCCTCACCAAGTGAGTGCCGAATGGAGCAATTTGTACAAAGGAAAGTTTGATGCTGGTTGGGATGCTTATCGCGAGCAAACCTTTGCAAACCAAAAGAAACTAGGTGTAGTTCCTGCCAATGGGGTATTGCCAGCACGTAATCAGGACATTAAAGCTTGGGAAACCCTTTCGCCAGAAGAGAAGAAGCTATACGCTCGTTTCATGGAAGTTTATGCGGGTTACCTTACCTATACCGATCATGAAGTAGGTGTATTGATTAATCATCTAAAAGAAATAAAACAACTGGATAATACCTTAATCTTTGTCATTATTGGTGACAATGGTGCTAGTAAGGAAGGTACATTCAATGGGGTAATTGAGCGTTCGGCTTTTGGTAAACAAGTATCCGAGCAACAACATATCCAAGAGAATCTGGACAGGATTGGTGAAATTGGTACTGCTTTAGGCAACGAAACTAACTATCCACTAGGATGGGCTCAAGCAACCAACACACCTTTTAAATTGTGGAAACAAGATGCCAACGCAGAAGGTGGCACACACAATCCTTTGATAGTATTTTATCCGAAAGGAATAACTGAAAAGGGAGGCATCCGCAATCAATATGGACATGTAATAGACGTATTGCCTACTACATTGGAGTTTATTGGCGGCACGATTCCTACAGAAATCCGTGGCATCAAACAACAAGAGATACAAGGCACATCGTTGGCCTATTCGTTCGAAAATGCCACAGCGCCTTCTCGCCACACCCTTCAACATTACTACATCTTTGGAAACCGCTCTATCTACAAAGATGGTTGGAAAGCAGAGGCAGCACACCATCCAGATTTTATAGACTTTGCAAGGTATCAGAGAGCCGGTCAACCAATTCCTGACGGTGATTTTGAGAAAGACACTTGGGAATTGTATAACCTGAATGAAGACTTCAACGAGATTAATGACTTGGCAGCTAAGAATCCAAAAAAATTGGCTGAGTTGAAGAAAGTATTTGAAGAGCAGGCAAAGAAGAACAATATTTATCCTTTTGTTGATTGGGCAGATGTGCTGAAAGGACGCACGTTGAGACCGGGTACCAAGAATTTTTTGGAAGCAAGGAGTGATAGGCACTAATGGATTAAACAGCGATAACAGCCATTCTTTAGTTTGAAATGATGACTGTCAATCTTATTAATACAAACAATAAGATTGGCAGTTTATCTCTTAAAAGTTCTTTGTTTAAATAGATATTTTGCGGTGAGTATCAAACTGCTTTTGGCACATAATAAATGATTTGCTGCCACGGTCGTAATGGTGTAGCAACAAATAGTCTTATTTACTGTCACAGTCGTAATCATGTGGCAGCAAATAGTCTTGTTTGTTGCCACAGTCGTAATCGTGTGGCAGCAAATAGTCTTATTTACTGTCACGGTCGTAATCATGTGACAGCAAATAGTCTTGTTTGCTGCCACGGTCGTAATCATGTGACAGCAAATAGTCTTGTTTGCTGTCACGGTCGTAATGATGTGGCAGCAAACAGTTGTTTTCGCCAAAAAGCGGTTACGACTGTGGCAGCAAATTAATATTTAGATACAAAATGAGGTTTTCATCAGAAGTATAATAAGGCAAAAAGGTTGCGTCTAGGTTTTAAAAACAGATAAAACACAATTAAAACAAACAAATATGATAACATTAGAAGACATCATCATCCTCACCAAGAAGATAGTCATCAGCATTGCGGCTATCATCCTGCCACTGCTATTGCTTGGCGGTGGATTGTACTTGATTAAACAATTTCTTCATTAAAAAAATAAAAAGACGATGGCACTAAACAACAATTTGGCAAAAAAGATAGCGAAAGACATAGGTATCAGCCTATTTATCTATGCACTACCCGTATTGGCTTTGATAGCCTATTTTCATTTCACGGGCCAAACACCTTGGCTCAACCCACCAAAAACACAATCTGCCAATGCACCTCATTTTTTGAAGGTGATAGAACCTGGCATAAAGGGATTAAATACTTGGGGCTTTATAGCATTCACCATAATATTAGGCATTGTAGAGTTTACTTTTGGATTGTACGAAAACAAATGGAAGCTGAGTGAACGCAAGATAGACATCATTTGCTTTGTAGCACCAAAACTATTGTTGCCACCAGTTACTGGTTGGTTCACCTTGAAGGTGTTGCCTTATCTGTTGCCACATGCAGCAAATATCTTTTGTTGGGTACCATTTTGGGGTGGCTTCTTTTTGATAGCCATAGCCGATGATCTTACCCAATATTGGTATCACCGCATACATCATCAGCTGCCTTTTTTATGGCGCTTCCATCGCACGCACCACTCTGCACCTTATATGGGCATGGCAATGGCTAGCAGACAAAACTTTATTTATACCGTATTTTTTTCGCAGATATACCTTACAGCCACACTTGTTTATTTAGGCCTTGGCTACTCGGCACTGTTTACTTTAGTAATAAAGTCGGTCATTACGTTGTCGGCACACTCTAGCATTGCGTGGGATAAACCATTTTATAAGTACAAGGTATTGCATCCTTTTGCATGGGTTTTAGAACGCCTCATCTCTACGCCTGCCACCCATCATGCACACCACGCAGATACATCAGACGATGGCGTAGGCTACTACAAAGGAAACTTTGGCAATATGTTTTTTATCTGGGATGTAATTTTCAAAACAGGCATCATCACCCGTAAGTTCCCCGAATCTTATGGCTTAAAACATTACAAGGCAGAAGAATGGTATGCTCAGTTCCTTTGGCCAATATTTAAGTCGAAGAAAGAAGGCAGTGAGTTGGCAAAGAATGGTCCGGAAGTAGGGGATGAGGTGCCAGGATATAATGGTGAGTTGCGGGTAGCGTAATCTGCCAAATACCAATGGGCAGCCATGAAGGGATTTATGTTCTGAGTATTTGTTTCCTTATTGGCTGTCATTAGCAGTTACTTTTGTATCTTACTTGCTATTTATCATTTATGACACTTCCCCACATTAATAAACAAACCACCACTTTATTAATTTTGATTGTGCTTGGTATTGCTACGGTCACCCTGTTTGATTATTGCAGTCCGAAGTCTTCTAAGGAAGATGCAATTGCAAAAGAACCAAATGAATTTGTGGGTAATGAGGCTTGTAAATCATGTCATCAGGGGGAGTATAATCTTTGGAAACAGTCAGATCATTTCAAGGCAATGCAATTGCCAAATGACAGTACGGTAGAAGGTAATTTTAATGGTGCCACATTTCATGCAGATGGGGTAACTTCCTCGTTTTCCAAACGGGATGGTAAGTACATCATCAATACAGAAGGTGCGGATGGCAAAAACCATGATTATGAGGTGAAATATACCTTTGGTTACTTCCCGTTGCAGCAATATCTGATAGAGACAGATGTGGGAAAGCTACAGGCAACCAGGCTAAGTTGGGATGCGAGACAGAAGAAATGGTTCCATCAGTATGCGGGTAAGAAGATACCTGCCGGCGATTGGCTGCATTGGACTGGCAATGCCCAAAACTGGAATACGATGTGTGCGGAATGCCATAGTACCAACCTGCAAAAGAAATACGACATCAATTCGGATACCTATCATACCACTTTCAATGAGATAAACGTAAGCTGCGAATCGTGCCACGGTGCTGGGAAACATCACATCACCTACATCCAGAGCGATGCTTATAAACAAGGTAACAAGGTGGCACATTCGTATCTTGATATTAGTTCAAGCTCATCGGCATTGGAACACGTACAGACCTGTGCACCCTGTCATTCCGTTAAAACCAATATCTCTGCTAATAAGATTAACAGCGGTGAATTCTTGGATAATTACATTCCTGCTATTCCCACCACCGAGCGTTTTTATGCCGATGGGCAGATGCGTGATGAGGATTATAACTACACCAACTTTCTGGAAAGCAAGATGTTTGCCCACAATGTGAGTTGCAACAACTGCCACAACCCGCATTCTGGTAAGCTATACCTCACGGGTAATCAGGTCTGTTTGCAATGTCACGCGCCAAGTTACAATACGCCTGCACACACCTTTCATGCAGAGACCACAACTGGCAGTACCTGTGTGGGATGTCACATGCCAGCATCGACCTATATGGGTAATGACATCAGGCACGACCATAGTTTTCGTGTGCCGCGGCCAGATCTGTCGGTTAAGTATGGCACGCCCAATGCCTGCAACAATTGTCACAAGGACAAGACGGCAACATGGGCGGCAAGTGCTGTGGACAAATGGTATGGTAGCAAGCGCAAGTATCATTTTGCCGAAGACCTGATAGCAGGTTCCCTGCTGAATGAGGGAAGCGAAGGACACCTCTTGAAGTTGTTGTCTGATACTTCTGTGCCTGCCATCATCCATGCCACCGCCGCTAATTATTTGGGTAATATAGGCACGGGTAACAGTACCAATGGCCTGCTTGCCTGCCTGAAAGATGCCAATGCGCAGGTACGTTATGAAGCCCTGAGAAGTTTGCAGAACCATCCGGCAGAGCGTTGGTTGCAACAGGCATTGCCCCTTTTGAATGATAAAGTAAGGGCAGTGCGAATAGCGGCAGCTTCCTTGATACAGACCATCCCCGATGCGGATGTGCCACAAGAATATAAGGCTCAACTGTCACAGGCGAAGGGTGAGCTGGAAAATCATTTGCTATATCAAGCAGACTTTGCCCATGGGAATATACTGATTGGTGATTATTATCATACCAATAACAACCTGCCCGAAGCAGAACGTTTCTACAAGCGGGCATTGCAAAAGGATAGCCTCGCAAGCCTTGCCCGCCTTAGCCTTGCAACAGTGTACAGTGCAGAACACAAGAACAAGGAAGCGATGGCTGCATTGCAGCTGGTTGTAAGGATTGATGATAAGAATGATGATGCATGGCATAGCATCGGGCTTTTGTATGTGGAGATGAAACAGGAAGCATTGGCGAAGGCGGCTTTTGAAAAGGCAGTAAGCCTTCATTCACACAATACAAGGCTTTATTACAACTATGGCTTGCTCTTGCAGCAGGAAGGAAACATTGCCAAGTCGGTAAGCATTTTACAAAAGGGCTTGGCACTACAACCCAACGACGAGTCGTTGTTGTATGCCATCATCTTCACTTATGCAAACAATAAACAAACACAGGCTGCAGAGGGGTATGCAAAGCGGTTATATGGATTGGATCCAGATAATGGACAGTATCAACAGATTTATCAGGTATTCCATTTGAGATAAGCGCATATTAATTACATCATATAAATTAGATTAAACAACATGAAAAAGACAATCATTAGCACCATCGCCCTCGTAGGGGTCTTGGTCTCGGGATTACAAACCAATGCGCAGACCATACGTATTGCAGGAACGAGATTGACCTATCCCCTATTCCAGAAGTGGATAGATGAATATTCCAAACAACATCCTGATGTGCATTTCATTCTAAACAGCAGGCAACCAGCCGATAGTGTGGATATATCCATCGTATCACACCGATTGGCGCCAACGGATATAAAAGCGGGAAAGACTGCCATTACATTAAGCAGGTATGTACAATTGCCAGTGGTGAACAGTAGCCGTGCCGATGTTGCCACCTTACAAGAAAAAGGCTTTAACGATGCCACGTTCAAACAGGTTTATTTTGGTGAGACAAGTACCAGCAACATTGCTTCCGATGCCGTGTTTACCGTTTATAAACGCAAGCAGAATGCCTGCGCCTCACAGTCGTTTGCCAATCATTTTGGTAGTGACCAGAAAGACATCAAGGGTGTGGGGGTTGTAGGTGATGACAAAGATTTGTTGGCAGCCGTAAAGCAGGATGTAAATGGGGTATCATACAACAATCTGGGCTTTATCTACGACCTAAAGACACGCAAACTGATAGATAGTATTGCTATCGTTCCAATAGATTTTAATGAGAATGGAAAGGTGGATGAAGATGAGAAGATATATGGCACATTGGATAAGGTGATTGCGTATGCAGAGAAAACAAACAGTCCCAAGTTGTTGATAGAAGAAGTACACGTGCTGTACAAACAGGATAATCCTAACAAAGAAGTAGCAAATTTTTTGAAATGGGCATTGATAAACGGGCAACAATACAATCACCAATACGGATTTATAAACCTATTGACTGATACGAGGAAGCAATCCATAGAAACAGTAAAGCAAGGCATCGCGCAAAGGCAATAAAGATGATTGCTGCCAGAAGAATGAATAAGATTGTTTATTGGTGCGTTAATATTTTAAAAAATATAACCCTTACATTTCTCAATTAGCGCACTTTTGTAGCAAACAATTCAAGAATGAACCGTATCAGAAAGATATTCGTACTGGCAGCAAGTTTTCTTATCGCAAGCAATCTATTGGCACAGATACCCAATGCAAATAATATAAACATTGATACCTTCTCAGGTAGCAGGCAGAAGAAACCGATTTGTTGTGAATCTAATCTTCCCAAACGGTTTGGGGCAAAGGCTGGAAAAGGCATCAATCAATCGGAAAAGAACAAGACCACTAATCACGATGGGATGGTGTGGGTGCAGGGAGGAACGTTTATGATGGGCGGGGATAATAATCAGGCTTCATCGGATGAATATCCAAAGCACAAGGTAACTGTAAGTGGCTTTTGGATAGATGCCACCGAAGTAACCAATGAACAGTTTGCGGCCTTTGTAAATGCCACTCACTATATCACTATTGCAGAACGCAAACCAGATTGGAACGAAATAAAGAAACAACTGCCACCTGACACTCCAAAGCCTGATGACAGTGTCCTAGTAGCAGCATCTTTGATTTTCAGGCAGCCGAAAGAGGTGGCAGGATTGAATGATTATACGCAATGGTGGGAATGGAAGCCCGGTGCAGATTGGAAACATCCACACGGGCCAAATAGTTATATTGTTGGCAAGGAAAAATATCCGGTGGTACATATTGCCTGGACGGATGCAGTTGCTTATTGCAAATGGGCGGGTAAGCGGTTGCCAACAGAAGCAGAATGGGAGTTTGCAGCGAGGGGTGGATTGCAAAACAACATCTATCCTTGGGGTAATGAACCAGTGAATGTGGGCAAACAAAAGGCTAACTATTGGCAAGGGGAATTCCCGACCAAGAATACGGTGGAAGATGGGTTCTTTTATACTGCCCCCGTAGGTTCTTATGCACCCAATGGTTACGGATTGTATGATATGGCTGGCAATGTATGGGAATGGACGGCAGACCTGTACAACAATACCTATTACGATTCCATAGCCAAGCCAGAAGGTGTCATCAATCCACAAGGGCCACAAACAAGTTACGACCCAGATGAACCCACCATACCCAAACGCACTATCAGAGGGGGATCTTTTTTGTGTAATGACAGTTATTGTTCTGGCTTTCGTGTTGCCAGACGTATGAAAACATCAGAAGACAGTGGTATGGAGCACTTGGGTTTTAGGTGTGTACAAGATAAATAGGTGTTAGTAACCTGATTGTTTTACGCTAGATAATACAACAGAAATATTGACTATCCAACATCTGTGATACCATAACAATAGAGGATTCACTGAAAAGGAGAAGACAATTGGGCTATCCATTAAACACTTTCTTCCCGTACCTACCCTTTTGTTTTTATGTTAATCAGGTAATCGAACAAGCTTACTTCTGAAGCCAATGCCAACTTTTTGCGTAAGCGATACCTGCTTATTTCTACCCCCCTCACAGAAATGTTCATCAATTGAGCGATCTCTTTGGTAGATAAATTCATTCGCAGATAAGCAGAAAGCTTTAGTTCATTGGCAGAAACGGAAGGGTGAAGTTCTTTAAGAACACTCAAAAAGTCGCTATGAACCTTATCGAAATGATTAGAGAAGTTTTCCCATTCTTCATCCATGTGTTCATCTTCATTTAATGTTCGCACCATTTTCTTTAGCTCAGTAATGGCATGAGGATTATCCATTTCCTTTATCAATTGCAATAGTCCTGTTTTTATCTTGGTTAACAGTTCTCCTTTTTTCAACAAGTGCATGGCAGACGAAGCCAACTCGGAGTTTTTGAAGTCAATCTCACTTTCTAGTTTCTCATTTCTAAGAGAAACCAGCTCACTCTCCGATTTGGATCTTTCCAAGTCATGAATGTATAGTAAGCGCTTTTGTTCGGCTAAGTACTTAGCCCTTTGTGCCCTGAATTTATTTTTAAGCCAGCGATAAACTAAATAGTTGCCAATAACAAAAAGAATAAGATAAAATAGATATGCCCAAAGAGTAAGATACCAAGGTGGCAGCATTTTGAAAGAATAACTGGCAACAGCAGATTCCTTACCTAAATTATTCCTTACTTTCACTTCTAGGGTATAAGTGCCAGCGTGTAGGTTTGTATATTCCTTTTCAGTACGTTTGGTCCATTCGCTCCAGTTGTCATCAAATCCCTTTAGTTTATAACTGTATTCCAGGTTTGATTGATATCCATACAGAGAAGCAGAAAACTCAAAGCGTATCGTTTTCCAATCATGATCTATAGATGGCTTGTTGCTTGCATCTTGAACTTGCAAATCATTTACATCTTTAAAATAGCCACCAAATAAAAGGCTATCAGTTTTGTTTATGATGCGCACTTCTCTTACCTGAACACTAAGTTCTGGGATGTTTTTTTTGTATTTTTCGTAATTGATATGAAAGAAACCCTTTTCGCCCCCAATGAAAATATTGTTTTCATTTATAGGATAAATAAACTCGAAACCACTTAGGAGTTTGTTGTGAAGTTCTGGCAGGTAGATAACTTCAGGCTCTTTTCCAGAATAATCGATAACACCCAATGTCTTTTCGTGAATAAACCAGATGTTTCCAGCAACATCTTCCTTTAGGTAGCGGATACTTTGGTTTCCCAGTATTTTATTGTAATAGTTAGATATCTCAAAGTTATCTTTTTGTTGATTATATGTATAGACACCATTTTCTGTGGCAAACAGTACTTCATTTTTCACTTTAAAGACATGGTTGTTAAGTAAAGAAGGAAGCCCGTTTTTGTCGGAATAACTTGTGACGTGGTAAGTGCCATCGTTCTTTTTGTTCATTCTAAAAATCCCATGATAAGGATGGGAAACCCAGATGTTATCGTACTTGTCTATGGCTATAAAACGGGAAGACTCGTTAAAGTCGGGGATAATTTCAAGAGCTTTTTCAAATTTCCCATTAGAATAATTCAATAATGACAATCCGTTGTAGTTTCCAGCAATTACCTGTGCTGTTGGGAATGTACCTGTTAAGGGAAGAAAGTTCCAGTAACCAGGATACGTAGTAATTGGAATTGCATTGTTGTCTTTTATTTCGAAAGCACCTTCATGATTTCCCAAAAGAAGCTGGTTATTGATGGCAGAAAGTCCCCAAGTTTGTCCACGTGCATTATTCACTGGTTGAAAACTGCCTTTAATAAAGCTCAGGTCAGTATTTGGTTGAACAGCTACACTGAATACCCCGTTTGAGGTACCCATATATAACCGATTGTTAAACATGGTGGCAGTGTAGCCAGAGGCATCTTGCAAGAAAGGATTTATTTGTTTGATAGCGCTGTTGTAGGTAATGAGGTCGATACCATTATCTAGCCCAAGCCATAAATTACTTTGATTATCCAGGTAGATACTAAGTACGTTATTGTTCTGCAATCCATCTGTTTTGGAAAAACTTTGAATGATATTGCCATTTAAATCGACTACGTAGACGCCATTATTACTTGTGGCAAGAGCAATCCAATCGTCATTGATTTTTGTAGCGGCATACACACGTGCATCTTGGAATAACTGCATATTGGTTGACTTCAGCTGACTGATTCCTGTTTTAGTTAGAAAAAACAGACCATGTTTTAGTGTCGTTACTATAGCACTGTCTTTGTGTAAAGGAAGTATCGAAGTAACTGGGTCATTTACCAGTGGGTCATTAGTAGGGAATATAGGTGACCAATTGTCATTCTCAAAATGTTTAAGCCCGGTTCTTAAATCATGGGCATACAAACTTCCATTGCAAATTGTAAGGAAAGTCCATTCTGAAGTTGCAGGATAAGTAGCAACAGATTCATTTACAAACTTAAATATTTTGTTTTGCGATCGAAAGAAAATGTCTTTGTTGTAGGATACGATATCCCAAACATCGCCAAAGGATTTGTCTTTAGGTAATATAAATTGAGTAAGTGAATGATATTGGAGACGGCCATTGTTTGCTGGAGAGAAAAAACCAAGTTCATCTTGTCCCCCTACATATATCTTGTTATCCTGACCAATTTCTACAGACCGAACAATAGTTTTATTTGGGAGGGGATATAGATTCCAGTTCTTGCCATCAAAGGAAATTAGACCTTCATTATTGGCGAAATACATGATTCCGTTTTTATCCTGTTTAATATCCCAGTTTTGAAGACCCCCACTATACGCTTGTTTTGAATAACTTATTATATCGGGGAAGCCAATAGTATTCTGACAGAACGAGCAAATGGGTAAACAAATAAGAAGTAGTATTCTTTTCATATTTCGTTTAGCAACGTTGAGGTGTAAATATATCTGTTTTCAATTTGATGTAGTATGCTTTTAGTTATGATGTAGTACTATAGTAGTACTAAAATGCCTTTTCTTGGTAATTTTTGTTGCAGGATGTATTAATGATGTGCGCATAATTTCAGTTCTGATACAATAAAGGATAGTTTTACATTTCTGATTTTTGCTTATTGGATTGTTAGATATAAACGGTTGTTTTCTATAACTTTTTTTTAATCAGGTAATTGTTATTAAGCAGTTCTGCCGTATCACTCAAATAAAACTAAAAGCTAGATTGGTACAAAAACAATAATTGTTGCCGTAAACAAGTGGCAATATTCTTTTCATGTTAATTAAATGCTTCCATCATGAACAAACTTTCTTTTGCCTACAATCTTCTGTTTAAAAACCGGAAGCTGATCCTTGTTCTTTTGTATATATTACTCTCGGGTAGTAGTAATATCCTAAATGCGCAAACGCTTGTTTGGCAAGACAATTTTGACTCTGCTACCCTAAACAATAACAACTGGACTTATGATTTTGGTAATGGGTCTGACAGGTCTGCTGGTTGGGGTTGGGGCAACTCTGAATTGGAGTATTACACAAGTCGTCCAGAGAATGTGCGAATTGAAAAGGGGAACCTAGTTATAGAAGCCCGGAATGAAAGCTTTGGTGGTAATTCATTTACCTCTGGAAGAATAAAGACAGAGGGGCGTATTCATTTTATGTATGGTACAATAGAAGCAAGAATAAAAATGCCAAATGTGGCTAGTGGTCTATGGCCGGCTCTCTGGACGCTAGGTACTGTTGGCGAGGTCTGGCCGCAGGTTGGAGAAATAGATATATTAGAAATGGGTGCGCAAGCTGCTTTAGCTGCCAATAAAGCAAATGAACATATTACCGGTGCAATGCACTGGAATAATGGAGGCTCACAAGGAGATACTGTATCTAGCTACGATAACCCAACAGATTTGTCAGCAGATTATCACGTCTATAAAATGGTTTGGACAAGCACTAATATCTCAATGTATATAGATAGTACGTTGTATTTCAAATTCGACATCAGCAACCCTACAGCAGATAACAGAACCGCATTTCATACGCCTCATTATCTATTGTTGAACTTGGCTATTGGGGGGAACTATCCATCCATCTTTTCAGCTTCAGGTATCACAGCACCACTTCCTGCAGATATGCTAGTAGACTATGTGAAATTATATCAGAATCCAGGTGACTCTTTATATATAGGAACGCAACATGCAAGCACTGGGAATTTTGGTGTCTATACCGAAACAACTCCTTTAACCGATTCTATTACAATAGGCAATGATGCTACTTTAAATTATTGGAATAACCTTACCAATATTTCGAATGCCGTTCCTTATGAAGGTAAAAATGTTTTGGCTGTTGAAGCGAAGGCAAATGATTGGTTTGGTTTTGGGATTTCAAATAGATACGTTAATTTGAGTAATTATGATACAGGATCTCTTAAGTTTCAATTTAAGAGTAGTTACAAGGGGCAATTTAAGTTTGGTGTTACTACTGCATTTTGGCAAAGTTGGGTAAATTTTGCAGCAGGGGTAGAACAATATGGATTGATTAGGGATGGTAATTGGCATCAGGTATCTATACCGCTGTCAGCATTCAATAATCCAGATTCTGGGAGAAATATCGATTTAATGTCTTTGCATGATGCATTTATGTTTGCAGGTGACCCGGCAACAGGTGCGGCAGATTTCTATATAGATAATATTTATTTTTCAGGAGGCAAAACACCTATTCCTTTGATGAGTATTGGAATATCTTCGCCGGTAAATGATTCTATAGTTGGATCTAAATCATCTGTCACAATTAATACTTTAACAAGTGCGAATGTAAAGAGTGTTGCTTTCTATAGCGGAAGCACTTTGTTAGATTCAACCTCAACAGCACCATTTAGTTATGTTTGGAGTAATCCTACAGTTGGCACGGATACACTTATTGCGGTAGCCAAAGATAGTTTGGGTAATAGATTGAGCTCTGCCCCCGTAATCATATTTGTTTCAACTGCTGGGAATAAAGCGCCGACTGTTTCTATCACTTCTCCATCAGACACAACTTTTCTTACCCCAGCATCTATTACAATCAATGCCACCGCCAATGATAGTGATGGCTCTATCTATAAAGTCGAGTTCTATGCGGGAACTGTTTTATTAGGTACATCTACAACCAGTCCCTATTCTTTTACATGGACAGGCGCTACTCCTGGTAATTATGTAATCACAGTAAAAGCAACAGACAATGGCGGATTAGTCACCACTTCATCACCTGTGAATATTGCTGTAAAGAATCCAATTCTTCCAACAATAATTATTACTTCACCTGCCAGCAACAGTAGTTTCAATCCAGCAAGCTCAATAACAATCGAAGCTAGTGCGGCAGATTCTAACAGTACTATTGCTAAAGTAGATTTTTACAGTGATACATTACTATTAGGTACTAGTACAACTTCACCATATAGCTTCACTTGGAATAATGTGTCTTTTGGCACTTATTCAATTACTGCAAAAGCAACCGCAACAGATGGATATACTGCTGTTTCTGCGCCATTGCTAGTGAGTGTGTCTCCTATACCTTGTACAGGTATTGCGCAAAGTGGTGATTATAGTTACGAAGTATTTACTTATGCAGGAACAGTCTATTTTAAGTTTCATCCTTTGGCTCCCATAGCTGGTTCTTCTTCGGCAATTATATATCTGGCAACAGGAGGATCAGGAACCTATCCAGGATATGGAATGGCTTCTTCTGGTAAAGATTTTGTTTTCACTACAAAAATTGCTGATGGAACAATTACTAGTTTTTATTTTACTTATAGTGTTCCATCTGGTGGTCAAAGAAATTCTTCTGCCAATCCTCATTCTTATCTGGTTGGTTCTATTTGTGCAGCGGGAGCGCCAACCGTTTCCATCACCTCCCCAGCAGCTGCTGCTGCTTTTACTGCACCTGCCAGCATTAGCTTTTCTGCAACAGCATCAAGTGTGAATGATACAATTACCAAGGTGGAATTTTATAATAATACAACTTTAATTGGTACAGATACTGTTAGTCCTTACAATTTCACTTGGACTGGTGTTGCAGTGGGTAGCTATTCAATAACTGCAAAAGCAACGAATGGCAGTGGAATATCTGCTACCTCTATTCCTGTAAATGTAATAGTGAATGCACCAAATACGGATGGTTATTGTGGTACCGCTTTTAGCAAAGATTATGAGTACAAAGCAGAAACCAAAAATGGTGTAGTCACAATTACCATGCATCCGTTGAAGCCAATAGCTGGGTCACAGTATGCACTTGTTTATATAAGGCAAGGGCTTAGTGGTGGCTATGGTGGTACTGCAATGACAGCAGTAGGGTCAGATTTTATCTATACTCTTTCTGTAGCAAATGGCACTTCAATCAGTTTTTACTTTACCTATCAGGTTCCTAGTGGCGGAGAACACAACTCTAGTGCAAATCCTCATAGTTATGTTGTTGGTACAAATTGTACAGGTATTTCTGCCGCGCCTCCTGTGGTGAGCATTGTTTCTCCAACTACTAAAGAGGCATTCACTGAGCCTGCTTCAATTGCTATCAATGTTAGTGCTGTTGATACGAATGCAAATGGTAAGATTACTGAAGTTGACATCTATAATGGTTCTTTATTGTTGGGCAAATTAACGGATAGTCCTTTTGTTTTCAACTGGGACAATGTTCCTGCTGGTAACTATACACTATCTGCAAAGGCTTTTGACAACAATGGTCTTTCTTCTATCTCTTCCGTTGTAAATGTTGTTGTGAATATTGATAACAGTATGGGCTTTTGCGGCACCCTAAACAGTGGTGACTTTAGCTATAGGGTACAAAGTAGTGGTGGTAAAGTTACTTATATCTTTCATCCTCTGGCTCCAATTGCTGGTTGTTCTTATGTATTTATATATGCTAGACAAGGTGTTTCGGGCGGCTATCCAGGATATGCCATGACAGCAGTAGGGCAGGATTTTACCTATACACAAACTGTTGCTGACAGCACGCCTATCAGTGTTTATTTTACTTATCAAGTTCCTGCAGGTGGCGAACGCAACTCTATTGCCACACCTATTAGTTATACTGCTGGTTCTATTTGCGGCGCATTACCCGTTTCACTGTCTAGCTATACTGCCAGTTTACTTTCCGATGGTACTATTTCCATTGCCTGGAAAACTGCTGCCGAGTTAAATAATAATCGTTTTGTTCTTGAAAAAAGTACTGATGGTATCATATTTACCACCATTGCTACAGTTAACAATTCATCCAATAATAGTTATAAAGTAATTGATACACACACTGTATCTGGCATAAATTATTATCGCTTGGTGCAAATAGATAACGATGGTAAAAAGCAATTTTTTGCTGTGAAATCAGTAACTATAGCAGCTAAGAATAACAGTATTTCAGTTTATCCAAATCCGTTGAATGGATCTAGGTTCACAATCAATTTTGGAAAAGCTGTTGTTGGGCAAAATGATGTTCAACTAGTAAATATTACTGGTAATGTATTGTTTAGCGGAAGCATTGTATCGCAAGGCAACTTAGCAGAGGTAAACCTTTCAATAAAGCCAGAGGCTGGAATTTATGTACTGAAGATAAAGGGATATAACCCGATAAAGCTTTTGGTTAAATAATGTTTTGAATTGTATTAGATAAACAAGTTGCCCTGAAATAAAAATTTCAGGGCAACTTGTTTTTTAATTTATATCCTAAAGCGATTGGATTTTGTGGACAAAGCTGGCATTAGTGTTTGGTTGGTTAGAAACAAGAATTTCCCTTTTTTACACGAGTCTTCTATCTTGAAATTGGCAAGAATCTTTCTGTTCAAAATTTTCACATTCATTATCCAAACAAATTAATAGCATTGCGCTGCAAAATGGTTACAAGTTACTGTTACTAGATGTTGGTATAACTTTCGAATACGAGCAACTGGGAGCGGCTAACCAATAGATAATATCAAATCTTAAAATAGACATTTATGGAATTATTAGGTGTGGGCTCCCGGGTGGTGCATCCTTCATTTGGAGCAGGTGTTGTGGTTCGTTTGCACAAAAGAGTATATGAAATATGCTTTATGGACAAAGGGTTGAAGATGGTAAACAAAGAATTTACCCTCGAAGTAACTGAAAGGATTGAACCAGAATATGCCGAGAGTTTTAGTGAAGCCGAAGATGCCTTGATGAAGATTTTGCGTGTGTGGAGCGACGTAAATGAAGTAGTGCCTTTGGGTGATAAGTGGACGGGAGGTATGCTGGTAATGAAACCTGGGTCGGACACTTTGAAGGAAAAAGAAGTACCGATAGATGTGTTCTTTCATAAGATAGTAATGCTACGCGATAGGCTTCGTGTGTTGGAACAACGCATTAATAGTCACGAGAAACTGACAGATGAAGATAAGGTGAACATGCAACAATATATAACCCGCATATATGGATCGCTCACTACATTCAATGTATTGTTTAAACACAAAATGGACTATTTCGAAGGGGAGAAATCGTAATGCAATTGACAGTTAATTGTTACACTGCGAACCGTGCTTGTACTTTACTTACTCGCTTTAATTAAATTACATTGGTGAAAGGTATGCGGTAAGACTTGTTAAACAGTTATTTTTGCAGTCACTAAAATTTGTAGAATGAAATGGAGTAATGGGTTATCCGTAGCGTGTATTTTGCTAATATTTTTGTTCTTTGGAGCTTGTTCCCCAAACAATGTTACTAAGGAAGATAGCCTTAAAAGCTTTTTTGATAGCAGCAAAGTAGATGGTTGCTTTGCGTTGTATGACAATGGTACTGGGCAATTTACCGTTTATAACCTTAGTCGTTATAAGGATAGCGCTTACTTGCCTGCCTCTACTTTTAAGATTGTAAATTCGTTGATAGGTATTGAAACAGGAAGGATTGTAAATGAAAAAATGATAATAAAATGGGACGGCATTGTTCGTAAGCACGATAATGGCGATACGATTAAGGAATGGAACAAAGACCTTACGATGGCGGAAGCATTCAAGGTTTCTTGCGTACCTTACTATCAGGAAGTGGCAAGACGGATTGGAAAAGACACCATGCAACAATGGTTGGACAGCATTAAATATGGCAATAAAAAAATAGGTAACAGAGTAGATAGTTTCTGGCTTGACAATAGCCTAAAAGTTACCCCCGATGAGCAATTAGGGTTAGTAAAGAAGTTATATTTCAATCAGTTAGGTTTCCAAAAACGTACACAAGAGATAGTAAAGAAGGTGATGTTGCGAGAAGACAATGCCAATTATAAATTATACTACAAAACAGGTTTGGGTTACAAAGAAGATGGCAAAAGCATTGGTTGGATCGTTGGTTGGATAGAAGAAAATCGTCACCCCTATTTCTTTGTCCTCAACCTGGAAGGAGAACATAATGCAGATTTAGTAACTGCCAGAATGAATATCCTAACAGGAATCCTCAAAAAGGAAGGCTTCTTTGAAGGGAAGAGATAGAAAAAGTTACTGATAAAAGTTTCAAGTTACAGGATGCAAGATGCTGGTTAATACGCGAGTACAAATAACTAGGAGCTAGTAACATAAAATACATTTAGTGGTTAGTTTTCAAAACATAGAATTTTTATACGGTCTCGCAGCACTTATTCCGTTGGTAGGATTGTTTATTTGTGTAATTAGATGGAAACAGAAAACAAGAAAGTTGTTGGGCAACGAGCGTTTGGTCAGTCAGCTAATAAGTAATTATTCTTCTAATAAATATTTCATTAAAGCTGTTTCAATACTTGTTGCAATTGCATTATTAATTATTAGTGCAGCAAATCTACGGAAGCCAATAAAGGAAAAAGGTACTGTTGGTAGTGGGATCGATGTTATGATAGCCCTAGATGTAAGCAAAAGTATGCTTGCCGAAGATGAGAAACCGACCCGCTTGGACAAAGCAAAGCAACTGATTTATCAACTTACACAACAGTTGGAAAATAATCGCATTGGGTTGGTGGTTTTTGCAGGAAGAGCATACCTGCAGATGCCCTTGACAAGTGATGTTGGTGCCACTAAAATGTTTGTGAACAATGCAAACCCGGCACTCATCAGCTGGCAAGGAACGGTGATAGGTGATGCATTGACGCTTTGCAGCAATAGTCTCGATACAAAAGAAAAGAAATACAAAGCGGCTATTTTAATAACTGATGGTGAAGATCAAGATACTAAAGCAGTGGAAGTTGCTAAAGAATTGGCAGAAAAAGGAGTGATTGTACATACAGTTGGAGTTGGTTCTGAAAGCGGTGCACCTATTATTGAAGCCGGCACAAATGAGTATAAAAGGGATGCCAACGGAGAGACGGTTATTACTAAACTAAACTCAAAACTTCTGCGTCAAATAGCTGATGTAACAGGAGGAACCTATCATTATCTCAATACAACTGAATCTGTTGGCAATGATTTATCACAACTACTAAATGCAATGGATAAAAAAGAGTTTGGCAATCCAAGCGGCTATATAAACTATGATTCCTATTATTTTATCTTCCTTGCCATCGCTATCTTTTTATTGATAATAGAGTTTTTTGTTTCTGAAAGAAAGAAGAACAAAATGACTAATCAGGCTGCTGTGTTTGCTGTTTGCTTGTTATTTATTACAGTCCCTGTCTTATCTCAAACGAATACTAGCGTCATTTTAAAAGGGAATGACCTCTATAAGAAAGGGGACTTTAAAGCTGCGCAAACCGAGTACGAAAAGGTATTGGATAAGGATTCAAAAAACAATGCGGCTGCTTTTAATGATGCAAATAGTTTATATCGTCAGCAACAATATGCGGAGACTTCCAAAAGGATGGAAGCTTTAGCCAATAACACTTCAGATCCAATATTACAAGCCAAAGCCTGGTATAACAAAGGTGTTGCCGAGGTAAAGCAAAAACAAATGGAGCAAGCAGCAGCATCTTTTAAGAAGTCCTTATTGTTGAATAATAACGATGAAACTGCCAGAGAAAACCTTCAAATGGTATTGAATCAACTAAATGAAAAGAATAAAAAACAAGATAACCAACAATCTGAAAAGAATAAACCACAACCCAAGGATAACAAACAACCCTCAAAAAAGCAAGCGGAACAGCAATTGAATATGCTTCGTGAGGAAGAAAAACGTTTGCAAAAAGAGATTCAGCAAAAGAAATTTAAACAAGAATCTGGGGAAGAAAAGGATTGGTAGAAACGGTGCCAAATAAAAAAAGCTTCTCGATAAGAGAAGCTTGCATTTGCTTTGAAACAGGATGTTGAACAAAAACTAGTCTACACATTTAATATTGCATCCACCCTCACTTTTCTTTCCTGTGTTTTCTTCTGTGTAACCATCTGCAACTTCCACCCAGAATATATTCACGGTGTAGTAATGGTGCAATACCAATTGATCTTGCTTGCAGCATACAAAGTCTTTTTTGTCATTGTAGTGCTTGCCAAACATCTTGGTGAATGGTGCGGTGATAGTAGCTGTGAATAGCATTCCTGTAATTGCGATTGCTGCAATGTTTAATTTAAGATTTGCTAACATAATTCTTTATTTTAATGGTGACTTATTTCTCTTTGTTTGACGGTACAAAAG
>CAITVK010000014.1 GCA_903895845.1 uncultured Chitinophagaceae bacterium
ATTTTATGTAAACGACAGTTTGATTTCTACTGATAGCTTTACAATTGCCTTCAATAGCAATGATATTTTCTTAGGAAGATATTTCAGTACTACCAGTACCCCCTATTGGCTAAACGGTGTGTTGGATGATATCCGCATCTACAACAGGGCAATTGACAGTAGCGAAGTAACGGCATTGTACACGGCTCCAAACCCAATTGTTGCTACCCATCCTATTATTGTGGATTCCAGCAAATGCGATTCATCATTGGTATTAATTGGCTCACCTAGTAATAAACTGTTTCAGACCTCTGCCTTTTTAAATGATCCGACCGCTGGACCTAATGGTGATACCTCTGGAACAGAACTCTATGCTTTTGCATGGACTGCAAATAACATCGGTATTCCTTATTATAATGGCAGATCGCTTATTAAATACGACATCAGCCAGATTCCTGCTGGCGCCGTTGTAAAAAGTGCCAAGCTATATTTGTATGCTAAACTAAAAAACATCAATGGCGTATTGGGTAGCCCTACGTATGGAACAAACAATACTGCTTTGTTGCAAAAAGTATTTACACCTTGGACATTGCCTAACGTAAACTACTATACCAAGCTTTCTGTGGATACTGCCACTCAGGTAATATTGCCGGAAAGTACTAGTCCTACAGAAAATTACGTGGCAGACATTACTGCTTACGCCCAAAGCTGGGTTAACAGTCCTGCTACTAACAACGGATTGTTATTCAGGATGCAAACAGAAAGTGATCCTTACAACTCAATGATATTCGAATCGGGGCTTGCTTCCGACAGCAGCAAAAGACCACGCTTGGAAATTTGTTACAGCGTACCTCCTGTGTCAGCAGATACAACGCATCAAACAATTACCTTCTATGGTGATAGTAGTAATACTGGCTTTAAGGGAGAAGTGATTGTAAAAGATTCTTTGTTGGGTTTAAGTATTGTAGATACTACAGGCAGCGAAATATGTGCTTACTCTTGGGGACAAGACAGCATCAACATCACTTACAAAGATGGTTGGTCTATCATTCAATATGATGTAAGTCAGATTCCACCAGAAGCAGTTGTGGACAGTGCCGTGATATATTTCTTTTCTAAACTAGATAACTTAGAATGCGCTACAGGTAGCCCAACGATTGGCCCTGACAACGAAGGGATATTAAACAGAATAATAGACTATTGGGAAACAGGCAATAACCAACACCCACCTGTTGTGGTGATTGATTCTCTTACTCCTGTAGATTTGCCAGCTAGTACAAGTACAACAGAAGACTACAAAGCAAATATTACAGATTTTGTAAAGACATGGGTGAAGGCTCCATCTAGTAATCATGGAATGACACTCAAACTAAAGAATCCTAACACAGGAAATAACTCATTGATATTTGAGTCTAGTCAATCTAGCAACAAAGCGAGGAGACCTAAGCTGGCAGTAACCTTCTCTGTACCTAAGGTCTTGCCAATTGTGCTGAGTTCATTTACAGCCAACGCTATTACAAGCCCTTACACACGTATAGATTTTGCGACTGCCCATGAAACTAATGCAAAAGCCATAAACATAGAAAGAAGTTATAACGGTGTAGATTACATTATAGCTACTTCTTTAAATGCAAAGGGAAGCGCAGGCGTTAATAGCTACAGCTATACCGATAAAGTTGATGCTAGTGAAGCAAAAGTGTATTATCGTTTGAAAGCAATCAACAAAGATGGCAGCTACAGGTATAGTAATACCATTGCTGTAACACTTGCTAACGCTCAGAAAGGAATGACTTTGGATGTTTACCCTAACCCTATCCGTAGCAATGACTTACATGCAAACTTGTATCTTTTAAAAGATGAGGCACTGACTGTACATGTGTTTGATATGAGTGGCAAATTGGTATCCGAACAAAAAGTACAAGGAACGAAGGGACAAAATGCAATCACAATCAATGCATTCAGGACATTAAGCGCAGGTATCTACACAGTAAATGTTACTAGCAATAGCGAAGTAATCAATAAGAAAGTAATAAAAGTGACTAATTAATAATCAATAAATCATAGTTGTTGATTATTTAGTTTTAAAATAGAAAAGGCAGTTGTTTATATACATAAGCGACTGCCTTTTTTATTTCTATGCAATACAAATCAAAAAAAGGCGTTATATTAGCGCAACTTTTAATTTCTATATCTAGGCATAAATAAGTATTATTAAAAAAAGATTAAAAAAACGCCCCACGAAACAATGTTTTTTATATCTTTCCACGCATAATTTAAATGGTTTATGAATAATAACAATACATATCTACTTAAATTGTCTCTCTTATGCAGTGACTTTGCAATAATCAACTTTACTTATTTTATTTCCTATATCATTACTTCATTTATAAGCAAATTACACCAAGCTTTTTTTATTGAAACAATTCTGGCATTCAATATTAGTTGGCTGGTGTCCAGCTTAATCTCAAGTTTATATAGCAATTATGCCATGCGAACCATTGAGAGTGTACTACGCAGCACTATTCAAACTGGGTTGTTACATTTTATGTTTTTTTCTTCTTTCATTCTCTTTTTTTATAGTACACATGTTCGTTACAACTTACTGATTGTGAGTTCCGTGTTGTTGATATTCTTGCTTTCGATGAGCAGGATATACCTCACCTACATTATTGAATTCATTGCCAAGAAATCTCGTTTAAATAAAAGAATAGCTATTGTGGGGCATAATGAAATGGGCGTAAAACTTGCCAATTATTTTATTGACCACACTTCTATTTATTCCTTCCAAGGTTTTTTGGATGTCAAGCCTTCTGCTAAAGGAAGTGAACATGAGAGTATTGTAAGGACATTGGGGGACTGCGTGGATTATGCTGTTGAAAATAACATAAACGAAATCTATTCTACCATACTTCCAGATCAAAATGACGCAATCAGGGAATTGATTGAGAGCGCAGAGAAGAATTGTGTACGTGTGAAATTTGTGACACCTGCCAATAAACTAAGTTCCAACTTCTATCAGTTGGAGTATTTTGATAATATCCCAATTGTAAGTCATAGACCAGAACCGTTACATAACCTAAAGAACAGATTGAAGAAACGTATTTTCGATGTATTATTTAGTTTATTGGCAATCGTATTAATACTTTGGTGGCTTATCCCAATTCTTTCCATCATAATCAAACTAAACTCAAAAGGACCTATCTTCTTTAGTCAGCTAAGAAGTGGTCGAGACAATAAGCCTTTCCTGTGCTTTAAGTTCCGTAGTATGACTGTTAACAAAGACAGCAATCTGGTACAAGCTACAAAGAATGATAGTCGGGTAACTTCTGTTGGACGCGTATTAAGAAAAACAAGTCTGGATGAATTCCCTCAGTTCTTCAATGTACTCCTTGGCAATATGAGTATCGTTGGACCAAGGCCTCACATGCTTAAACATACTGAGGAATATAGTGCCTTGGTAGATAAATACATGGTTCGTCAATTTATGAAACCTGGTATTACAGGTTGGGCGCAAGTAAATGGCTACCGTGGTGAGACCTCAGAAACTATCATGATGGAGAAAAGAGTAGAACACGACATCTGGTATATGGAGAACTGGAGTCTGATGTTAGACATTAAGATTATCTTTATGACAATCATCAGCATCTTCAAGGGAGAACCTGCCGCTTATTAAATTCTTTACAAAAGCAATTAGTATATAATAAAAAAGACAGAGATTTAAATCTCTGTCTTTTTTATTATATAAGTTTTAAACTGGAAATCTTATTCACTTATTTGATAAATCTCTCTGATATTACGTCCTAATCCATCATAATCTAATCCAAACCCTAGAACAAACTTGTTGGCAATTGTAATGCAAACATAATCGATAGGCAGTGGGAACTGTTGTGCCTCTGGTTTATGTAGCAATACCGCTATCTTTAATGAAGCAGGTTGTTGGTTTTGTAATTGTGGCAAAAAGGAATGAAGGGTTTTGCCAGTATCCACAATATCCTCTAATATAATCACGTGCCTGCCAGTTATGTCCATATCCAACCCGATGGCAGTAATTACATGCCCGGTAGAATGGGTACCCTTATAAGAAGCAAGTTTGATGAAACAGATTTCTGCATCGATAGTTACTTCCTTAAATAAATCGGAAGCAAACATAAATGAGCCATTAAGTATCGCGATAAACAGAGGCTTCTTCCCTTTATAGTCTTTATTGAGCTTGGCTCCAAGTTCTTTTATCTTGTGCAAGATTGTTTCTTCGGCAATAAAAGGAACAAATTGTTTGTCGTGTACAGTAATAGCACTCATATATAGTATTTAAATTTGGATGTAAAGTTACCTGGAAAGACCAAAAGTTGCAGTTGGATGCAAAAGAATCTTTTCGCCTTGTTTTACAATACTTTCCTTTTTTAGTTTATTGTATTCTAAAATTTTCTCTAGCCGAACCCCTTCTTCCTGACTTATTTCAAACAAGGATTCATGTGCTTTCACAATATGTATATCTCCCCCTCCCCTAGTTTGTTTTTTCTCTAAAAAAATTAGTTGAGGTGAGGTAGTAACATCTACTTCATCCATATCATTAAAACTTAAAAGGCTAGACAGGGCAATACCGTTTTTACTAGCAATTGCCAACAGACTAGTCCCTTCGGGTACATAAATAACTTTTGTATGATTGATTGAGAATACACCGTCAGGATAGCTTGACTTCACCATTTCTTTTACTGAATTATTACTTGAAGGTGTTATGATTGATACAGAATCTTCTTTTGTTTCAGCTGGTACAATTGTAGTGAAAGTTTGTTTGTGGAAATTAACAGGAATAATTAATTCTCCGAGAACAGTATCTTTTACGATTGCACTTTCTGAAGCAGTCTCTTGTTTTGCCAATGAATCTTTAGCGGGGGTATCAACTGTTTGTTTGGCAAATGAACCAGCATCTTCTGTATTAGATTTTTCATTCAACGCTACCAGTGAATACTGATTAAGATTATAGTCGTCAATTAGCTTGATCAGCCTTGCAGGATAGTCTTTTTCAGTGGCATAACCAGCTTTTTTTAATCCATAAGCCCAGCCTTTATAATCTTTTGGATCTAAATCGAAAAGGAATGCGTATGGTTCCCTTGTTTTTAAGAAATCTGAATGATCTTTAAAACTTTCTTCAGGAGTTGTATAGCTTCTGAAGCATTCACTCTTTAAGTCATCATCATGATAAACCTTGGCACCAGTCCATTCATTCTTACATTTAATTCCGAAGTGATTATTACTAATCTTGCACAAATCTCCATCTCCACAACCACTTTCTTCAATACCTTGGGCAAGCGTAATGGCAGCAGGTACTCCAGTACGGCGCATTTCGGCAATGGCTATATTCTTGTATGTATCAATATAGGCCTGCGTTTTGTCCTGCCCTTCTGAAAGTAATGCTGTCAAACAAAAAAACAATATCAAAATCCGTGTCTTCATTCCTTTTTTTTAATTAATAATAACCCATCCCTGAAGGGCAATAAAACCTGTTCTGTTCTGCTATCCTTTGCAATGTGTTTATTGAAAGCATCAATAGCAATTGCATTTTTTCCTTTTAGAGGTGTCTCCAGAACCTGACCATGAAACAGCATGTTGTCTGCAATAATCAATCCGTTTGGACTAAGCCTAGGCAGTAACAATTCGTAATAATCTATATACCCAGTCTTGTCTGCATCAATAAAAACCAAGTCCCAAGTATAAGGCAACACAGGTATAATATCCAGTGCATAACCGATGTGCAAATGTATTTCGTTCTTTCGGATTGATTGGTTAAAATATGTTAGTGCTGTTTTAGCGTCCGAATCACGCAGTTCTATCGTATGCAGTTCGCCGCCAGGTTGCAATCCCTTAGCGAGACACAAGGCACTGTAGCCTGTAAAAGTACCTATCTCCAATATATACTTTGGCTTTAGCATTGCGCTTACAAATGTTAAAAACTGACCTTGCAGTTTGCCACTCAACATGTGTGCCTTTGGATGTTTGAGGCTTGTTTGCTTATTGATTTCTTGTAGCAATTCATCCTCATCCGATGTAATTAGATTGGCATAAGCCTCTGCCAAGGGGTTTACAATATCCATATAACATATTTTATTTGAACATAAAAGGGGTATCTTCTCTTACAAAGTGAATACCTTTTGAAGAATAAGTTATACCTTTTTCCATAAAAGATATAACTTCTATTACAAAAGCTTTCACTTTCATTACAAAAGGTATCCATTATACAACAAAAGTGAAAGCTTTTGCAGCATAAGCTATCCCTTATTCGACAAAAGCTATCCCTGATTAGAAAGAAGTTGTCTCTTTGAGATGATAAGAAGTCCAACAAATGTGAGAAATCCATTGATAACAAGTAACTCTAAGCCTATCTCAAAAGAGCCAAATAACTTTTTCTGAAAGTTATCCAATAAGTAACATATCACCGGTGATGCAATGCAGGCAATAGGAACCAATTTATCCGCTACAGCACGTTTTGTGAGAATACTAAAGGCAAAAAGACCCAGCAAAGGGCCATAGGTGTAGGCCGCTACCTTTAAAATAACGCCTATCATACTTGGATTATTCACCCATTTGTATATCACTACAAAAAGCAGAAATAATGTCGCAAAACTTAGATGGACTATATGTCTGGTTGTTTTCTTTTTGTGTTCAGACCAATCGCCTCTATTATTCATAGACAATATATCGATGCAAAAAGAAGCCGTAAGTGCAGTAATTGCGCCGTCGGCACTAGGAAATAAAGCAGAAATGAGCGCAATAATAAAAATAACCCCAACAAATGGTGGCATATAGCCAAGGGCAATGGTAGGAAATAGCTTATCGCCCGTTGCAACAATATGTTGTTGCCCGGCAAAAAGATATAATAAGCCCCCAAGAAATAAAAATAATAATATTACAAATAGCATCACTGTTGCCATTGTCATTACATTTTTTTGTGAGTTGCCAAGCTTTTTGACGGAGATGTTTTTCTGCATCATTTCCTGATCCATTCCAGTCATTGTAATACTTATAAACGCCCCCGCAATGATTTGTTTCCAATAGAAAAGCTTACTATCAGGTTCTGTAAAGAAAATTTTGGTATAGCCTTTCTCACCCATTTCAGTAATACTCTGCCCAATGCTCAAGTGCATGGTATTCAGGATATACACAACACAAATAATCAATCCGGCAAGCATACATGTGGTCTGCAGCGTATCCGTCCAGACAATTGTTTTTACTCCTCCCTGATAGGTGTATAAAATAATCATTGCCAGAATAATAAATGTTGTAACCCAGAAAGGGATGCCCAAGTTTTCTAGAATTGCGTCTTGCAGTATCTTCACAACAAGGTACAAACGAGCTGTAGCTCCCAAAGTGCGGGAAAGTATAAAGAATGATGCGCCAGTTTTGTATGAAACTACCCCTAGCCTTGTACTTAAAAAGTGATAGATGGAAGTAAGTTGCAATTTGTAATACAGCGGCAGCAATACATAAGCTATTACGGAGTATCCGATTAAGTATCCTAACGTAATCTGAAAATAAGAGAAAGAATCTCTTGAAACGGCACCTGGCACACTCACGAAGGTGACTCCACTAAGGCTTGTTCCAATCATCCCAAAGGCAACCAACATCCAATTGCTGTTTCTATTCCCAATAAAAAAGGACTCATTATTACTGTTACGTCCTGTGTACCAAGCGACCAAAAGAAGAACCAGAAAGTAAGCAACAACAAATACAAATAACAATAAAGGAGTCATACACAAAAGTAAATAGACGGGCAAGTTAAAGGGATTTCAGCAAACAACAGGCTAAAGCAGAAATAAATTAGGGTGCCCTTTCGAGACACCCTAATCATCTTTAAAACAAGTGCCTGCGCACTAGCTATGTACAACCATCACTGGAATGTGACTGTGAAATGCAAGTTCTTTGGTATGACTCCTAACAAAAATACTTTCTAAGAGTGAATGCTTTTTGGGGATGATGACTACCAGATCCATTTCATTTTCATCAGCGAAACTATTTATTCCATCCGTGAAATTGAGGGCGTAGGCAAAGTGGAACTTAAGATCGAATCCTTGAAATAGTTCTTCAAAAAGAAAACGCTCTTCAGAACTTTCCACATAAGCTTGAGAATTATCTTTTAATAAGTGTAGTATGTTAAGACTAGCGCCAGTTGCGGTTAAGACTGATTTAATGTGACCGGTTGGTACAGAAGCTTGCACATCTTCGAAGTCTGACACTAAAAGTATTTGATTGATTGATTTATACAAACCTTTTGGCGGTAAAATAATAACAGGAACACTTGCCTGACGTGCAACAATAAGTGCATCGCTACCGATGATGTTTTCAGTAAAAATTCCACCACCTGTTATACTCATTACAATAATATCGGCCCCCACCTCTTTTTGTGTTGATTTTATGTCTTCTGTCAAAAAACCATATTTGGCCAAAAGTTCTATCTTAACATCAGAGGGACAATATGGCTTTAATTCATTTTCAAGCCTTTTCAATCCATCTTCGGCAACACTTAGTAAGCTTTCAAAATCTATCAATTCCTCGTTTAGCAGAACAGGCTCCGCAGGGATGATGCCATAATTTACCGGTGCTGGAACAGAATAGGTATGGTATAGAATAACCTTAGCAGCTTTTATCTTCTTTGCCAAATCCAATGCGTATCTGCCAGCATGAAGGGATGTATCGGAAAAATCTGTAGGAACCAAGATTGTTTTCATCATTTTCTTTTTTACAGCTAAATAATTTAATTAGCTAGAACTTAAATATTAATTTTCATGCACTGCCATCAACGGAATGCAGCTATGAAAAGCAAGTTCCTTTGTATGGCTTCTGGTAAATATACTTTCCAACAAACTATGTTTTTTGGGAATTACAATAGTTACATCTGCATTATTATCAACAGCAAAATCATTAATTGCCTGAGCGAAATTGGAATTGACAAGAAAATGAAACTCGGGATTATAGCCTTCAAACAATTCTTTGAAAGCAAAGCATTCATAAGCCCCTTCGTATAATGAATGATGTGAGTTTTCTGCCACATGCAAAATCATTAGCTTGGCATTTGTTTCATCCAATACTTTCTTTATTGGGATAAAGGGAACATATTCTTCTATTTCTATAAAATCGGAAACAAGCAATAATTTGCTTATGTGCTTGTAACAACTATCGGCGGGTACTATTATAACAGGGATTTTGGCATACTTTGCTATGATGGTTGTATTGCTGCCGAATACTTTTTCTGAAATGACGCCTCCGCCAGTAATTCCCATCACAATTACATCGGCATTGGTTTCATCACAAGCGCTATTGATATTGTCTGAAAGATATCCATGTTTTGACAATAGTTCAATGGAGACTGGAGTATCCCCGAAAGTTTGCAATAATTTAGCCTTTACTGACTGTAAGCCCTCAATTGAGGCCGTTTCCAAGGTTTCAAAGTCAACAATACTTATTCCCGGCACAGAGGGATCTAATGTGGTGCTGATAGGCGTTATAAAAGAATTGTACAATACAATTTCTTTTGCACCAACTTGTTTTGCTAAACCAAACGCATACTTAGCAGCGTTTATTGATGTGTCTGAAAAATCTGTTGGAACCAGTATCGTTTTCATTGCAAACCGTTTTAGGATATAAAGTTACGGTTCAATCAATAAAACAATATGACTTTAATCATATTTTTCAAAATAAAGCATCAGCCCTATTTCACAGAAGCCCCATTATTGACTGAAATTTCGGGATTAATAAAATGCAACTTACCTTCTGTATCTTCTGCCATCAAAATCATTCCATTGCTTTCAATGCCACGCATCTTCCTAGGAGCAAGATTCACAACAACGGTTACTTGTTTGCCAATTATATCTTCTGGGGCAAAATGAAGCGCAATACCACTAACAATCGTCCTTTTCTCGAAGCCTAAGTCTACAGAAAGTTGTAATAACTTATCTGCTTTAGGTACCTTTTCGGCAGCAACGATGGTGCCCACCCTTAAATCTATCTTGGCAAAGTCATCAAATACTATCTCTGCTGCTACTGGTTCCAACTCTTTTTGTGCTTTTACTTCTTCCACTTTAGTAACATTTATCTGTTGACGGCTTTCACTTGACGCTTTTAATTTCGCCAATTGTGCTTCTATCTCTTCATTTTCAATTTTCCTGAACAGTAACTGAGGCTCGCGCAAACTATAGCCCACCTTCAACAAATCTATACGGCCTGCATTTTCCCATTCCAACATTCTATTCACCACCTTCATCATCTTACAAAGTTTACCAGCCGTAAATGGCAGGAATGGATTGATGAGTATGGTTAAGTTTGCAGTCAATTGCAGGCATAAATGCAGGCAATTATCAATACTACTCTTTCCTTCCGCAGATAATATGCCATCAACTGTTTCACGTTTTGCTACCATCCAAGGCTCTTTATCCTGCATGTATTTATTCCCTTTTCGGGCAAGGTCAATCACTTCAAACAAAGCATCCCTGAACTTGTAGCCTTCTAGTAATGCCCCGACTTTAGCGGCAGAAGCTTTAATATCCACTATCAGTTGCTTGTCTGCATCATCTATTATTTCATTATGAAATACAGGCACTTTGCCTCCACAGAGTTTGTGCATCAGTACAAATGTCCTGTTTACAAAGTTGCCAAAGATGTTTACAAGTTCGCTATTGTTCGCATCCTGAAAACCTTTCCAAGTAAACTCGCTATCCTTTGTTTCTGGAGCAATCTGGGTAAGGTAGTAGCGCAATACATCGGCCAATCCTTCTCCCCCATTCTCCTTTTTGATCCAATCATTGATGTAATCATCCATTTCGATACTCCACCCACGACTGGTGCTCATCTTATCGCCTTCCAAGTTCATAAACTCATTGGCAGGCACATTGGTTGGTAATATATTACCGTGCAACTTCAACATGACTGGGAATATGATACAATGGAAAACAATGTTATCCTTCCCAACAAAATGAACCAGTTTAGTATCTGGTGCATACCAATAAGGTTTCCAGTCTTTCTCATTATTCAATGCCCATTGTTTGGTGGCACTGATGTATCCAATCGGCGCATCGAACCATACATACAAAACTTTGCCCGCATCATCTTTAGTAACATTGTTGACCGTTGACCGTTGACCGTTGACCGCAAGAGAGGCTGCTTCTTCGGTTAACGGTTGACTGTTAACCGAAAGCGGAAGACGTATTCCCCAATCCAAATCTCTTGTTACCGCTCTTGGTTGTAATCCGCCATCAATCCAGCTTTTACACTGACCAACTACACTTGTACGCCAGTCGTCTTTATGTTCTGTCAATATCCAATTCCGCAGAAATTCTTCGTGTCTGTTCAATGGCAAATACCAATGCTTAGTGGCTTTCTTGATGGGTGCATTCCCACTCAAGGTACTCACAGGGTTTATCAGCATTTCGGGGCTAAGCGTACTACCACATTTCTCACACTGATCGCCATAGGCGTTGTCATTACTACAAACAGGGCAAGTTCCTTTAATGTATCGATCTGCCAAAAAAGTATTCGTGGCTTCATCATAGTACTGCTCCGATTCTTTTACTTCCAAATCGCCATTATCATTCAATACCGTAAAGAATTCCTGTGCAGTTTCATGATGTAAGGGCGCAGATGTGCGGTGATATATATCGAATGCAATTCCCAGATCCTTAAAATTTTGTTCAATAATGGGATGATATTTATCAATGATTGCCTGTGCAGTAGTGCCTTCCTTCATTGCCTGGATAGGTATTGCAGTACCATGTTCATCGCTTCCACAAACAAAAACCACGTCTCTTTTTTGTGCTTTCAGGTAACGTACGTAGATGTCGGCAGGCAAATAAGCCCCTGCCAGATGCCCTATGTGTTTTAGTCCATTGGCATAAGGCAAAGCCGCAGTAATTAAATATCTACCTATTGTTTTCTTGCTATTATCTATCTCCATAATTCGTTTGCTATATAAAGGGGGGCAAAAGTAGCTATGAATGATGAGTTATTGGTTATAAGTTATTCATCCATTTTTTTTATGCAATTAACCTTACTTAAAAAGAAGGAAACTAAAGGACTAAGTTATATTAACTAATGGCTAAGCAGAGGGAAGAGTCTCAGTCAGTCTCTTACATACAAACATTCCTGCACTAGTGGGGAATAGTTGAAATTGGCTTTAGCGGTCAACTGTAATTGTCTATCAAATTGAAACTACTATATACAATACAATTTCTTTATTTTGACCCACCTCCTACCTCCTCCTGAGGAGGAGAACCTGGGAGACCTTAGCGAAGTTTTATTTAATTTTCTGGTTGTGCTTTTAATGCACCACTCTTGTATTGAATAAGCGGAAAAGAAAAAGCCCCGCTCTTTAAGATAAGTTCTAAAGTTTATGGTTACAGGTTGTAAGTTATTTATTATGTGCGATTATTGGTATCGAATGAGTAAACATTGGCAGGAACCTATCCATTCTGATATTCATGACTCAACTCCCACTCAAGACACTTACTTTTGCAGCCTTTAAAATGATTATGGCAAAAACATACGACTACATTATTGTACTGAAAAAGAAGTCTTACGACTTGATAGACAACGTAAGCAAACTGATGCTGGTATTGGGTATTGCAGCTTTTCTATTTGTTGCTTCCTCTACAATCCAAGGTAAAAATACAAACCTGGCTGTAGATCAAGGCTGGCTTTTGGTGGGAATAGCCGTTGGCGTAATTGGCTGGTTTGCCTTTTGCGAAGTACAAAGCAAAAAGGGGAAGGTAGTCTTTTATCGTTTTGGTCTCATGTTTGCCGCTTGGGGATGGTTTGTGTTACCCACTGGCAAATGGATTTCTATCATTTACATCATTTCCTGCTTTCTCGAAAAGCCAATGAAAGTCTCCCCTGAAGTGGCTTTTGATAGTGAAGAGATTGTGTTTAATAGTTTCCCACAAAAGAAATATAGCTGGAGCGATGTAACCAATGTTGTATTGAAAGATGGCTTATTGAGCATAGATCTAAAAAACAATACACTCCTTCAACACCCTGTGGATGAAGCTGTGCCATCGGATGTGGAAGCAGAGTTTAATGCGTTTTGTAAGGCATTAGTCGAAAGCAGTAAAGCGTAAGACAAAAGGCATGAGTTATGAGGCATGAGTTATGAGTTATGAGTTGTAAGTTGAAGGAAGCAGAACTATCATTTGTCAATTATTAATTATCAATTAAATATGCCTTATCTACTCTATTCTGATGGCAATGGAAATATATTTGAGGATACTTCTTTGTATGCCGTTGGGCGTGCGGGATGGGATGCCTATCCGGTGGAAGATGAGGACTGGATTGAACTGCCAACCGGTGGCAACCTATATGAATTGCCGGGCCGAAGAGGCATTGGTATTGATGTAGAAACTGGTGATATGCGTCTTTGCGAATTGGGTTGGGCGGTTGCTGCGTTCATCCCTCCAGCACATACTGGTTTGTTTATGGCTGCCTACGAAACATTACCCGATGCCCCTACCCTTCCATTGTTTTGTTATACCGCTGCTGGTTGGTTGGATGACAAGTTTTATGTGACTGCCGTACGCGTAGAATCAGACATCAGGCAGGAAGCAGAAGGCTATGATGATGTAAAAATAGAAGCAGGCACCAAACATCTATTGGCAGCCTACCCTCACAATAGATTGGTACAACACCTGATGGAAAACTGTTGCCAGACCTATACTTGTCCTGCTGCACGTAACTTGTCATTAGGAAGATGGGAGTGTCCCGTACCTACTTCGCCTGCTTGTAATGCCAACTGTATTGGTTGTATTTCTTTTCAGCCTGAAGAAGAAACAATCGTTGCAACGCAGGACAGGCTTACGTTTAAACCTACTCCTGAAGAAATAGTAGAGTTTACCGTACCCCATCTGATGAATGCCCCCTATCCTATTATCAGCTTCGGACAAGGCTGTGAAGGAGAACCGTTATTAATGTGGGAAACCATTCGTGAATCAATCATTGAGATAAGAAAACATACGCCGAATGGCAGTATCAATATCAATACAAATGGCTCTAAACCTGATGCGGTAAAAGCATTGTGCGAGGCTGGATTGAACAGTATCCGCGTGAGTACCAACTCGGCTAGAAAACATATCTACACGCCTTATTATCGCCCGAATAATTATCAGTTTGAAGACATAGTTGAAAGCCTGAAAGTGGTACGCAGTTATGGCGGATGGGCAAGCATCAATTACTTTGTTTTCCCCGGCATGACGGATAGTGTGGAGGAGTACGAGGCATTGCGCTGGTTGATTAAGGAAACGGACTTAAGTATGATTCAATGGCGCAATTTCAATATTGATCCCGACTGGTATATGAAACTGATTGATGCACAAGATGCAGGCGAAATAATGGGTGTAAAGCAATTGCAAGCTTTGATAAAGGAAGAGTTCCCGAATGTAAAATATGGCTACTTCAATCCACCGATAGAACGAATAAAAGGGAACTTCGAGAAAGACTTCGCCCACTATTAAAAAGGGTTGCCACAAAGGCACAAAGACAGCAAGAAGCACAAAAAAGAAAAGAGGAAGAAAAGGTTTAAATGCCTTCTTCCTCTTTTCTTTTTTGTGCAGCTTAGAGCCTTTGTGGCGAAAAAATTATCCTGCGTTGGTTCTGAACTGTCCTTTACGTTGCATCAGCATTTCTGCTATCCCAATCAGTATTAAGCTCGCAACTGTTGAAGCCATTACTTTCCCCAACAGATAAAGTACATCACCAAACTGCAACCACTCTATCACCACAAGATATAAGTTATGAATAAAAGCCAGCAGCCCCACATATAAAGCATATAAGGTAAAGCCCATACTGCTGATACTTGGCTCATTGTAGCTTAACTCATTGCCCTCCTGCCTAATAATCAGATTGAGTATAAACGGACGTAAATAGGCAATCAACACACAAGGTGCGGCGTGCAAACCAAGTGTTCCGGTAAAGTAATCGACAGATAAGCCAAAAGCAAAAGCAACGCCCAGCAACAAGACCCTGTTGATGGTAAATGGCAGCCAAAGGATAAATAAAAAGTATAAATAAGGTACAATAAACTGATGTAATGGTGGCACACGATTCAAGATGAACACCTGTATCAGGACGAACAAAACAAAGCGGGCAATATTTTTTAAGATACTAATCATCTGTTTTCTGTACTTTAGTTTCTAGACTTCTTTGTTCTTCGTAACGCACATTCTTAACCAGATACACATATTGCAAAGTAGCAAAATTGGTAGAGGCTTTTACCTTCAGGGTGTAGAAGTTACTGGAAGGCACAGCCGTTACGCCTGCAATGGTACCAACTATAATATTTGAAGGGAAATTAGCTGAATAGTTACTCGTGACCACCGTATCGCCAATCACAACTTTTACACCTTTACCAATGTTTTTGAGCGTAAGGAAATAGGGGCTTTCCCCATTCCATTCGATGCTGCCTGCACTATTATCCTTTTTCAGCATGGCACTCACTTTACTGTTCCGGTTCAAGGCACTCATCACCATCGAGAAGTTATCACTCACATACACCACAACCCCCACAATTCCTTGCGGCGATACCACGCTCATCCCCACTTGAACCCCTTGTGCAGCACCACGCTCCAGCGTAAGAAAGTTGTTTTGTAGGGTGATGGAATTACCTACAACCTTAGCTGGCAAGTAGGTATATTTTCTATATCTGCCCGAAGAATCTTTAAGGGTAGAATCCAATACTTTTTTAAGGGAACTATCCGGGGCTATTGAGTTGGCCGCCAATTGATACCGTAACCGACTATTCTCTTCGGCTAGTTGTTTGTTGGTTTCTTTCAGACTAAAATAATAAAAGAAATCATTATGACCTTTATTGATGGTGCCAATTACTTCATTGCCATAAAAAGTAAAGAAAGCTTCATGGGTCTTACTACTTTTATTAAGCAATAAAATACAGAGTATCTGCAATATCATAAAGCAGATAAACGTAAAATAAGTGCGTATAAAAAGTATAATATTCTTCATTCTCTAGCAAAAAAGAAAGTCTAAATCTTAAATCGTAAATTTAAGCTTTAGACTCAGAATCTGTTTGAATTATTTATGTAGAATCAATTAATCCAAACAGCTTCTATTAATCAAATCATTTAAACATTATTTCATGATGAAAGGATAACGCTGGTAGTTTTTCAAGCCCAGTCCAGTTCCCCTTACCACACTCTTTAGTGGATCTTCGGCAATATGAACAGGCAATTTGATTTTAGCAGCCAAACGCTTATCCAGTCCACGCAACAACGCACCACCACCTGTAAGGTAAAGACCACGCTTGTAGATGTCGGATGCCAATTCTGGCGGCGTAGCTTCCAATGCCTTCAAAATCGCTTCTTCTATCTTAAAGATACTCTTATCCAATGCTTCGGCTATTTCTTGATAGCTTACCATAATTTGCTTAGGGATACCCGTCACCAGATCTCGTCCGTTTACAGGCAAATCATCAGGAGGATTATCTAGATCTTTCATGGCAGCGCCCACCTGAATCTTAATTTGTTCAGCGGTACGTTCACCTATCAATAAGCTATGGTATCTACGCAACGACTCCATGATATCAGCCGTAAATTCATCACCTGCAATACGGATACTCTGGTCACAAACAATACCAGCCAAGGCAATAACGGTAATACCGGTAGTACCACCTCCGATGTCAATAATCATGTTACCCACTGGTTCTTCCACATCAATACCAATACCCAAAGCCGCAGCCATAGGTTCGTGAATCATATATACTTCCTTTGCACCTGCTTGTTCCGCACTATCACGCACCGCACGTTTTTCTACTTCGGTAATAGACGATGGGATACAAATCAGCATCCGCCAACTTGGTGGAAACAACGGTTTCTTTGGATAAACCAGTTTAATCAACTCTCTTATCATCAGCTCGGCAGCATTAAAGTCTGCAATTACCCCGTCTTTCAATGGACGAACGGTACGGATACTTTCATGGGTCTTTTCGTGCATCAACAATGCACGCTTACCTACTGCTAAAACTTCTTTGGGATTATTACGATTTAGTGCAATGATTGAAGGTTCATTTACAACTATTTCGTCATTATGTATGATGAGGGTATTGGCTGTGCCAAGGTCAATCGCTATTTCTTGCGTAAAAAAATTAAATAGTGCCATTATATGAAAACTGTCTTTAAATCTATTAAATCTGCTAGCTGCAAAAGTGGAAGAAAAAATGGAATAAACAACCCTTTATTTTATTTATTGCAAATAAAGTGTATAAAGATGGTTTATCTCATCAAGATATAACTGTAGAATGAACTTATTAACAATGATTGGTTGGTTTAACCTGAATAAAAGCTTAAAAAACCTTCAAATTAGTTGCTTCTACTTCTACCACATCTCCTTTTTGTTTCAGGATAGCCACCCCATTTTGCTTTGCCATTTCTTCTAATTCTGGATAGAAAGAAAAGCTGGCTAGTCCCAGATAAATTTTATAACCTTTAAAATCTGGAAACAATGCCCTGAAATTATCTACTTTCTTATCCATCAGTTTTCGCAAATCGTTCTCATGGGCTTTGTATTTGCATTCTATTATTGCTATCGAATTACCATTATACATCACAATATCGTATTCATCTTCCAGTTTCAGACCTACACCATATACATTTTTTCTTATCTTATCATACCTAACGCCGCCAAGTATTGGATGCTCGAGCATAGAATTATAAAAATATTCCTCCGTAGTACTTCCATTATTATTGGTGATGCCCCCAAGATGGATTCCCATTCTCTCCAAAGTGGCCTCAGTTTTAGCTTGTGCTACTGCCAATTCAGCAAATTTCTCATTCAATTCATTATCAGTCATTTCCGTCAATTTATTCAAAGATAACTTTTATAAAGCAGAAGTTTATTATAAACAAAAAGTGCAGCCTCACAAATAGGTAGTACCTGCACTTTAATAAAGAATTAATATTATGAAGTATCGGTAACTTGTCTGAGCTAATGCACTCGCCACAGGCGATGCGCTAGCCTTTGTAGATGGTAGAGAGTGACGAGGACTAGCTGAAGTTTTGAATGAAGCGATAACAAAACATCTTAGCGCATTAATCAAAATCATTAAACACTAACAACTAAAGATGTACCATTACCACAGCTACTGCCATTGCCACGCCATCTTCTTTTACCAAGTCGGTAATATTCTTTTCGTAGTTAATGTGGGTTGCTTCAATTTCCAGGTCGCCGTAGAGGGAAGTATTGAGGGAGAAGTTGCCCAATGCATCTGTTAACGTACTAATGCTTGCGCCAATGATGCGCACTTTTACGCCAGCTATCACCGCAGCCGCTTCATCTTTTACAGTACCCGTAACTACAGATAAAACACCTATGCTACGGTAGCGTACGCCCCATAGGCGGCACTCTGCCCTACGATTGGCAGGCGTGCCAAGACTATAATAGGCTTCTGCTTCATCCCATATATGCGTGATGAGGTCTTTTATTTCAGGAATTTGTTTCTCTAAATTAGCAACGGCTGCGTTACAAAGTGTCTTTGAATTGCTGATGGAAAGGATGATGGGCTTTGCTGTGTTGTAAATGGTTGTAAACTGAGCAATGGTAGGAGATGCAATGGCTGCGCCACCTGCTGCCCTACGCAGAACATCGCCACTAAGCACTTTTGCTGCTGCTGCCAACAATTCGGTGTCCGAATTCATTAATGGCATTCTTCTGTTGGAAATATTCAGTCCATAATAGGCACGGACAGCTTCTGGCATCAGGCCAATTTTGATGGCATTGTTCAGACTATTATAAAAACTGGTAATATAGGTTTTGAGCAATAAACGCTGCGGTTTAGCAAGCGTTATGGCAATGTGATAAGCCGCTTTGTTGGCTTCCACAAGGTCGGCACCTGCTTTGTAGGCTGCATAGTCTACATCGAGCCTTGCCGAAGTAGCATCTGAAAGTATGTTGACTGCAGGAAGTACAATGCCATCCTTTTTTGTTTTAGCGATGTCAAGTGCCTTTAGGCGACCAATAATTGAATCGGAAATAATTCGTGAAGTACCCATGGGTATCTAGTTGAAGGTGATGAAAAATGATTTAATAAAATCTATTCAACCAACCATCGCGATATCCCCTGCTGCGGCTACACTTTGCTGGAGTGGAGTTGTAACCTAATAAGAAGCGATAATTTTCTGTTTCGAAAACACAAATGTAGACTATCTGTGATATTTTAAACTTATTTTTAATATTTATTTATTAATCCAATAATTATTATCAAACTTTTTAAACATTTTGCAAGAATAAAGAGGCATCGTATCAATACGAGGCATGTTTTA
>CAITVK010000015.1 GCA_903895845.1 uncultured Chitinophagaceae bacterium
ATCCAAACGGGAAGTAGCGCAGGCCGGTAGCGCACCTGGTTTGGGACCAGGGGGTCGCAGGTTCGAATCCTGTCTTCCCGACACAATTACACACTAACCCCCTTGATTTTCAAGGGGGTTTTTTGTTTCCTTCAGGATATCCTCATAATTCCTTGCAATCTAGAAAAGAAACTCACTTTCACTGTTTTGAGTTTTCTCATTTTCAAGAATATTTACGTTACATCCGATGTCCGATGTCTGTAGATTCGCGGATGGGATTCTCTAAAATCACCCTTTTTTAGAAACACTGCAATCATTATAGACAGACAATACCCCCATTAATACATGTACTTTTATCCCAAACTCAAGTTTTTATCAATGTTTATAACTAATAAATCTTTTAGGAAAAAGTATTTTATCAGTACCTAAACACCTTACTTTGCGAACTTAATTAAAACAATTAAAATAAATAGTATGTCAGATCAACAACAACCCAATCAACTGAACATAGAGATAACTGAAGAGATGGCTGAGGGAGCTTATGCAAATCTTGCCATCATCACGCACAGTGCATCGGAATTTATTATAGACTTCGTAAGCGTGATGCCTAGTACCACAAAGAGTAAGGTGAAAAGCAGAATAATCTTTACGCCTATGCACGCCAAACGTTTTATGAAAGCCATCAAGGAAAACGTAGAGCGGTTTGAAGCTACCAACGGTGTGATACAAGATATGGAACAAGTTGAAGTACCCTTCAACTTCGGAGGACCAACAGCGCAAGCCTAGGCAAAGAAATATGAGATATGAGGTATGAAGTATGAGTTTTAAGATTGCATAAAACTCATACTTCATACCTCATAACTATTTAAATCATTCCTTCATCCGCAAAACTATAATAACCTTCGCTGCTCACGATGATATGATCCAGTACCTTGATGTCGAAAAGTATAGCCGCATTACTTATCTTCTTTGTCAGGACTTCATCTGCTTTGCTGGGTTTCAAACTCCCACTGGGATGATTGTGGCAAAGTATGATAGATACAGCATCGTATGCCAATGCCTTTTTGATAATGACTCTTGGGTCGGCAACTGTGCCTGTCATGCCCCCTTCACTGATTATTTCGTGGTGTAATATCTTCTGTGCATTGTTCAGATAAATAGCAATAAAGAGTTCATGGCTTTTATACGCCAGTTGTGCCTGCATGAATAAGGCAATGTCTTTACTCTTGGTGATAATATCCTTTTTGTTTTCAGAGGCATTTCTACGCAAGCCCAATTCCAGAGCAGCCACAATACTAATAGCTTTTGCCTCTCCCAAGCCCTTTACTTTCAATCCAACAATCTCCCTGTAGGACAAGGAAGCAACTTGTTTTAAATCATTGTTACACCTTGATAGTAACTCTTTTGCCAATACAACAGCACTTCTATCTACAGTTCCGTTGTTGATAAGTATTGCCAACAGCTCCGAATTACTCAACGACGCGGCACCTTTAGCTATTAATTTTTCTCTTGGTCGGTCATCCTCGGCCCAATCTTTAATGGTAGACATTGTTTTATTTATGTTGATAAGTTGTACAATAGTGGTTCTTTTTTTGCGAAAAACACAAATAATTTAATATTCGATTAACTTGTAAATTATCTTCGCAGCTCATTCAGAGATATGAACCCATCCGTTAAGATTTTTTCAGGTACAGGATCCCAACATTTAGCTGCTAAGATTGCCCAACGTTTCGGCGCCCCATTGGGTAAGATAAACATCCAGAAGTTTAGTGACGGCGAATTGCAACCCATCTTCTTAGAGAGTATCAGGGGCGATTATGTTTTCTTAATACAAAGCACTTGCGGCCCAACTGACAATATAATGGAATTATTGTTGATGATTGATGCGGCCAAAAGAGCGAGTGCCTACAAGATTGTTGCTGTATTACCCTATTATGGCTATGCACGTCAGGACAGAAAGGATAAGCCAAGGGTGGCAATTGGTTCTAAACTGATAGCTACTTTGCTGGAGGCAGCTGGGGCAAACAGAGTAATTACAATGGATTTGCATGCACCGCAAATTCAGGCTTTCTTCGATGTGCCAGTAGATCATCTCGACAGCTCTGCCATCTTTATTCCTTATATTGAGCAAATGAAGCTGAACAACCTTTGTTTTGCGGCCCCCGATGTGGGTAGTACCAACAGGGTAAGAGAGATAGCTAGCTACTTCAATACCGAAATGGTTATTTGCGACAAACACCGCAAACGTGCCAACGAAATAGCCAGCATGGTAGTAATTGGAGATGTGGTTGGAAAAGACATTGTTTTGATTGATGATATTTGTGACACAGGTGGCACGCTCGCCAAAGCTGCAGGTTTGCTGAAGCAGAAAGGTGCGGTGAGTGTACGGGCATTGTGTACGCATCCTATATTAAGTGGTAAGGCGCAAGAGAACATAGACAATAGTGAACTGGAAGAATTGGTGGTTTGCGATACGATTCCACTTCGTTTTCAAAGCAGTAAGATAAAAGTACTTTCTGTAGCAGATTTGTTTGCTATTGCCATCAGGAACGCCTACGAAAACAAGAGTATCACTAGTTTATTTGTGCATTCACAATTAAAGAACAGATAGGGATAAGTGGCTCGATGCAAATAATTGCCTCAAATTTGGCATTGTTTCAATATCTTTCTATCAATCCTCCTATATTTGCACCCCTTTAAAGCAGCAAGGCGAGGTAGCTCAGCTGGTTAGAGCATCGGATTCATAACCCGAAGGTCGGCAGTTCAAGTCTGCTCCTCGCTACAACACAAAAAGGCACTGATTTATTTCAGTG
>CAITVK010000016.1 GCA_903895845.1 uncultured Chitinophagaceae bacterium
TAACCAATTTCGTAGCATACAGTAATTCCTGTATCAAGTCGCCTATAGCTTATAAAGGACAAATTTATATACGCAACGCCCTATCTTCATCAACTATATTAAAAGGTTTAAAATAGCTAGGTTTATTTTTGGCAGCGATAACCAATTCTTCTTTTTTTAAGGGCTTATTTCTTGAAGATATTATTTACAGCTCCTGCCAACATCGGAAACTTCTCTTTTACATAAGTAGCAATGATTTCTATCACTTTTGTCGCTTGCTCAGAAGACAACCCGGCTTCACTTTTTAATCTATCAATCAATTCGTTCATAATTATATTTTTAAGCTACTTTTAATAAGCTCATTTTACTCTTGTTGAACATGCCTTCTGCATAGTCTAAAGTAATATGAAGTTTGTTTTCATTAGTTCCCGGAAGTTCAAACATAGCATCTGTCAAAATACCTTCGCAGATACTTCTCAACCCTCTGGCTCCTAATTTATACTCCATTGCTTTCTCTACCATAAAATTAAGAACGGCTTCATCAAAAGTTAAATCAATTCCCTCAAACTCAAACAAGCGTGTATATTGTTTGATCAGTGAGTTTTTAGGGGTTGTTAAGATGCTGCGCAATGTTTCTGCATCCAATGGATTCAGGTAAGTAACAATAGGCAACCTTCCCAATAACTCAGGGATTAGGCCAAAGCTTTTCAAATCCTGTGCATTTATAAACTGAAGCAGGTTCTTACGTTGATAATCCTGACTCTCTTTGTTCACATTAAACCCAATAGCATTGGTGTTTATCCTGCGGGCAATTACTTTATCAATACCATCAAAAGCTCCCCCACATATAAAGAGAATATTTTTAGTATCTACTTTAATCATCTTTTGGTCTGGATGCTTACGACCTCCTTGTGGTGGAACTAACACTTCGGTGCCTTCCAACATTTTCAGAAGCCCTTGTTGCACCCCTTCACCACTTACATCTCTTGTGATGGATGGATTATCGCCTTTACGCGCTATTTTGTCAATTTCATCCACATAAACAATCCCTCTTTCGGCTGCAGCTACGTCATAATTGCAGTTTTGAAGTAAGCGGGTAAGCATACTCTCCACATCTTCACCCACATAGCCAGCTTCAGTGAATACAGTTGCATCCACAATTGCAAAAGGTACATTCAACAAGCGAGCGATTGTTTTCGCCAATAAAGTTTTGCCCGTACCTGTTTCGCCAACCATCACCACATTACTCTTTTCTATTTCAACATCATCCTGGGATTGCTTTTGATTGATACGTTTGAAGTGATTGTACACCGCTACAGTAATCACTTTTTTAGCATCGTCTTGTCCTATGATATATTCATCCAAAAACTTCTTGATTTCAAAAGGTTTACGGATATTGAGTTTGAAATTGGAGGTTGCGCTTGAAGACAAAGCATTTGAGGCACTAGAAGCAGAATTTGACTCTTGTTTCAATCCTAGCTCTTGTGTAATAATATCTTGTGCGTGTTCTACGCAATTTTCACAGATATGCCCTTCCTGTCCCGCTATTAATATTTTCACCTCATCGCGACCACGACCGCAAAATGAACAGTGCAAATTTGTTTGTTTAGGCATTATTTGTATAATTTATTTAATATTTATCAATACAATTATTGATAACAACGCTGCTTAGAATCCAAAAATACATCTAAAAGTTTATTTAAAGCGCATTTGGTATTCCTTTGAAAGCTATAGCTCATCCAAAACACCATCAACGATACCGTAAGCAACAGCTTCATTTGCGTCCATCCAATAGTCTCTGTCGAAGTCTTTCATCACTTGTTCAAAAGATTTACCGCAGTTTGTTGCCAAAATTTTAGCACCCAATTCTTTGGTTTTTCTAATCTGCTCAGCCTGTATTTCTATGTCGGCACTTGTTGCCTGAAAATAACCACCAATGCTGGGTTGATGTATCATTACTTCGCCATGAGGATAGATAAAACGCTTTCCTTTTGTTCCAACACTTAATAAAATAGATCCCATGCTGGCTGCTAATCCCATACAAATAGTGCTTACAGGGCTTGATATCAGTTTGATTGTATCGTACATCACCATACCACTTGTAACAACACCACCTGGGCTATTTATATAAAACTTAATTTCTTCACCCGGCTTGTCAGCTTCCAAAAGCAATAGTTTGGAAACCACATCTTTTGCGCTTTTATCATCTACAACTCCCCATAGGTACACGGCTCTTTTCTCGAAAAATAGCTTCTCCATTTTCTTCATGGTCATACCACCTATTTGTTCTTGTTTCTCTTCTCTTGGAGCTTCTTCTTCCTCCTCTTCCATCAAGTAAGGATTTACTATATATTTTGATTGAATCATTTTCTTTTTGTTTTAATTGTAACTATACTGAGATATCGAAGACTACTTCAATGCGGCAGCTTTTCTCGGGTTGATGAAAAGAACTTCATCTACCAAACCATATTCTTTGGCTTCTTCTGCCTTCATCCAGAAATCTCTGTCGCAATCGATAGCAACTTGTTGGATGTCTTTGCCACTATGATCTGCAATTACTTCGTAGAGCTCTACTTTCAACTTCTTTATTTCCCTTGCAGTAATTTCTATATCAGTTGCTTGTCCCCCAATACCGCCACTAGGCTGGTGAAGCATAATACGGCTATGTTTCAGTGCAGTACGTTTGCCTTTTACACCAGCACAAAGTAAAACTGCACCCATGCTAGCTGCAATACCTGTACAGATAGTACTTACATCCGGGCTTATAAACTGCATGGTATCATACACACCCAAACCCGCGTACACACTTCCACCAGGACTATTAATATACATCTGAATATCCCTGCTCCTATCCACACTTTCCATAAAAAGTAACTGTGCAGTAATGATGTTTGCTACATAGTCATTTATTCCTTCACCCAAAAAAATGATACGATCCATCATCAAACGACTGAATACGTCCATTTGAGCAATATTCATCGGACGTTCCTCGATAATATAGGGCGTTAGATTAGTCGGGTTAAAATGGGATTGATAACTGTGCAGGGATGCACTACTGATACCTTGATGTTTTACGGCATATTTTTCAAATTCCTTTCCAATATTCATTTACTCTGTTTTATTAAATTATAATAATAGCCCCACACTCTTTCAAAATGTGTGCAAACTATTAAAAGCGACAAGATGACTGCCTCTAGAGAAATACTAGAACTTTGGACAGTTTATTGGCTTATCAGTATTTGGCCTATAGATATATACTGCAGAGAGTTCTATCCCTCCTTTATTTTCGCTAGCTGTTTTAAGTGCAGACGTAGTGACATCATAAGTAAGGCCAAAACGAAGGTCATTAAATTCCAGACCTACGTAAGGAATAATCGCATCGTTCAAACGTACCCAGCTTCCAACATACAAACTTGTTGATTTGTTGTCTTCCTGTTGGGCAATAAATTGAAACGCCCCCCCCAACACGGTTTCACTTGCACCAGCTTGTATTGTTTGTATACCACTAAGATGCAAGGTAGTTACAGGACCAATGCCAAAATAAGTTCCTGCTTGTATTGTAGTTCTCGTATTTATTGGTTGACTTTCTGAACTTGTTAACTTTTGAGTTGGCTGATTGATATGATAAACGCTCACACCGCCATAGAAATTATTTCTATCGTTTGTGCTAGTGCTATATAAAAGACCAGCATTTAAATCTAAGTAATTAGCTGAAGGGTTGATAATGAGGCTTGGATCATAATTATTGTAGTATTGTGGAGTTCCATTGGTATTGTATCCAATAATTAAACCCGAAGTATTGATATATGTATTGGCATAAGTTAACTGTACACCACCACTCAGTTGACTAAATCCATTTTCATCCAATCCTTTGTGATAAGCCGTAGATACGCTAAAATAATTCATGTTTACAGCACCACCTGCACTTTTGTCAGTGAGGAAAGTAGCACCAACCCCCCAAGTATCATTGGTTGGGATAGCATCTTTTCCTACATGAAAGTCAACAGAACCAGTTGAAGTGATAAATGCATTGTTGATGGTAGGCCATTGATTTCTGTAGTTACCTACTACGCGCACAGCCCCATCAAATTTTCCCGTAAAGGCAGGATTAAGTGTAAGCGGAGAAGAGAAGAATTGTGAAAAGTGCGGATCTTGCGCATACAAGCTACTTGACAAGATAAAAAGCAGAACAGGGGCAATTAATTTTTTCATTGTGTTGCAAATTATATTATTGATAAATAAACTTAGAAAAGCGCTGTATATGCGTAGAGTAGCTTACTATTTTTAACATATGACGTTATCTAAAATTTTCGAAAGACAAATATAGCCCATTTTAGTAAGTTTACGACTGCAATTTAGTTCCATACGCAAGATCGCCTGCATCTCCTAGTCCAGGTACGATATATCCTTTGGCTGTAATTTCGTCATCGATATCTCCACACCATATCTTTATGTCGGTTCCACACTCTCTTTGAAGGTACTCTACACCAACGGAACTAGCAATAACACAAACCACAAATATCTCTTTAGGGTTACCTTCTGCCTTAAGAAATTGTACTGTTTTTGCCAACGAAGCACCTGTGGCAAGCATCGGGTCACTGATGATAACCGTTTTGTTATCTA
>CAITVK010000017.1 GCA_903895845.1 uncultured Chitinophagaceae bacterium
CTTTATTAAAAGAAGTGAAGAAAACCTTTGACCCTGACAACATCTTTAATCCAAATAAGATTGTAGATACACCACCAATGGATACGATGTTGCGCTATGTGCCTGGGCAACAAACACCTGCATTCAAAACGTATTTCAGGTACCACAATCAGGATGTATTGCAACACGCTGAGCAATGTAATGGCTCGGGAGATTGTAGAAAAACAGAATTGAGTGGCGGCACCATGTGTCCTTCTTTTATGGCTACCCGCAATGAAAAAGATACCACAAGGGCAAGGGCAAACATATTGAGGGAGTTCTTGACTAACTCTACGCAAACCAATCGCTTCAATCACAAAGAGATTAAGGAGGTGATGGATTTATGTTTGAGTTGCAAAGGCTGCAAGTCAGAATGTCCTTCCAACGTGGATATGGCAAAGCTGAAGGCCGAGTTCCTGCAACATTATTATGATGCGAATGGTGTTCCATTCAGATCTAGACTCATTGCTAATTTTAGTACTTCTGCAAAACTTGGTTCTATTGCGCCGGGTATCTATAACTTCATGATGAAGCAACCTTTTATCAGTAAGACCATTAAGAAAGTGATTGGTTTTGCACCTGAAAGGTCAATGCCTCTATTGCACAGTGAGCCCCTTTTGCATTGGGATGAGAAAAGGCAAAAGAAAGCAAGCGACAATAAGACAGTTTATCTTTTCTGTGATGAGTTTACCAACTTCAACGATACGCCAATTGGCATAAAGACAATCTTGCTATTGGAGCATTTGGGCTATCAGGTTATTATTCCTTATCATCTGGATAGTGGCCGTGCGCCAATGTCTAAGGGGTTATTAAAGAAAGCGAAGACTTTTGCCAATGGCAATGTACAACTATTGCATCCACTAGTAAATGCAGATAAGCCTTTGATAGGAATTGAGCCTTCGGCAATATTATCTTTCAGGGATGAATACCCCGACCTTGTTGATGAAGGCCTTCGTGAGCAATCAATTGAATTAGCCAAGCATGTATTTATGATTGATGAATTTATTGCCAATGAGATAGACAAAGGGAATATCAAGAAGGAACAGTTCACTACGGCCTCTAAGGAGATAAAGCTACACGGACATTGTCAGCAGAAAGCTGTTGGGGCATTAAGTAATACGGTCAAGGTGCTGTCTTTCCCAGAAAACTTTAAGGTCGAAACTATTCCTTCTGGTTGTTGCGGAATGGCAGGCTCTTTTGGTTATGAAAAGGAACATTACGAGCTATCTATTCAGGTGAGTGAACTGGTATTAATGCCTTTTGTGCGGAAACAACCCGAAAGCGTAATTATTGCTGCACCTGGAACCAGTTGCCGTCACCAGATAAAGGATGGCGCCAAAAGAAAGGCGTTGCATCCGGTGGAAGTATTGTATGATGCGTTGGTGAAGTCATAAGTTAGGAAGCAAATGCAAACAATTCGCCGATAATAACATTCGTTTATCAATGTCCAATGCAATAAAGAAGGTACTTTACTGTTAATATTTACATTATGAAAAGAATATTCGCCTCATTAATACTGCTAAGTCTTTGTCAATTCGTTCTGGCGCAAGAGAGTTTTCACGATCACAAAAGGGATGAAGGTGACCTACCCAAATCAGAGGGTTTTGATCCTGCTCGCTTATTTACTGGCGGAGGGTTGAGTCTTGGATATGGTACTACCCAGGCTGGAGATGGGACAACCAATAATTCTTTTAACATTGGGGCCATACCTGAATTTGGCTACTCTCTGTCAAATACTTTCGATGTGGGTATTTCAACAAGCATTAACTATACAGCCACCACCAATTCAGCTTATGATGCAAAACAACATTATACCAACTACAGTATTGGGGCTTTTGCGAGGGTTTTCCCAACAAATAACTTCTTCTTGGAAGTGATGCCTGAACAGGATTGGGGAACAGAAAAACAAATCTCAAGTGGATACACTCAAATACTAAAGATAAAAAGTAATAGTTTCTTGGCGGGCATTGGTTTTGGGCAAAGGATAATTGGCGAAAGCTATTTCTACACATTAATAATGGTTGATTTAGGTAAAGATGCTTACTCACCTTACAACTCCTACAACTCAGTTACAGGACAAGTTTCAATTCTGCCTGTTCTACGTGGTGGATTTAACTTTTATCCTTTTCGTAAGCATCAAAAATAATTTGGGGTGTGTCAGCAACCGTTATTTTTTCTTGCCAGTCACCATGCAAAAAGCCTTGTTGTTGTGAGTACTCCAGATGCGCTAGTAAATGATTGTAGTATCCTCCAGAGTTAAGCAGGATTATTTTTTTTGAGTGGATGTCTAACGAATTCCAGGTTACAATTTCAAACAATTCATCCAGTGTACCATTACCGCCGGGTAATATGATTGCTGCATCGCAGAGTTCATACATCATTCTTTTGCGTACATGCATATCTTCTACCTCGCGTAACTCAGTAATCTGCTGATGTCCCACTTCCCATTTAAACAATGCCTTTGGAATTACACCTATTGCTTCTCCCCCATTCTGCATTACACTATCTGCAATTGCTCCCATTATAC
>CAITVK010000018.1 GCA_903895845.1 uncultured Chitinophagaceae bacterium
CAACTTCTAAAGCCCTCACTCCGGGTAAAGGATATACAGCATGGTTAAATAGCTTGCCAACCCTCAACACATTCGGTACACCAAACAATGGAGCAATCAGTATTCCTGTTACGCATAGTACAGGAACCAACGCTCCTAAAGGATGGAATTTTGTGGGTAATCCTTACCCTTCACCAATCAGTTGGAAAGCATTGAAAACATTGAACCCAGGTTTATTTGGTGATGCTTCCTGCTACTTATGGAAAGCATCAGGTGTTGCTACAAACGGAACATGGACTGCTTATGATGGCACAGTGGGTGTGAATGGTGCAGGGGATGTCATCAACTCGTCCTTGGGCTTCTTTGTATATGTGAACAATAGTGACACCTTGAACTTCGACAACACGGTACGTACCTACAGCTATACCAACCCAGAGATATTTGGAGCAAATTCAACGGCTGCAAGCATCTTGCGGATATCTATCAAGGATGAGGCAGCACGCACGACCGATGAGGCAGTTGCCTATACCAGCAACCGGGCAGGGTTCTCGAGGAAGATGGCACAGCCAGCCACAGCCACCAATGCAACCATTGCTTTTGATGTGAATGGGACAAAGGCAGCCATCAATAAATTGACCGCAATAGACAGCAAGACAGAGTTGCCAATCACGGTGTTGACACCAAGGGCAGGAACTTATACAGTGAGTTTAAGCACCAAGAATATCAATCTGCCTGTTTACTTGAAGGATGCAGTGACAGGAACATACACTGACTTATCTGCCAATACAACAATCACTGCAAGTGAAACAGAGGGCAGGTATAGTTTAGTATTTAGTATGCCAAATTCAATTGTAAAATCTCAATTATTAATTTATCCTAATCCAGTGAAAAGTGTTGCAACCATAAAAGGAAATCACATAGCTTTGGTGCAAGTGATAGATAATATAGGAAGAGTAGTGGAGAATGTTTCGTTGAAGAATGTAACGAACCCTACTTTGTCTGTGAGTAGTTTGCCAATAGGTGTTTATCATTTGCGGGTGCAAACAACTGATGGTAAAGTGAGTGGAGCCACATTATTTGTTAGTCATTAGTGGTTAGTCATAGAATTCACGGTTTACTGCTTTATATTCACCACTCATGAAATACATTTCACATTTACAGAAAGACAAAAGGCTCGCTACTATATTAGGTGAGGAAGTGCATCAGTTGGTATTGCACAAAAACATACCCCTTCGGTTGATATCCAGCATCATGAGTCAACAATTAAGTACGAAGGTGGCTGCGGTGATCTTTAAACGATTCCTCGAAATATTTAATGGAGAAGAACCTTCACCACAACAGATATTGGATACACCTTTGGAAATCCTTCGTGCCATTGGTTTAAGCAACAACAAGGTTCGGTATATACAGAATGTGGCTGCCTTTTGCATAGAGCATGCCATCACCGATACCAAATTGCTGGCAATGAGCAACGAAGAAATAATAGACTTATTGGTGCAGATAAAAGGTGTTGGTCAATGGACGGTAGAGATGCTGTTGATGTTTTCCTTAGGCAGGGAAGATGTGTTTGCAGTGGATGACCTAGGCATCCAGCAAGGGATGCAGCGATTGTACAATCTGGACACCACCAATAAAAAATTGTTGAAGGCACAGATGCTAGAGCTATCCCAACAATGGAAACCCTATCGTAGCTATGCCTGCCTCCACATCTGGAAATGGAAGGATGACAAGTAATAGGGTCAGTTCTTATTAGAATACATAAATTAATCAATCTGAATCTTTATTAAAGGACTGAAAATAAGCAACTAAGCCATCTTTAACCGTGTAGTTGTTGTTAAGAAGCTTTTTATTTGCACGGTAGTAATCTTTTTTCAAGATATTTGCGCATGCTTTTTTCTTTTTTCAAAAAACAAACAGTAACACCCGATCTTTCTTTCCTTGGTGTTGATATGCACTCCCACTTACTTCCAGGTATTGATGATGGATTGAAAACAGTAGAACAAACAGTAGCTTTTGTTAAAGAACTACATGCTTTGGGTTACAAAAAGCTCATCTGTACACCACATATTCTCAATGGGGTACATAATAATACTGTTGCAACCATCAATGCAGCATTGGATATTGCCCGAAAAGCGTTGGCAGATGCGCAAGTTCCGGTGGTGCTGGAAGCCGCCGCAGAGTATATGATTGATGATGAGTTTGAAAATAAGATCAATGAAAAGGAAGAGCTACTGACATTTGGTAAAAACAATATCCTCGTAGAAATGTCCTATCTAGCCGAGTCAAATAATCTTTTGGAGGTTATATTCCGATTACAGATGGCAGGGTATCATCCCATATTGGCTCATCCAGAAAGATACAATTTCTATCATGGCAATTTCGATAAATACGAAGAGTTAAAAGACAGACAGGTATTGTTTCAATTAAATATCTTGTCTTTGTCTGGATATTATGGGAAAGAGATAAAAAAGGTGTCAGAAAGATTATTAGCGAAGGGGATGTATGATTTCATTGGTACCGATATGCACCATGAAACTCACCTGGCTGCTACAAAGGCCTTTGTAGCGACTAAAGAATTTTATAATTTGGTAAAGAATACCAATTTGCATAACCAAAGTCTTTTATAGGTTAGCTGTCCATTAAATCAATACAATGCGAAAATTACTATGCTCCTCAAAGGTTTTCTTAACGGTTGTATTGAGTCTTTTACTTAGTGCTTGTCATAGAAAAACAATTCCAGAAAATACCTTAGGGGGTAATGGCAAGTTGAAAACAGAGATTGGCTATGCCTCTTATTACTCCGATAAGTTTAATGGACGCCCCACTTCTAATGGCGAAACTTTCAGTAATTCCAAATATACAGCTGCACACAAAAAGCTCCCGTTTGGAACTAAAGTAAAAGTGACTAACCTTATGAATGGCAAGTCTGTAATTGTTCGTATCAATGACAGAGGCCCATTTGTTGCGGGTAGGATTATAGATTTAAGTAAAGCAGCGGCTGCGTCTATCGGTATGCTTGAGGCTGGCACTGTAAAAGTGTCGATAAGCTATCGGGATTAGCTTTTCTAAAGTATAAACATCCTGCAAAACCACATGCTGCTACATTTGGGCAAGTGTTTGCAACATTCAATTGAGGTTGGCCTGCTATCAGACACTAATTTCGCTGATTATTTTACGATAATATAAATGCTTCCAGATGATTAATAAGACGAGTACGGATTGCTTGATGAGAATTTCGAAACTATTGCCACTAGTGATGGTAATGGCTTGCTTACTATCAATGTCTTTAAAGCTATCAGCACAAGAACAAGACAATACTCAAAGTCCCACAAAAAAAGTAACGGGTACTGTTTTAGGCGCAGACAAGGCACCGCTGGCAGGGGCAGCAGTAAAGATAAAAAACAGAACCGTAGGAACGACTACCGATGAGAAAGGAAAGTTCTCTATTAATGCCTTGCCTACAGACACACTCGTTGTCAGCTATATCAATTACACCACAAGTTACATCCGCGTAGGAACGAAGTTGAATATCCCTGTCTTGCTTGTAGAAGCGCCAACCAGCATGAACGAAGTAATTGTAATTGGGTATGGTTCGGTTAAAAGAAAGGAACTTACCGGGGTTGTGGGCAAAGTAGACATGGAAGACTTGCGCAAAGCACCAGTTACCTCTTTTGACCAAGCTTTGGCAGGCAGGATTGCTGGTGTTGTAGTCTCCTCAAATGATGGTCAGCCTGGCGGTGGATCTCAGATTGTAATCAGGGGTAGTACAGCCGGACAAGATGTTTCTCCATTGTATGTAGTGGATGGGTTTCCGATTGAAAATATGGATTTAAACTCCATCAACACAAATGATATAGAGACTATAGAGGTGCTTAAAGATGCGTCGTCGATAGCAATCTATGGCTCAAGAGGGGCTAATGGAGTCATCATCATTACCACGAAAAAAGGAAAGTCCGAACCGCTTAAGGTTAGTTATGCCTTCTCCGAAGGTATTCAAGATCCCACTAAGTTAATGAAAATGCTATCTCCTTATCAGTTCGTAAAGCTTCAGTTAGATTTGGATAGTATGCAAAGTACATCGACCACGCTCAATGTTACCGGACATACACGCTATACTGACACAGCCAATGGTATAGATCTGAATTATTACAAAAATGTAAACGGATACAACTGGCAGAAACTCGTTCTGCAAGAAGGTAATCTTCAAACGCATAATTTGAATATACTAGGAGGCAACCCTGGTTGCAGATATGCACTTAATGGGGCATTTACTGATCAAAAAGGGATAATCATAAATACGGGCTTAAAACGTTACGATGCGAAGGGTTCACTAGATTTACGAATAACTGATAATACTAAGTTTGGTACTAGCCTCAACTACTCAAATACAACTAGTTACGGTACAATACCAACTTCAACTTCTACAGGTGGCGTAGTTTCTAATATGTGGGAATACAGACCTGTGGATATTCTAGGGGGTGCAGCACTTAATTTGGGTTCAATTGATAGCTCTACAATAGGAACTTCAGGGATTGCGCCAGATAATCTCGTTAGCCCTGTACAAGAAGCACAGAATGTGTTCAGGAAAAATACGACCCGAACAACGACTTTCAATACATATCTGGAATGTGCTTTAAATCAAGATTTGCGATTTAGAGTAACTGGGGGCATCAACAACACTTTTTTACTGTCCCAAGCTTTTTATAATCAGTTTACATCAGAGGGAACACTTGCTTTGAATGCACTAGGTACACCATATAACCTCAAAGGTATTAATGGCTCCGTAAGCAATATCAACAACAACAGTTACATTACGGAGGCAACACTCTCCTACAGAAAAAGATTTGATGAGAATAATACCATTGATGCCGTATTTGGTGGAAGCTATGAATACAGTAAAACAACTGGTAACGGGTATGCAGCTATCAATGTCCCTGCTGGCCTTTCAACACAGGGTATAAATAACCTGTCTTTGGGTAATGCTTCAACTGCTTCATTCAGTGCAAGTCCAAATAAACTAGAATCAATATTAGGTAGAGTAAACTATTCTTTAAAGCAAAAGTATATTTTCACTGTTACGGGGAGAGAGGACGGATCATCCAAGTTTGCGCCTGGTCACCAATGGGGGTTTTTCCCTTCCGCTGCTGCAGCTTGGAGATTTACGCAAGAGAACTTTATGAGACGTTTTACATCATTTCTCGGGGATAGTAAGTTTAGGGCAAGTTATGGAGCTGTAGGTAATAATAAGGTTGCTGATTTTGCACCACTTTATCAAAATGCATCGAGTAATGGATATGCTTATCCAATTAATAATTCTTATGTTGAGGGTACAGTACCATTTTTTCCAGGAAACCCTACAATTCAATGGGAAACAACGTATCAACTTGATTTAGGAACTACTTTAAGCTTCTTTAAAGACAGGATCTTAATTGATATGGATTACTACAATAAACAGACACGTCAGGCATTGTTACCAGTTCCTCTTCCCCTGATTGCTGGTTATGCTGGTACAGGTTCTGGAGGTTACCAATATCAAAATGCTGGCGTATTGCGTAATCGTGGGTTTGAATTTTCAATAACAACGACAAATATTCAAAGTGTGAAATTTACATGGACATCAACTTTCAATATAGCATTCAACAGGAATAAGATTATGCAATTTTATAATAACAGAAGTGCAATTCAAAATGCCTGGAGTTTATATGGAGGACAAACTGCTTGGATTTCAGAAGCGGGACATCCAATGTCTCAATTTTATGGATTTAAATGGGCCGGTGTTTATCAATACTCTGATTTTAATGAATTGGCAAATGGAACGTATGTACTTAAACCTGGTGTTGCAAGTTATAACCCATCAAATGCTTCTGTTCCTGTTCAGCCCGGAGACCCCAAATATGCGGATTTAAATAAAGATGGGATAGTAGATGATAATGACCGAACAGTTATTGGAAACCCATTACCAATTCACACCGGAGGGCTTACCAACAACTTTATCTATAAAAATTTCAGCCTGAATATTCTACTTCAATGGAGTTACGGCAACCAAGTGTTAAATGCAAACAAGTTGGTTTTTGAAAATGGAGGATATTATGCGAATTCAAACCAATTTGCTGAAGAGGCAAACCATTGGACACCAAATAATCCAACCAATGATATTCCTCGTCCTGATACCCGATTAAATGGTCAAGATCCGGGCGGTGAAACAAGGGTTTCTTCGTGGTTGGTAGAAGATGCATCTTATCTGCGATTGAAGACTGTTTCATTGGGGTATACGCTACCTGCCAAACTTCTGAGCAGAATGAAAATAAGTACTTTCAGAGTGTTTATAGCTGCACAAAATCTATTGACTTTTACTAAATACTCTGGACTTGATCCAGAGGTATCAACCTATCGTGCAGCAAATCCCGCTTCATCTCCTTCAGGGGTTGTTGGGGGTAATGCTTTGGCAGGAGTAGGATATTTGTATATCCAGCCAAGTTCTGGTTCATCCGCATTGGCTCAAGGATATGACCTAACACCTTATCCAAGAAACAGAACAATCACCTTTGGCTTAAACGTTACTTTCTAAAATTAAAACGAGCTAATTATATGAAACGCTGGTATAATGTATTTCTAATTCTTTTCTTTGGGTTATTTATGGTTGAATCTTGTAATAAAGATATTAGCCTTTCTCCTATAACCTTTACAACAACTTCTCAGACAAATGCTGCTGAACTTAATAACCAGCTGGCAGGACTTTATAGTCCATTGGAAGCAGAACAATTATATGGTTGGGGACTTTGGGGTTACTTTGAATCGGGAAATGATGAGGGCTTCTCCACAAGTGACGCTACAGGAACTGTTACTCAGAGTCTAACGGCATCTTTTCGATCTTCTAGTCAGGATGCGACGTACATGAATTTCTGGAAAAACCTTTATAGCGGAGTGGAAAGGGCGAATGTGATACTTAGTGTAATAAACCAACCTGTGATGGACTCTGTTTCCAGAGCAAACATCAAAGGACAGGCACTTTTTCTGCGGGCCTATTATTTTTATCTTTTAGTAAATAATTTTGGCGATGTTCCCTACAAAACGCAACTAACGTCAAGCCTTGGAACAAATTTCAATATTCCTGCCACACCAAGTAAAGCGATTTATGATTCTATTATTCAGGATATGACTACCGCTGACTCCCTTGTTCAGAGTATCTCCAAGGCACAAACAACATCTGTGGTAACAAAGTCTGCTGTTGAAGGTATTCTTGCAAGAGTTTGTTTGGCTGCTGCTGGAAGCCCAATAAATGGAGGCTTGCCTTATTATCAAAAAGCCTTGTATTGGTCAGAAAAATTAATTAATTCAGGGGTACATTCCCTCTATAGTTCATCACATCCATACTTCCCCTCTACCTCTGCCTACGCTAGGGTATTTATAAATAACATGCAGGATAACTACAATGACAATAATTTAACCGAAGATATGTGGGATGCTGCATTTTTATCTAACGGAGCAGGCTCCAACACCAGCTTGGGCTATACGGCAACACAACAATTAGGGGCAATACTTGGAGTTACAAGTGCATCAGCCTCATCCAAGTGTACAGGAGTATATCGCCCATTCCCTACACTGTATAATCTCTATGGCAATGGGGATCTACGAAGAGACTGGGTGATGTCTCCTTATATACTTGACGCCAACAACAATAAGTTTTTTAATTTGGGTGTGACCGTCAAAATCACTGCAGGCTATACAAAGACAATAGTAGACACAGTAATAGTTCGTGGTGTTCCCAAAATTGTATATGATACAACTTATTACGGTTCTGGGGCTACAGCCACAGCAACTGTTGACCCAGTTACAGGTTCTGTAACTGCAATCAACATAACAAATGGCGGTAGTGGCTATTCTTCTAATCCTGCTCCAACTGCAAGCTTAACTGGCCCGTCTGCAGGTAAGAACTTTAAGTTTGGAACTATCACAGTAGATCCTACGACCGGTTCAATCACCTCGATTGCTATTGCAAATGCAGGCACAGGGTATATAACCATCTATGATAGACCTGTGGCAAAGTGGAGACGAGAATATGAGATTAATTTCACAAAGAACCCGTCATATACTTCTTGCAATTTTCCAATTATAAGATATGCAGATGTATTATTAATGGCTGCTGAAGCGGATATTCAAGTGCGGGGTGGTGGCACAAATGCCACTTCGATAGGTATTGGGTACTATAATCAAGTGAAAAGAAGAGCCTACGGATTTGCACCTAATGTATCCTCAGCCGTAGATGTATCCGTTGTAACGATGGATAGCATAAAGGCAGAAAGATCTAGAGAACTTTGCTTCGAAGGAGTACGAAGAAATGACTTGAAACGTTGGGGAATTACCAATTGGGTAAATACGCTAACTAATTTGAATTCTCAGTTGGGTATTTATAATTTGACAAGTCCCGGTTCCTCTACTATTTTGACGGCATCTCAAATTGCAATAAATAATTTTTTATCAAATCCACAGAAATATAGTTTATTTCCAATTCCAGCTTCGGAACTTGCTGTAGAGTCAGCTATCTATCAAAATCAAGGATGGTAACTTGTCAAGTATCTGTAAAAAAGGTTCTTTAAATTAATTTATATGAGAAAAGTAACAATATTAAATCTGAGTTTATTGCTAATAATGTTCTTGCTAATTTTTGGAGTAATGAGTTGTAAGAAGCTAGACGATGTAAATTCCCTGGGTGGGTTCTCAGTTGCTGCAAGTAAAACCAGTTGCAGCATCGGTGACACCATTGTCTTTTCAATTAATCAGAACGCAGATGTAATACTTTTTTATTCTGGCAAACCTGGATTTAATGTAAATAATCGGAACAGAAATTCTGGTGTAGGAACGGATATATTGAATTTTCAGACATCACTTTCACAAGCAAGTACTAAAAATAATGGAGACACAATACTTTTGAAAATCTCTAATAACTTAAAAAGTTATGACTCAATTGGTGTTGCTAATGCCACATGGACAGACATTACAAGTTTAGCTAAATGGCCTTCGGTAACTACCACTGGTTTTGTTCGTTCTGGGGCCATAGACATATCTGGTTTTAATAACTTCGATTCAGTCTATATCGCTTTTCAAGTTGTAGGAAAACAAAATCCACTTACAGCACAGCGTAAATGGCAGATTCAAGGATTTACATTGAGTAACTCCCTCCCGGATGGAACTTTTACACCTTTGTTCGCTCCAGTTTTTACTTCTATCCCTAACCCAGCAACAGATACGTTGCCTAGTTTTGTGAACGTAGGTTGGACGCAAGTAAATATGTATTTCTGGCAACATCCAATTAACTATTATGCAACCAACTATGGTACATGGAACGTAGGCGATTATGGATATTCGGCATCTAACTCACCAATAGTGTTAAACAATAAAGCATGTAATTTAAGTGGTGTCGTATTGGCTACAAACTATCCTGTAACATTTGACCCAAGTAATGTAAAAAACACACCTAACAATGAGGGTTGGCTTATTTCTTCGCCTGTGAATCTAAATTTAGTACGCCGTGACTTTCCAACTCTTGAGCTAAAAGACGAAGTAAGAACCCCGGCAAAGGGCTTCAGATATGTCAGTTCAAATGGAACTTTCGCTACTTATTCATTGGTAATTGATTCAACTTTTAAGTCCGGACAAACCTATGACATGGGCTTCGTAGCTCAAAATAGAAATGTAAATCAAAGCAACGAGGTTGTTAAGCACATCAGTATCAAGATAAATTAAATAGCTTATTGTTATGTTCTTACATTTAGATTGCCTGGTAGAGAAAACTATCAGGCAATCTAGTTTTATAAAGGATAACTATTGTTTCGTATCTTTTTTGTAATTCCTTCAAGCCAGTTTGTTTGTGGACAATAGCCGTTTCTAATAATAGCTGGTTGTAAATTTCTCAGCTAAAAGCGCAAGCTTATTTTTAATCAAGAAAAGGTCTTCTGCAATATCATTATTTTCCTAATCTTCGCTTCCAAAATAGAGGGTTATGAAATATGTATTTATTTTCTCAGTTCTTACTTTTAGTTTTTTGTTTACTAAAGCGCAAGAGAAAGAGGCTCCTTTGGATGCACCTGCTTGCCAGATAAACGGCATCAAAACAGTTTCTAAGTCGATGAACTTCCTGATAATGGGTGACTGGGGAAGGCATGGCGAACCGCATCAACGTAAAGTTGCCGAACAAATGAGTAATGCTACTATCTGCACCAAAGCTACTTTCAACCTGATAGTAGGTGATAATTTTTATCCTAGTGGTGTGGCGAGTGAGTTTGATCCTAGCTGGAAATCGTCTTTTGAGGATGTATACAGCCAACATCCTTTGTTTGATGACTGGTATGTGGCTTTGGGAAATCATGACTATAAAACGAATCCTGATGCAGAAGTTGCGTACAGTAAGATTAGTGCAAGATGGCACATGCCTGCCCGCTATTATAGCATAATCAAGAAATTAAAGGATGGTACTTCCGCCGAGTTCTTTATTATAGATACCAGCCCCTTTCAATCTGATTACTATGGAAGTGAGGATTATGGTGAACACGTAAAAGGAGTGGATACTGCCGCACAAAAGAAGTGGTTGGAAGCAGGTTTGCAAAAAAGCACTGCCACTTGGAAGTTTGTGGTTGGGCATCACCCTTTGTTTAGTGCTGGTGGACGGAAAGATAAAACAGGCGATATGCTATATTCTTTCGGACCATTGTTCGAGAAGTATAAAGTAGATGCTTATATCTGTGGTCATGAGCATCATCTAGAATTTGATCAACCTGCAGGCTATCATTTTGTACAAGTAATCTCTGGTTCTGGTGCAGAAGCTACAGGAGTATCAAGTGCCGACTTCTCTAAGTTTGCCGTACAAGACTATGGTTTTGTGGCTGCTTCCCTTACAGCAAAGTCTTTGTTGCTTCAATACATCAATGATAAAGGCGAGATATTATATACAACTGAAGTGAAGAAATAAGGACAATTAACACATAGTAACATAAGTACTTAAAATGTATAGGTATGCTATAAATCTATCTGTTCTATGTATCTATGTTACTATGTGTTGGTTTTCCTATTTCAATACCCCATACAAACTTCCTCCCTTATCAAATAGCCTATCAACCCTGCGTTCTATTTCAGGCACTTTCTCTACTGGTGGCGCATTGTGGGGTTTCATTCTGGCATCAATAACCATTGGACCATTACATCCCCAATGCTTAAAAGTGATGAATGAATCAATGCCATAGATATCATGCGAAGGATTGCAACGGGTGTAAGTAGCCCATAAGTAATTGTTTAGCTTCTCAGCAATAAAACTACTATCATCACAAATAATTACTTGCACTACACCTTCTAAATTTCCTTTTCTATTAATAATTTGGTCATTAAATACTTTCATCTCCTGCCGGGCAGCCTCATAGGTAGTGAAGGGTTTAGTCTGCAAAGCAATCACACCCGGCATTGCCAATTGTGGGTTTTCAAACTGTTGTAGGTCTTTAAATGCAGACGGCACTTCCTTACTCAACTCCCTTTTTTTATCGCCATAGGCAGCAAAAACAACTTTACTTCCTGTGTTCAATCCAGTGCCACTGTAATCAAGGGTGTCGATGGTGGTCTTGGTATGAAAATGAATGTCCCGGGTAAGATCCATCCTTTCAAATACATACTCCAGATAAGTGCGCACATCGTGAGTGGTTAATTGGTTGGTATCATCTGCCGTAATAAATAAGAATTTAGCCAAACTCAATTGTCCAGTTCCTAATATATGATTGGCAATGGTGAGCAGTTCTGCAGGTTGTTTGGTAGGCATATAAGGCGTATAACGTTCGCTGCCAATTGCCAATAACAATGGATGAACGCCTGCCGCATCTACAGCATGCACTTCTTTAACACCAGGAATCTCTTGCGAAATAGCACCACCTGCCAATTCATGTATCAGTTCTCCAAAGCTGGTGTCTTCTTGTGGAGGTCTTCCTACAACGGTAAAAGGCCAGATGGCATTTTTCTTTGCATATACTTTATGTACCCGCATCAACGGAAAAGGATGTTGTAAAGAGTAATAACCAAGATGATCACCAAAGGGCCCTTCTGGTTTATTTTCATTAGGATAAACTTCTCCTGTTATAACAAAATCAGCGTCAGTACTAATGGTAAATCCATCTTGGTAAGCGTACCTAAAACGCCTTCCTCCCAATGCACCAGCAAAAGTCATCTCACTTATTCCTTCTGGCAAAGGCATTACCGCTGCCAAAGAATGTGCAGGTGGCCCACCTACAAAGCAGCTAACCCTTAGTGGTAATCCTTTTTTATTTGCCTTCGTCTGGTGAATGCCAATACCGCGGTGCAACTGATAATGCAACCCAATTTCCTTGTTCAGCTCATAGTCATTACCCGTTAATTGAACCCGATACATCCCCAAATTAGCTTGCATAATGCCCGGTTTATCTACATCCTCTGTATAAACCTGAGGCAGCGTAACAAATGCACCTCCATCCATTGGCCAATGATGAATGAGGGGTAAATCGGTAATATTTATTTCTTCGTGCAAGACAGGTTTCGAAGAAGGATTCTTTAAGGGTAATGCATTTAGTGCTGCCAACCCAGCTTGAATATTCTTGAAGGGATGCTTTAATGCTTCCATGGGATTCCCCTTTAGTTCAATCATGCGTTGGACTAATCCGAAAGTATCCCGAAAGATGAATTTACTTCTTTCAAGTGTACCGAAAATGTTGGATGCGGCACGGAAAGGAGTGCCTTTATAGTTACTTAGAGGCGATCTTTTTACATTCTCAAACAATATTGCGGGACCTTTTGCTTCATAGACCCGGAGGTGTATCGCAGCCATTTCCAGATATGGATCTACTTCTTCTTTTATGCGAACAAGGTGATTGTTCTTTTCTAGATCCAATAAACAGTCTTCTAAGTTTTTGTAAGCCATAACAGTAGAACAACCGCCTAAAAGGGAAAGTTGTTGATGTGGCAAAAATAACTATTAGAGTTGGGATGTGCGGAGACGAATGTAGAGGAGTTTTAAAAGTAATGGCTTAATAATAACTCAAAGTAATGTTAGTGTACATACATTCAACACCGATAATATTATAAAGCTAAATATTTATCTATTGACAAGAACCCTTGTTTATACCAATTAGTGCATCATTCTTTACAACAAGACTCAACATTAACTTACTAAAAACAGGATAATAAGCCGAGGATACATCCTCCCATATAAATTTATCTACTTCCCTACCGCCTCATCCACCAATGATTTTAAAGACATGTATCGGTTGTGCCTTCCTGTGAAATTTACATTGGTAGTAAACAAGATGGCCGCATACTTACGCTGGTTATCAACCCAAGGAAAGGTGCCAAACAAACCGGGGCTGCTTAATGAATTGGCTCTTTCATTGCCTTCCTCTAGCACCCACTCCCCAAAGCCATAACCCCATTCCCTAGCTTCATCAGGTATAAAATCTAGCTTAGCTCCTTTAGAATAGTTTTGTTGCATGGCAACTACAGATTCTTTGGTAAGAACTTGTTTCCCATTATACTTTCCATCATTCAATATCATACTCAGAAACTGCAAATAGTCTTCGGGGGTACTCCAGGCACCACCTGCGGGAGACACCACTAGTTCGCCTCCAAAAGAAGTGTGTTTCATACCACAAGGCTTTGCAATACGCTGCTGAAACAACAGTTCAAACCGCTGTCTACCTACCTTTTCTACTATTGCCGCAGCTATCTCTAACCCTACACTACTATAATGAAACGATTTCCCGGGTTCGCCTTCTTGCGGCATCTTGGCAATCTTTTCCATCGTCTCGTCTTGGGTGAGCGATTCTTTTGGTTCTTCCAAAGTCAATATTACCGGTGGGGCATTAATACCTGTCAGGTGACTCAAACAGTCCTTTATCTTTATCTTCCCCTTTTTGTGCAATGTCATAACGGGTAAGTATTTGCCAATGGTGTCGTCCAGACTGATTTTCCCTTCTTGTACAAAGGTCATAATAACGGCGGCAGACAACCATTTACTGCAACTGGCAATGGGCTTTTGTGTGTTTGGTGCAAAGTCGGCTATTTCATCTTGCGCTTCATCTCCCTTTCTGTTGGCAATCCACTGGAGGGTTAACTTTTCGCTTCTGCTTAGTTTGTTCTCCGCATGGCTATACACTACTTTTCCATCTTTCCAAACCATTATAACGCCTCGTCCACCTATTTCATGCAGGTTGGTGTGCAGCCAATCTCCAACTGGGGTAAAATTATCTTGGGCAATGGCACAAGCGCCTGTTAGTAATAATAAAAGAAAAGGAAAGAGTTGTTTTCGCATACCACAAGGTTGTTTAAGTGACCTCAAATATATAGATTGTATGTAAATAAGCTAAGAATGCACCCATTGGTCAATAAAATATAACGGCGCTATCGTTTGAATAGGAATTATTAATTCTCTAAATCATTTACACACTTTAGTGGACATTACCAACTTTTCTTCCTAAAAACTTACAGCTTGTTTCAAAAACGTGTAATATTCAATTTAAGACGTGTAATACAGCATTTAAGACAAATCAAATGCAATCTAAGACTAATCAAACTCAATTTAAGACTAATCAAATTCAATCTAAGACAAATCAAACTCAATCTAAGACAAATCAAATTCAATTTAAGACTAATCAAATTCAATCCAAGACAAATCAAATTCAATTTAAGACTAATCAAATTCAATCCAAGACAAATCAAACTCAATCTAAGACAAATCAAATTCAATCCAAGACAAATCAAATTCAATTTAAGACAAATCAAATTCAATCCAAGGAAATTCCTGGCAAATCCACAGCAAACACTAGTCTTCCGAAGGATGTTTTTTAAGCATTAGTCAAAATACAAAGTAACCCTGCAAACAAGCTATTCTTCCAAAGCGCCCTCCCATTTGCTGACAACACTCGTTGCAAGGGCATTACCCAACACGTTCGTGCCGGTACGCATCATATCGCAGAAGTGATCGATAGGAAGAATAAGCGCAACGCCTTCTGGCGGTATCTTAAACATAGCACAAGTGGCTAAAACAATGATTAAGGAGGCTCTTGGTACGCCCGCAATACCTTTACTGGTCAGCATCAGCACCAATAACATAGTCATTTGGGTACCTATGTCGAGGTGTATGCCATAAGCCTGTGCAATGGCGAGACTAGCGAAAGTCATGTACATCATACTACCATCCAAATTGAAGGAATAACCCAAAGGAAGGATGAAAGATACGATGTCGCCCCTGCAACCGAAACGTTCCAGCTCTTCGGTAAGCTTAGGAAAGACGGCTTCGCTACTGGTGGTACTGAAAGCTATCAATAAAGGGTTGCCGATGTGCTTCATCAAGGAAAAAAGTCTTTTCCCTAGGATTAAATAACCTACCAACAACAACACCAACCACAAACAAAGGATGCCAAAAACGAAGTAAGAGAAATAAATGAAATAGAACTTGAAGATGCCCATTCCCTTTTGTGCCACTACCGCTGCCAACGTTCCAAAAACGCCATAAGGAGCGAAGTTCATGATGTAGTTAACGACCTTTAGAATGATGTGTGCGAAAACATCAAGCGTTTTAACAACGGGTTTTGCATAATCGCCCATAGAAGCAGCGGCAACACCGAAAAAAATGGAGAATACCACGATTTGTAAGATCTCATTATCGGCCATCGCACCAATGGCGCTGGAAGGAACTACGTGTTCTATGAAATTGGAGAAAGAGAAAGCAGAAGTTTTGCCCATCAATTCCTTCACCCCATTTGTATCTGCCTGTGCAAGATCAATATAAGTACCCGGATGCAATAAGTTTACGAGCACCATCCCTATCAAGAGGCTGGTAAGGGAAGCCGTTATGAACCATAACATCGCTTTGCCACCCACTCTGCCTACTGCTTTGAGGTTTCCTAACTTAGCAATACCAACAACAAGCGTAGTAAAGACTAAAGGAGCAATAATGGTCTTTACGAGACGAATAAAAATGGTTCCTAAGAGTTTTATATTACCAGAAAAACCCGAAATAAAATCAGGAGGGGCTAATTCGTGTACTGCATAGCCAGTAGCGATGCCAAGAACCATTGCGATAAGGATATTTCGGGTAAGCTTATTAGACTTCATTGACAAAAAATTAAATTTCCAAACTTTAGTTTAAAATATATATACCAATATTACTGCAAATTTTAAATGAAATGTAATAGTAATAGGATAAATGTTTATTTTGCTTGCCTATTATATTTAATTCAAAAGTAACTTAACTATTTAATTATGAGTTTATTCGTGAAGAAACCACTGGCTGGCTTGCTTGCAGAAGCAGAAAACACCAATGAAGGGTTGAAAAAGACATTGGGCAAGGGCTCATTGATTGCATTGGGGATTGGTGCGATAATCGGTGCAGGGTTATTTTCCATTACAGGGGGTGCAGCGGCAAATCAGGCAGGCCCTGCTATCACTATTTCATTTGTAATTGCGGCATTTGGTTGTGGATTTGCAGGATTGTGCTATGCTGAGTTTGCAAGTATGATTCCCGTTGCAGGAAGTGCCTACACCTACAGCTATGCAACCATGGGTGAGTTCATTGCATGGATAATAGGCTGGGATTTGGTGTTGGAATATGCAGTAGGTGCTGCCACCGTAAGCATAAGTTGGAGCAGATACCTAGTAAAATTTCTACATGGGTTCGATATCACTCTGCCGTCATGGATGGTGACAGGCCCTTGGGACGGCGGAGTCGTTAATTTACCAGCAGTATTCATTGTTATCCTGATGAGTTTATTACTTATCAAAGGAACCAAAGAAAGTGCTTCGGTAAATGCGGTAATTGTATGTCTTAAAGTAACAGTGGTGCTAATATTCATCTTCCTTGGATGGAAATACATTAATACTTCAAACTATACACCTTACATTCCGGACAATACTGGAACCTTCGGCGAATTTGGCTTTAGCGGAATCGTAAGGGCAGCCGCCATCGTGTTCTTTGCCTACATTGGTTTTGATGCGGTAAGTACGGCAGCACAGGAAGCGAAGAATCCTAAGAAAGATATGCCTTGGGGTATATTAGGTTCATTGGCAATCTGTACTGTCCTATATATCTTGTTTGCACATGTGATGACTGGTGTAACCAGTTACACTGCATTCAAAGGACAAGACGGAATTGCACCAGTAGCTGTTGCCATTGAACACATGGGAAAACAAAATGGTGCAGGCGTTTGGATACCAGATTATCCATGGTTGAACCGTGCTATCATAGTTGCCATCCTTGGTGGATATTCATCTGTTATTATGGTGATGCTGATGGGACAAAGTCGTGTATTTTTCAGTATGAGTAAGGATGGTTTAATTCCAAAAGTATTTTCAATTGTTCATCCTAAGTTCAGGACTCCTGCCAAAAACAACCTTTTGTTTATGTTATTCGTGAGTTTGTTTGCTGCATTTGTACCCGCCAGGGTTGTTGGAGAAATGACGAGTATAGGAACTTTGTTTGCATTCATACTAGTTTGTATAGGTGTAATCGTAATGCGTAAAAAAATGCCAGAAGCCCCTAGAGCCTTTGTTACACCGCTTGTTCCATTGGTTCCCATCTTAGGTGTAATCACCTGTTTGTTTATGATGGTATTCCTTCCTCCAGATACCTGGATTCGTTTGGTAGTATGGATGTTGATTGGCTTGGATGTTTATGCATATTATGGCATAAAGAACAGTGTACTTGGCGAAGGGAAGACACATAGAAAAGGAGTTGCAGTGATGAATGTATCTGGGCTTGCATTGGCAGTACTCTTAGCTATAGTAGGTTTATGGGAGCAAGCGACCATTGGTTGGAATGCTGATAAAACTTTATTGATTATCTCTTTTGTATTCTCCGCATTGCATATTGGCATCTTCAGTGCCAAACTTGGAAAGAAAACTGTTTAATTTATCACTATAATCAAAAAAGGCTGCTCCAGTTGGAGCAGCCTTTTTTGATTATAGAACAATAATATTTAGCCAAGTCTCACTTTCACAGCGTTTGCATGTGCATCCAGCCCTTCTGCAGTGGCCATTTCTATTACGGTATTACCTATATTAGTTAATCCTTGTTTGGTAAGATGCTGAAAGGTTATCTTCTTTACAAAGCTATCAACACTAACACCGCTATATGCCCTTGCGAAACCATTGGTTGGCAAAGTATGATTGGTACCGCTGGCATAATCACCTACACTCTCGGGAGAATAGTTTCCCAAGAATATTGATCCGGCATTTACTATCTTCTCTCCTATTTCTGAGGCATACTGACAACTGATAATAAGGTGTTCGGCAGCATATTCATTTACAAAATCAATAGCAAGCTTCGTATTTTTAACAATAATTGCCTTACTGTTCTCTAGTGCCTTCAATGCAATTTCTTTTCTAGGCAGAACGGCAACCTGTTTATTGATTTCTTCCACTACTGCTTCTATCACTCCTTCTTCACAAGTAACAAGAATCACCTGACTATCAACTCCATGTTCTGCCTGACTCAATAAATCGGCAGCAACATAAGCTGCATTTGCAGTTTCATCTGCCAATACACACACTTCGCTAGGACCAGCAGGCATATCTATCGCAATTCCTTCTTGCTGAATTAATTGTTTGGCACAAGTGACATATTGATTACCGGGACCAAATACTTTATATGTCTTAGGAATTGTATGGGTGCCATAAGCTAAAGCAGCAATGGCTTGTACGCCACCAACCTTAAATACTTTGGTGATACCGGCAACAGAAGCAGCATATAAAATAGCCGGGTGCAACTTACCTTCTTTATTTGGAGGCGAACACAGCACAATCTCTTTGCATCCTGCTAGTTGTGCAGGAATACCCAACATCAATATTGTTGAAAACAAGGGTGCAGTTCCGCCGGGAATATATAAACCTACCTTCTCTATTCCTACAGACTTCCGCCAACATTGCACACCGGGCATTGTTTCAACCACTTCTGGCTTAGTTATTTGCTTCTGATGAAATACCCTGATATTATTTGCAGCAGTTTGTATCGCTTGTTTTAAGTCTTCTGTAAGTAAAGAACTGGCTTCTTCAATTTCCTCTTGCGATACAGCAATAGTAGTCAAGGAAACACCATCAAATTGAGCAGTGTATCTTGCAATAGCAGCATCACCTTGAAGTTTCACATCCTCCAGTATACCTTTTACCTTTTGTTGCAATATAGTATTGTCAAAAGTTGGACGTGTAATGTTCCAACCACCAACAGGTGGAGTCGACAAGCTTCGTAAATCTATTGTTTCAAGCATAAACCCAAGTTATGAGTTATGAGTTATGAATTATAATTATGGCGAATCTTCACACATAACCCATAACTCATAACTGTTTTATATAATCATCTTCTCAATAGGCACAACTAAAATTCCTTGTGCACCTAGTTCCTTCAGTTGTTCTATTATATCCCAGAAATCACTTTCTTTTATTACGGTATGGACGCTGCTCCAACCAGCAGTTGCTAGTGGTAAAACCGTAGGACTCTTCATACCGGGCAATAATGCAATTATCTTTTCCAGATTATCGTTAGGGGCATTCAATAATACATATTTATTGTGTTTTGCCTTCTTTACAGATTGAACCCTAAAGATCAACTTATCCAGCAACTGCTGCTGTGCTTCTCCTAAATTCTTATTCTTGATTAACGTTGCCTCAGATTTTAGTATTACTTCTACTTCTTTTAATCCATTCATAAACAAAGTAGAGCCACTACTCACCAAATCGCAAATTGCTTCTGCCAAACCAATGCCTGGTGCGATCTCTACACTACCACTAATCTCGTGAATATCCGCTTTAATTCCATTCCTGTCCAGAAAGTCCTGCACAATAACAGGGTATGACGTTGCAATCTTTTTTCCTTGTAGAAATTGAGCATCTGTATAATCTTCATTTCTGCCAACAGCTATACTCAATCTACATTTACCAAAGCCAAGCTTCTCTACCTCTATTACTTTTTTCTTCTTTTCATAAACAACGTTCTCTCCAACAAATCCAATGTCTGCCACACCATCCTCTACATATTGCGGAATATCATCATCCCTTAAAAAGAACACTTCTAATGGGAAATTATTAGCATCCGCTTTCAGCTTATTCACGCCATTGCTGATGTCTATACCACATTCCTTTAGAAGTTTCATGCTATCGTCATTCAATCTGCCACTTTTCTGGATAGCAAGCTTTAACTTCCCTCCATTATCGTATTTGTTGCTAATCGCTTCCTTCGTTGCTTTCATTTAATCTATTTATTGTGCCAGTTAATTCTTACGTGTAATATAATAAAACAGGCTTACTAGTTGAATTAGTAAGCCTGAATAATATTTTGCACAACACAAACACCCATTGCTTACCCGTTTGGTATCACATGATAATAATGATGCAGTATTCCTGTTGTATTCATGACGCAAAAATAGGGGGAAAGATGTAATTGTGCAAAGGGGGACTTAAAAGTAGGCGAATTCGCAATCTGCCTCTCCACTTAATATCCCTTAAATAAATGGGAAATGCTAGTTTTTTACTTAAAGTTTGTTTTATATCGAAATGTATCCCTATTTTCGCAGTAGATGTTGTTTCTGATGAAAAAAATATACTTAATCATTTTATTATTGTCTTTCTGTACCGGTTCTAGAGTAGCTGCTAATGGATTGCCCATAAATTATGATGGACCAATCAAAGTATATCGCTTTTACCCAAACCCTGCTTCTTCATATATCAACTTCGAATTCAGAAATATATCAGAAAGCTACACATTACAGATTTACAACTTTTTGGGTAAAAAAGTATTTAACCAAGTAGTTAATGGGAATAAGATTACGATTCCAGTAGAAAACTTATACAGAGGGATTTATATCTACCAATTAAAAGATGCTACCGGCAATATAGAAGAAAGTGGTAAGTTTCAAATAATGAGATAGTCTGCTCCTGCATCTCCCTTATTCACAACCCGCTGTTTACTTTACAATCTCCATCGCGGCTTCTGCAATTTTATTCAAGTCTTGTTTCTTCATACATTTAAAATGCCCTTTAGGACATTTATTACTTCCAAAATTACTGCAAGGTTGACAAAGCAGCCTTGGAACAACAAAGTTTTGATGCAAAGGCATTGAATTGCTGGAAGGATAATAAGGTTCTACATCCAATTTTGGGGAAGTTCCGCCCCATATTGCCAATATTTTCTTATTGAAAGCACTTGCCACATACTGAAGTCCAGTATCATGAGATATTACCAGTTTAGCCTGCTTTACTAACCATGCCGATTCATGCAAACTAAACTTTCCACAGGCATCATAAACCTTATAAGGGTCTACCTCAGCAATCGCAATTGCTTCTTTTGCATCCTCCTTCCCTCCAATAAGTACAATTGGATATTCTATTAATTCGCAAAGCTTTTGTAGCCTTATTACAGGCAATTTTTTGGTATAATAAGAGGCTCCAATAACAATAGCAATATAACCAAAGCGATGTTGAGCGGGCAAATCATCCAAAGAAACCTTCAACTGCTTTGGAAGAAAGTAATCTAGGCCCTTCCCATCATTCTTTACACCCAAAGGCGCAACTGTGTCTAAGCTTCTATCGGTAATATGCCTTCCGCTCATAAAGTTGATGTGAAACTTTGTAAGGAAAAACTTAGCCGCAGATTCTTTTTTATACGTAAATGCTTTACAATTTAATGCAAGTTTTATCTTATTGGTACGAAAGTTCTTATGAAGATCAATTACAAAATCATATTGCTCTTCTACCAGTTGACTAATCAGTTTATCAAGATGATGTTCAAAATAAAAAAACTTATCTACGTAAGGATTTGCTTCTGTAACTGCTTTAAAAGATAAACGAGTTAAGAAATGTACCGTAACATCTGGAATTTGTTGCTTCACACAACGAATAACCGGACTACATAATATAATATCACCTATCGAAGAAAACCTGATAATGAGTACTTTAGGTTTTTTAGGCATATTCTCAGGCTTAATTTCTTTTACCATCTTCTTATTTTCTTTTATCTGTGTTTTTCAATTCAAATAAGTTAAAAATAACGGCTCGCTAGAAACTAGTTATCTTTTAGTACTCTCTATTTAACGTAAATTATTGAATAATTAACGTTATTAAAAGGCTGATAAACTTAGTTTATAAACCAATTCAGCTTTTAAAAAAATTGTTAAAGCTCAATAAAATCTAAATCCTTCCCAAAAGTTTCTTTACTAAAATATACAGCAGTTAATCCAAGGGCAATACAAAGTGTTCCTGTGATTGCAGCTCCTGTAATAAAGTCTGTAGCCTCTCGCAAATATTTAAACAGAATAATAATCAATGGCAAAGTGCCTCTAACTATGTTGGGAATAGTGGTAGCAGCGGTTGCACGAAGGTTTGTTCCAAACTGTTCAGCTCCCATTGTTACAAAAATGGCCCAGAAGCCAGTAGCAAATCCCAGCCCCAGACATATCCAATAGATACTGTTTGCCGTAGCTGTTGTTTGATGCAGAAATAACATTACAAAGAGAATGGTAAGTCCATAAAAAATATACAATGCTTTCTTTCTGCTTTTTAACCACTGACTAATAAAGCCTATCAACACATCGCCAACCGAAATACCTACATAAGCAATCATGATTGACTTTCCTGGATCAACTGCTTCTTTCACTCCTAGCACAGCAGCAAACTTATCGGAGAAACTTATCAATACACCTATCACAAACCAGTTTGGCAATCCGATGGCAATACATTTAATGTAACAAGTAAATCTTTCCCAGTTGTTAAACAACATGAATATGTTTCCTTTAGATACATCACTTTCTTTTACAGAGGTATACAAGCCACTTTCAAATACAGAAACTCTTAGTAATAACAGTAAGAAACCCATTCCGCCGCCAATATAATAACACCAACGCCAATCGTGAATGGTTTGTTTCATAAAATAAGCAAACACAGCACCGGTAAGTCCTACTCCAGCAACTAAAGAGGTTGCAATGCCCCGCTTTTCTTTGGGAACCAATTCACTAACCAGAGTAATACCTGCGCCCAATTCACCTGCCAACCCAATACCAGCAATGAACCGGCACCAGGCATACTGATTAACATCCGTAACCATTCCATTAGCAATATTTGCGAGAGAGTATAAGATGATTGAACCAAACAACACACTCAATCTTCCTCTCTTATCACCCATTATACCGCATACAAACCCACCAATCAGCAACCCAACCATTTGAATGCTGATTATCTTCTCGCCTTCTGTTAATACTTGTTCTGGTGTTAGTCCGAGAGACAAAAGACTAGGCTTCCGGATGATTCCAAAAAGAAGCAAATCGTATATATCAACAAAATAGCCCAAAGCGGCTACGACTATGGCGAGCGTAAAAATTGATTTGTTTGTTTTATTCATAAAGCAAAGTAGGTGAATAAATTAATATCTTGTCAATAGAAGCAATAATAAGCAATCTGCATTTTATTCCTCTACAAAATTCATATCCAACCCAAAGGTTTCTTTGGTATAATAAGCAGAAACAACTGCCATCAACATCACAATTACGCCAACAATCTCGGCACTTAGCAAATAGTTGTCATTGGTAAGATAACGAATACCCTTAAATAACAGAATCATCAGAGGGAGAAAGCCCCTGACTACATTTGGAATTGATATTGCGGTAGTTGCGCGCAGATTGGTGCCAAATTGTTCGGCACTCATCGTTATGTAAAGAACCGATATGCCAGAACCAAAGCCTAAACAAGCAATTAACAGATACATTGTATCCGCACTTCCACCATGCTGGGTAAAAAATAAGATAATAAAGAAGGTACAGATACCATAAAATGTAAACAATGCCTTTTTGCGGCTTTTTAGATAATTACTTAGTAGTCCTGCCGTCATATCGCCCAAGCCAATTGCAATATACTGATACATTATTGCCTTGCCTGGATCTATGTTATTGATGCCAAAGTGTTTTCCAAATTCATCAGAGAAAGTAATCAGGATACCTATTACGTACCATACAGGCAATCCGATAAACACCCCTTTCATATACCTGAGCAGCCTTTCTTTGTTATTGATTATCATCATCAGGTTGCCCCTTTCTACATTTTGTTTCTTCACTTCATCATACAATCCACTTTCAAAGATGCTTACCCGCAACAATAACAAAAGCAATCCCATTCCCCCACCGATATAAAAACATAAGCGCCAGTCTCCAAATATTTTATATACAAAAAAGGCTGTCACTGCACCAAATACGCCCACACTTGCTATGATAGATGCCGCAATACCACGTTTTTCTTTGGGCAACATTTCACTTACTAACGTAATACTTGCACCTAACTCACCTGCCAAACCTATCCCTGCAATAAATCGCATGATGGTATATTGTGTAACATTTGTAACCATTCCGTTCGCAATGTTAGCTAATGAATAAATGAGTATCGAACCGAACAATACACTCAATCTACCCTTTTTATCCCCAAGTATACCCCACAGAATACCGCCAACAACAAGCCCTATCATCTGTATACTGATGATAAATTCGCCTTGCGATAAAATTTCCTGTGGAGACAACCCTAAAGCTTTCAGACTTGGCTTACGTACAATACCAAATAACAGCAAATCGTACACATCAACAAAAAAACCGAGTGCACCAACTATTACTGTCAGGGAGAATATCCCTGGCTGCTTTTTATCCATACACTATTTAATGGGGGATGATTTTGTTTTTCCAAAGACTAGCTTCAATATTACCGGTGCAGTAGTGATAAAGACAATGCCCAAGACAATAACTTCCAGATGTTTCTTGATATCGAAGTTGTAATGCTCCATAAAGAACTTATCTAGGTAATGACCTCCTGCAAGCATACTGCTTACCCATGCGATAGAACCTACTATATTAAAGAAAGCAAACTTCTTTTTGTCCATTTCAACAATGCCAGCAATTATGGGTGCAAATGTTCTGACAATAGGCACAAAACGAGCAAAAACAACTGCCCCTCCTCCATGCTTTTCATAAAAGTCATGTGCTTGATGCAGGTATTTCTTTTTGAACAGAATATTGTCATTCCAATTAAACATGGAAGTACCAATACGTTTGCCAAACAAATAACCTGTAGTATTTCCCAAGATACCCGCGATAGCAGTAAGTGTGATAATGAGTAAGAGATTGAGGAAACTGTTTCCAGTATCAAACAGATAAGCCGCCAATTTATCGCTAAAAATACCTGCTACAAAAAGCAAAGAATCTCCCGGAAAGAAGAAGCCGACAAACAATCCTGTCTCTGCAAAAATGATGATTAACAATAGCCAAAGCCCCCCATTGTCTATGTAAAATTGTGGTTGAAGTAGTTCGTGCAATTTAAAAGCTAGTATCGTTTCAAGCATAATTAGTTATGAAGATTGATTTTCTTCGGTTGTAAAGAAACAGTAATTATTCAAATTATGATTAAAAACGCAATATTTTAATCTGATTGGTGGCAATTTTATTATATCCATTAGGCATCTCTTTGCCAAATACGTTCCAAAAGAGGGGTAGGTTCATTTTAACTTACTTTATTGTCTTCATAACAATCAATCAAAAAAAGTAGTGCCAGCAATTTATTTCTTCTTTGAATAAAATATCAATCAAATACAAGACATCCCTTGTGGGGATAATACAATAAATTTAATTGTATATTTTTCTCAATCTAGAAAGTACTGCTCAACTTATTATCCGCAACTTTGTTGAAATAAAAATAATATAATGAAATACATTCTTTCCACTGCGGCAATTGCTGTTTTAAGTGCATTTACTTTTTTACCTATCTCATCTATCCATCAGTTTAAAGTAAAAAGTATTGATGGCGGCACAATAGACTTTTCGAAATTTAAAGGCAAGAAAATTTTGGTTGTAAATGTTGCATCCCAATGTGGATACACCCGACAATATGCTGGCCTAGAGAAATTGTATGAAGCCAACAAAACCAAATTGGTAATAGTAGGCTTTCCTGCAAACAACTTTGGTGAGCAAGAACCTGGTACTGACAATGATATAGTACAATTTTGCAAGGCACGATTTGGTGTTACCTTTCCTATGGCGAGTAAAATAAGTGTAAAAGGTGATGACATCGCCCCGATTTATAAGTGGTTGACAAGCAAAGAACAAAATGGCGTTTTGGATGCTACAATTGGATGGAACTTTAATAAGTTTTTACTAGATGAAAACGGCAAACTGTTGGCTTATTTTCCAAGTAAAGTAGAACCTGATAGTGATGAAATTGTAAAGTATTTAAAATAACTCTGATTAATAATAGCCATTTGCGTCACATTGCAATTTAATATTTATTAGATATTTAAATTAAGAAAACCCCCTGCATAAATTTCTTTTTTATACAGGGGTTTCAAATAACAGAAAACCAAAAAACAATTAATCCAGATTAGGTTGTGGCGTATAACGCAAATAGGGTTTCACAACTTTAACTCCTTTAGGAAACTTTACAATTGCATCTTCTGTTTTAATAGCAGGAACCACAATCACATCTTCGCCGGCTTCCCAGTTGGCAGGTGTTGCAACACTATAGTTTGCCGTTAACTGAAGGCTGTCTACCACACGCAAGATCTCATTGAAATTTCTACCTGTAGAGGCAGGATAAGTAATAAACAACTTGACTTTTTTGTCGGGGCCGATGATAAACAAAGATCTGACAGTGAAAGTTTCAGACGCATTTGGATGAATCATATCATACAAATTAGCCACCGTTCTGTCTTCATCAGCAATAATTGGAAAGCCTACCGTTACGTGCTGTGTTTCATTGATGTCGTTTATCCAGCCCGCATGTTTTTCCAGACTGTCAACACTCAATGCCAGCACTTTTACATTACGCTTAGCAAACTCTTCCTGTAAGAAAGCAGTTTTACCAAGTTCAGTCGTACAAACTGGAGTATAATCAGCAGGGTGCGAAAATAAAATACCCCAACTGTTACCTAGATACGCATAGAAATCAATATCGCCAATAGATGTCTTGGCTTGAAAATTAGGTGCTATGTCACCGAGACGTAAACTCATAATAATATTTTTTAGAAAGCAAATATAAATATCCTACCAAATTAGTAGAAATATCGTTTTATCAATTTCCCTAAATAATAAAAAGTGGATCAACAAACACGCCTCCTGATGGCGGACATCAAACAATCCTTACTAAATGTCTCCAATTTTAAAAATGTCTTTCAAGCGTATTCCTTTTTCTGTGTGCTGCAGGGTGCAACATTCATTGACGGCATCATGTTGTAGAAAAAGCACATAGTTATTATCTGCCGCCTCCTTAAAAAAGCTCATACGTTCCTCCAACGTCACCAAAGGAAACATATCGTAACTCATCACATAAATCAAAGGAATATGTCCGACTGTTGGCAACAAATCAGCAGCAAAAACAATCGTCCGGTCTTTGTATTTAATCTGTGGTAACATCATCGCCCTGGTATGCCCATTGGCAAAGCGAAAAGAAAGATTTTCTGTAATGGAAGAAGGCGCAGCTGCTAACAGGTCATTGTTTATTGCAGTCGTTGCCACATCAACAAATTTCAGGTGACCACTTGCTTGTATAGGCAATATATTTTCCTTGAGATAGCTAGGACTTTCTCGTGGGTTTGGATTAACAGCCCAGTCCCAATGCTCCTGATTACTCCAGAATGTGGCATTAGGGAAAGCTGATACCAATGCGCCATCCACGCGGATGATTGCACCACCACAATGGTCAAAGTGAAGGTGGGTAAAAACGACATCGGTAATATCTTCTCTCGTAAACCCGAGTATGGCAAGACTTCCCTCCAATGTATCATCCTCCTCAGGAACCAGGTAGTGCGAGAAGAATTTGGCATCTTGCTTATCCCCCATTCCAGTATCAATCAGAATTAGTTTACCTGCATCATCTTCAATCAGCAGTGAGCGCATCGCCAACTTACAAAGATTCTTTTCGTCAGCAGGATTTGTCTTACTCCAGATACTCTTTGGCACCACACCAAACATAGCACCACCATCCAACTTAAAGTAACCTGCATTTACTGAGTATAGCTTCATATTATATTTTTTTAGTCAAATTAAACCGAAGGCAAATCATATTAGTTTGCTAAAATAGGATTGAATTTGGTTAAGAACTTAGTATATACTTTTTTTGCCTGTATTTTTAACGCCAAATAAATGCGAATGAAGAATTTTTTACTACTATCAAATATTGTTTTAGCCATTGCAATAGCAATATTATTTTATCTACATTTTTCTACTTGCAAGAAATGTAGTGTGCCAGCCGCTAGTGCTTCTGCCAGAAAACAAGGAGGTAATTTTAAGATTGCTTACTTTGATTTGGACTCTGTAGAAACCAGTTTTGAGTATTACAAACAACTTTCCAAAAACTTTGGCAGTTTGGAGCAGCAAAAGAGAAATGAGTTGGCCACTAAAAAAGAAACGTATATAGCCAAAGTAAAAGAGTACCAAGCAAGAGGACAAGCTATGTCTCAAGCAGAATTGGCAGCTGCTCAGCAAGATATTTCTCAACGTGAGAAAGATTATTCTCAAGACGAGCAAGAAAAATCTCAAGAATTACAAGAAGAAAATTTCAAGATGCTACAAGATGTAAAAAAGAAAATAGAAGATTATTTGATGGAATACAATAAAGACAAGACTTATTCATTCATTATTTCAAATTCTGCCGACATTGTCTACTATAAAGATTCTGCCTACGACATCACTAAAGACCTTGTAAAAGGACTGAATGAGTTATATAAAGCGAAAAAATAATCACACAAATAAGCAATTTTATTATCTTTCAGCCCCATCCAACCCAATGGATGGGGTTTTTAATTTAAGCTTATGAGCAATACTACTTTCAAACCCACCCTTGGCTTAGCGGATGCAACCATGATTGTTGCTGGCAGCATGATTGGTTCTGGTATCTTTATAGTAAGTGCCTCTATTATTCGTGATGTAGGGAGTGTTGGTTGGCTTTTAGTCGTTTGGCTGATTACCGGTTTTATGACCCTCACTGCTGCCCTTAGTTATGGCGAGTTGAGTGCGATGTTCCCAAAAGCAGGCGGACAATATGTTTACCTCAAAGAAAGTTACAATCCACTCGTTGGTTTTTTATATGGCTGGAGCTTTTTTTCAGTCATTCAAACAGGTACTATTGCCGCTGTAGGCGTTGCCTTCTCCAAGTTTGCAGCTTATCTATTACCCGTATTAAGTGAGGATAATAAGCTGCTTAAAATTGCTACAGGCACCAATATCTGTGATGCCACAACCTACTTTTCTATCAGTGCAGCACAAGTAGTTTCCATCGTGCTCATCACCTTTCTCACCTACACCAATACCAAAGGTGTAAAGGGTGGCAAATGGATACAAAACATTTTTACAAGCACCAAGTTGCTTTCCCTTTTTGGACTGATACTAGCAGGATTCATAGCCTTCAAGCCAGAAATCTGGCAGCATAACTGGGCAAATACCTGGGTGGCAACAAAGGCTTCTCTGGTTGATAATTGCAATCCTGCGCTCGGTTTCAATGTTACACCTATTGCTGGCGCAGCCTTGATGGGCGGTATTGCTGCGGCAATGTCTGGTTCCATTTTTAGTAGTGATGCCTGGAACAACGTTACGTTTATTGCGGGCGAAATAAAGAATCCACAACGCAATATCGGCTTGAGTTTATTCTTGGGGACCTTGATTGTTACCATTATCTATGTTTCCATCAATCTAGTTTACATCTCTGTGCTCCCGCTAGATGTGTTGGCACACGTAGAAAAGGACAGGGTTGCGGTGGCTGCCTCGAAAGTAATTTTTGGCAACATCGGCACGGTCGTCATCGCTTTGATGATTATGGTTTCTACTTTTGGTTGTAATAATGGGTTGATTCTGGCTGGTGCAAGAGTCTATCATACCATGTCGAACGATGGGCTTTTCTTTAAAAAAGCAGGCACTCTCAATAAAAATTCAGTTCCTCAATGGGCTTTGTGGGCGCAATGTATTGTTGCCGCGTTACTTTGTTTGAGTGGAAAGTATGGCGACCTGTTGGATATGATTTCATTTGTGGTGGTAATATTCTACGTGCTTACTATCGCAGGTATTTTTATTTTGCGAAAAAAACGTCCCAATGCTGAAAGGCCTTACAAAGCATTTGGCTACCCGGTTTTACCTGCTTTATACATCCTGATGGGTATTAGCTTTTGCGGTTTACTGATTGCGTATAAAACAGAATTTACCTGGCCCGGACTAATTATTACCCTCATTGGTATTCCGTTATATTATATTGCGGTCGCAAATAATAAAGAGAAAGCTTAACAGATGGACTTCAACAAACTTTTTAAAGACTTCGGCAACATCAAAATAGCTGTAATTGGTGATGTAATGCTGGACACCTATTTATTCGGAAAGGTTGAACGTATCTCTCCCGAGGCCCCCGTTCCAGTAGTGGCTGTACAGAGTAAACAACAGCGTATTGGTGGTGCAGGAAACGTAGCGTTGAATACGGTTGCCTTAGGTGCAGAAACTTTTATTATTTCTGTTATTGGCAGCGATGATGATGGCAAACAACTAGATGCACTCTATCGTAGTCACCACATCAATACCGATTATTTAATTACTTCCAATCATCGGATTACCACCAATAAAATTAGAATCCTAGGTCATAACCAACAGATGATGCGCCTGGATAGTGAAACAACCAAAGACATCACTACCGAAGAAGAGGATTTATTGTTGAGTCAGTTAAAACATTGCATTGCTACCAACAAACCCGATGTAGTTGTCTTTGAAGATTATAACAAAGGGGTACTAACCGTTAGAATTATCAAAGAAGCCATTGCTTTGTGTAAGGCAAACAATATCATTACGACTGTTGATCCTAAGCATAAGAACTTCTTTGCTTTTACTGGTGTAGATATCTTTAAACCCAATTTAAAAGAAGTAAAAGAAGGATTAAACTTATCTATTGATGAAGTAAATGCCCATACACTAGGTGACGTTCACGATAAGCTGGCAGCCAAACTACAACATCATATTTCACTCATTACCCTCTCCGAAAAAGGGGTTTTCTATAAATCGGCTACCGATACTGCCATCATCCCTACCCACATCCGTTCTATTGCTGATGTAAGCGGTGCCGGAGATACAGTAATAGCCGTAGCTTCATTGGTTTATACTACTACCAAAAACATTCATCTTGCTGCCGACATGGCAAACATAGCAGGAGGTTTGGTTTGCGAGGAAGTGGGCACCGTTGCTATCGACAAAAACAAACTACTGAGAGAATGTGAGTTGCTTCTTAAATAAAGTAATACCCCTCCGATGAGAATCAGAGTCATTGTCGTTATAGTTATAATAGCATCTTTTATAAGCTGCACAAGTTCCAGAGAAACAGTACTTCTAAGCTTAAACCATAATGAAAATAAGAACCAGACAGAATACATGGTATTTCCATTCGGCAATGCCACTATTCCTGGAAAATGGGAGAAGACCCTTTATAATTCCATCAGCAAACAACAATCCTTTGTAAACGAAGATTCTATTAGAATTGCAATTGCATTTGGCTCGTTCACTAGTTTTGAATTTAACCTAGACGGCTCAAAAAAAGGCTTTGAGTTTGTGAAAGCTTATTACGAATGGGATTCGAAATACCTTATTGAAAAACACAACCTCAATAGAGAAATACTCAGTCAAGACAGCACGAATAATTTTATTATTTGGAGAATACAGGGTACAAATAAAGGGGAGCCAATTGACAATGTCTTTCTTTTCGGCATCAAAAATAGAAATGTCAGTAATCTTTCAATATTTACAGACAAGTGGGATCTAGACAAGAAAACAAAATTTCTTAAAGATTTATTTATGAATAAATAGAAGATTACTTCACAAAATATCTAGCTTTTAAAGCAATACTTCTATCAGCAACCAAACAAAGGGCATTGCTAACAATAAAGAATCAAATCTGTCCAGGAAGCCGCCGTGACCTGGCATTATCTGTCCGCTATCTTTAATACCTGCCATACGCTTTAGCTTGCTCTCAAGCAAATCGCCAAGAGTGCCTACAATCGCAGCCGTTGCAGAAATAATCAGTAATAGCTTTACATTATCAATGTGGAATAAATACTTACAACCAAGCGTTACGGCAACCACAGCCAATACTGCCCCACCAGCCGTTCCTTCTACGGTTTTCTTAGGGGAAATGGACGAAAGAGGTGTTTTGCCGATAAAAGAACCCACAATATAAGCCATCGTATCATTGATCCAGATAGAGGCAATGAGGATAATTGGCAACAGATAGCCCGGTGTAGTTATACCGTCATTTAAATTTGCAGAAATACCCCAAAGTTGCATCATCAGTCCCCAACTAAGGGATATATATACCAGCCCAGCCAACGAACAACCAACTACTTTCAGGTTGAGTTGTTTCTTTAGCACTACTTCGTTCAAACAAAACAAAATAGTACAGAGTTGTAGCCCATACCAGCCAATTCCCTTCACGGCAATGTGTCCGATCTGATAAGTACGGCTCGTATTTAACAATACAAAACACCATCCCAACAACATAATCACATTGCGATGAAAAGGTGTTGTTTTTTTATACTCAGGTTCAATCAATGCAATGATGCGTTGATATTCAATCCAGCAACCAAAATGTATCACTGAAAACAGAATAAGAAAGCTCCACTGATCGTAAAGTAATCCTGCTAGCATTACTGCCACAAATATCACCGCCGTGAGTGCGCGTGTTTTAAAAACTTGAAGATTGAGAGCCAAATTAAGAAAGTTATGAGTGATGAATGATGAGCTGTGAGTTATGAGTTATGAGTTATGAGTATAAAAAACCAAGCAAATAAAACAATGAATAACACCTTAACATTCATCATTTCATTCATAACTCATAATCAATTTAAAAGTCCTTTGTCCAGCAGCCCTTTTGCCAGTTCTTTGAGGGTTACAGGCACATAAACCTCAATATCGCCGAAGTTGAGGTAGCTGCTGTCCAATTTGTTGAGTATCTGAACAGGTATGTTGTTTTCTTCCAACAATCCCTGCACAATACTCGCTTCTGCCATGCTAAGTGTTTTTAGTAACAGATGCCATTCTTTCATTAGTCTATTTTATCGGGTAGAAGTGAGGATTCTTTCTTTGTCAAGACAGCATCACTTATTGTTTTAAAATAAATAAATAAGTAAACCAATATTACAGCCGCCGCCACACTCAACCATAGTGGATAATGGTCTTCTAATGCATCTTTTGCGAGTTTCCCCTTCATCGCACCCATATAAAGTGCCGTAACTGCTACTGCATTGTTAAGAAAGTGCGCCAGAATATTCAGCCAGATACTTTTTCCATAATAAAACAATAGTCCTAGCACCACCCCAAGCATGGCACGGGTAAGAAACCCAAAATAACTCCAGTGGATAGCACTAAACAGGATGCTTGTAACCAATATCCCCACCCAAGGATTGCCAAACCAACGGACAAAGAACTGCTGTAATGTTCCTCTAAAAAATGTTTCCTCTACTATTGCAGGCATCAACGCAATAATGAAAAGTCCCATCAGATACTCTTTAATATTCCTCATTGTGGCAATAGCAACCACCTGATCCTGGTATTCATCTTCTGCCTTCTGGAACTTAGCACGCCAATCGTGTGGTATGGGAATCTTTTCATTCAAATCGCCCAATCCACCGCCAACAAACAGTGCCGCTCCCACTATCAACACGACCAAAGCAAGCTGTTGCCAGGAGATATTTATATTAAATCCAAGATGCTGAAAAGGTTTTTTGAAAACAATAGTTGTAAATGCATAAGCCGGAATAAAGAACATAAACAAGGTAGATAAAACCTGAATGATCTTCATAGCATTCGCATTCTCTGGTTGAAGTATGGCTTTATCCAAATCTAGCAGGTGTGCATGTGGAATCATCAGTTTCACTACTACGAGCGAAATTATGCTTCCAACTATTAATCCAACACCCAATAATCCCAACAATAACCCAAACTGAGACCAGTTACTCAACCCTTTTTCCTGATAAGGCGTTGCATAAAAAGGTGACCCTTTCAATATACTTTCCCGTTCGGGCTGTGGTAAAAATTCTTCCTTTTCTTCCATAGTATTTTTAATGACTAATGATTAACGTTTAGTGATTAATGCCTGGCCCCTGTTATTAAACATTAATCCATAATCATTAATCGTTAATTCAGTTCTCTATATTTGCATAAAGTGGCGAATTTACAGGCAAAATCGTTTCCCACTAAATACTTATCATTTAACGTTAATCTGCGACCTTGGTTTTAATAGATAAAATAGAATTACCAGACTTCCCGCTGTTGTTGGCTCCGATGGAAGATGTAAGCGATCCCCCCTTCAGAGCGGTGTGTAAAGACAATGGAGCCGACCTCATGTACACGGAATTCATCAGTAGTGAAGGCTTGATAAGGGATGCTATTAAAAGCAGACAAAAGCTGGATATATTCGATTATGAACGTCCAATAGGTATTCAGATATTTGGCGGAGACGAAGAAAGTCTTTCCCTTGCAGCAAGAATTGTGGATGTAACCAATCCCGATTTACTGGACATCAACTATGGATGTCCCGTAAAGAAAGTTGCTTGTAAAGGCGCTGGTGCAGGCGTGCTGAAAGATGTAGATTTGATGGTACGATTAACGACGGCCGTTGTAAAATCTACCAGTTTGCCCGTCACCGTAAAAACGCGTTTGGGTTGGGATGATGACACCAAAAACATTGAAGAAGTGGCGGAGCGATTGCAGGATTGTGGCATAAAAGCCCTTGCCATACATGGTCGCACCCGCAGTCAGATGTATAAAGGCGAAGCAGACTGGACATTGATTGCAAAGGTGAAAAATAATCCCCGCATACACATCCCCATCTTTGGAAATGGCGATATTGACAGTCCGCAGAAAGCATTGGAATATAAAAACAGGTATGGCGTAGATGGCATCATGATTGGACGTGCCGCAATAGGTTATCCTTGGATTTTTAGGGAGATAAAACACTATGTACAGACAGGTGAGTTATTGCCTTTCCCAACTTTGGAAGAACGGGTTGATGTTTGTAAAACACATTTGAGAAGATCGCTGGAATGGAAGGGAAAAATAGTCGGTATCAATGAAATGAGAAGGCATTATGCCAACTATCTGAAGGGATTGCCTAACATAAAAGAGTTTAGGAACAGATTGGTTACGTTGAAAGAGATGGAGGAAGTGGAAGAAGTATTGGATGAAATAAAAGTTCATTATGAAGGCTTCGAGATTAAAAGAAGTCCAATAGAACTGATTAATTATCACGAGAAATGTCCGGTTTAACACGTTTATATACTTCCGTCCAACATTTATATATCTTTTCCCAACTTTTATATATAAATCTCTAGCTTTTATATATCTCCGTCTAAGATTTATATCTATTTTCTCAACTTTTATATATAAATCTCCAGCTTTTATATATCTCCATCCAAGATTTATATATGTTTATCCAACTTTTATATATAAACGTGAAACTTTTAGGTATTAATGTGGGATAAGCGGATTTTTAGGTCAGATAGTATAATTACTATTAGTAGATAAAAATAGAAAGGATACACTTTCCTACTTACAAAATACAGAAATGAAGCAATAAAAGAAATAATGAAATGAAAATAATTGAATTCTTAACTGCATTCGTTGCTTGGGTGCAAATCGTTGCATCACCTTTAATTGTTGGATTTGTAATAGGATTTCTGGTTTACAATAAATACCCTTCAGAGAAAGGGCTTTTTGGAGGAATCGCTATTGCTGTATTAGGATTGATTATTGGAATAATATGGGCTACTCGGACTTGGAAAAAGAGAGGAACACTCGAATTTATGTCTAAAGTTTCTTCTAATTCTGAGTTTTATAAATCAGAAGAGGAAGAAGAAAAGAAATAATTCATAAGTCCTTCTACCCTAGCCTTCTTATCTTTTAGATGATACCTGTCGTAGAAAAGCCTTGCACTATTGGATTGATAGCTACCCTGCCCCATTAGCGATTACTTCTTTTGCGCCCACAATTTGTTCAATAGTATAGTCGCCACCTTTTACCAATACTTCGGGTAAGATAGTAGCAATGCAGTTCACTGATTTTATCTAAGCACATCAAAAACTGCTGATATATAACCCTCATATTGCTTAAAACCCTCTGAGGGGTTTGTAAAACAAAAAAGCCGCTTCATTAATTGAAGCGGCTTTTTCATTATAACTCATAACTAATATCTAATATCTACTTACAGTTCCAACAAAGTCTTAACAGGATCTTTACCCATCAACAACAACTGTGGATTTTCTAATAGTTCTTTCACCCTTACCAAGAAACTTACACTCTCACGACCATCAATCACACGGTGGTCATAACTAAGTGCCAGATACATCATCGGTCTGATTTCAATTTTACCATCAATCACCATTGCACGATCTTGTATCTTGTGCATACCCAAGATAGCACTCTGAGGAATATTGATGATTGGGGTACTTAACAAACTTCCAAACACACCTCCATTGGTAATTGTGAAAGTACCGCCTTGCAAATCTTCGGCAGTCAGCTTACTATCCCTTGCTTTGGTAGCCAATAAAACAACCGTCTTTTCTATTTCAGCCATACTCAAACTCTCCACATTACGGATAACAGGCACCGTCAATCCACGAGGGGTACTAACTGCAATACTGATGTCGGCATAATCGTGGTACTCCAGACTATCTCCATCAATGTAAGCATTTACAGCAGGCCATTCGCTCAAGGCAATCGCACAAGCTTTTGCAAAGAAGCTCATGAACCCAAGGTTTACACCATGAAACTCCTTGAACTTATCTTTAAATTGCTTTCTTACCTCCATTATCTTACCCATATCCACCTCGTTGAAAGTGGTAAGCATGGCAGTTGTATTCTTTGCTTCAACTAAACGACGACTGATTGTCTTACGCAAGTTGCTCATCTTTTCTACACGAACATTACGTGTAAATAATTCATTGCCAGCAAATGCTTTCTTGCCAGGGTTTGCCAATGCACTCAACACATCGCCTTTCATTATCTTTCCACCAGCACCACTAGGCGTAATAGAAGCAGTATCTACTTTTTTGTCGGCAATAATTGCAGAAGCAACAGGAGAAGCTTTTACATCGCTAGCTGCGGGAGTAGCAACTACTACCGGGGCAGGTGCAGCTTTAGGTAGTTCGACAGTAGGAGTTGGAATAGCAGCTGCTTCTGGCTTAGAAGCTGTCTCATCAATTTGCGCCAGAATAGAACCAATCAAAATGGTATCTCCTTCTGCAGCCAATCTTTTCAGGGCGCCTGCTTGTTCTGCATTTACCTCAAATGTTGCTTTTTCGCTTTCTAGTTCTGCAATAATCTCGTCACGTTCTACATAAGCGCCTTCTTTTTTAGTCCATTTAAGAAGGGTAACCTCAGTTATCGACTCGCCAACTGCTGGCACTTTAATGTCAATCATAAAATTTTATTTCTAATGTTTATATTAATCGATGTTAGGGTTAGATATTAAAGGCCATATCTATAATTTCTGCTTGCTCTCTTGCATGTACTTTGGAGTATCCTGTAGCTGTAGACGCACTTGCATTACGACTGATGATACCAAAATTTACAGACTTCAAGTTCATTTGAAGGAATGAAGCAGCTCCCATGTTCAATGGTTCTTCCTGAACCCAGAACCACATAGCCCTGCTATATTTCTTATACAAAGCATCCAATTGTTTTACAGGTAACGGATGAATTTGTTCCAAACGCACAATTGCAATATCAGTTCTGTTTTCTTTTTGTTGTTTGTCAGCCATTTCAAAGTAAATCTTACCACTACATAGTAGCACTTTCTTCACTTGTGTAACATCAGCGACATAAGCATCATCTATCACTTCCTGGAATTTGCCTGTAGCCAGCTCACTTATTTTACTGAAAGTCCAAGGGCTTCTCAAATTAGCTTTAGGTGAGAAGTTAATCAATGGTTTCCTGAAATTCCAGGTCAATTGCCTTCTGATCAGATGGAAAAGGTTAGCGGCAGTTGTTACATTAGAAATAATGATGTTTAGTTCGGCAGCCATCTGTAAAAATCTTTCCAATCTGGCACTGCTATGTTCTGGTCCCTGACCTTCGTAGCCGTGAGGCAATAACATCACCAATCCATTTTGTCTTTGCCATTTCTGTTCACCTGCGGTAATAAATTGGTCAATCATTGTTTGGGCACCGTTGGCAAAGTCACCAAACTGTGCTTCCCAAACCACCAATGCATTCGGATTTGCCAACGCATAACCATACTCGAAACCAAGTACGCCATATTCGCTCAATAAAGAATTATATACCCTGAACTTGGCTTGCCCTTCTGTAAAATGATTTAACCTGTTATAACCTTTGCTGGTTTCTTCATCGCGCAATACGGCATGACGGTGACTGAAAGTACCACGTTGTACATCCTGACCACTCATCCTTACGATGTTTCCATCGAGAAGTAACGAGCCATAAGCCATCAACTCACCTGTTGCCCAATCTATCTTTTGTTCTGTTTCGAGTAATTTAATCTTCTCTTGTATCAACTTCTCTACCTTCTTGAGCGGCTTGAAAGTCTCAGGCCATTTCATCAACCCTTCAAATAATAAGGAAGCCGTTTCGGCAGAGATGGATGTGTCAGGAGATTCATCAAAGTCTTGTGACTTAGCTTTTGTCATAGATTCCCATACTATCTCAGGCTTTTGGGCTTTATATGGTAATGGAGATTGTTTTACTTCATCGAGACGCTCTTGCAAGTCTGCCCAGAATTTCTGCTCCATTTCCTTGGCTAATACCTGAGCAGAAGGCTCTCCATTTTCCAAAAGGAACTTCACATATTGCTCACGAGGATTAGAATGTTTATCAATCAACGCATACAACTGCGGCTGTGTATATTTTGGATCATCGCCTTCGTTGTGACCGTGCTTACGGTAACAAACCATGTCCACAAATATATCTTTATTAAACTCCTGACGATATTTGGCTGCTATCTCTGCACAACGTACTACCGCTTCTGCATCGTCACCATTCACATGCAATACAGGTGCTTGAACCATCGCTGCAATAGAAGTACAGTAGTCGGCAGTTCTTGCATCTTCGAAATCAGTGGTAAACCCAATCTGGTTATTGATTACAAAGTGAATGGTTCCACCAGTATAATAACCCTTCAGGTTACTCATCTGCAGCACTTCATATACAATCCCTTGTCCGGCCACCGAAGCATCCCCATGGATTAGAACCGGTAATATCTTATCAAAATCGCTATCATATAATACGTCTGCCTTAGCCCTTGCAAATCCCACAACAACGGGGTTCACAGCTTCCAGGTGCGAAGGATTTGGCATCAGTTTCAAGTGAATTTCTTTATCGTTAGGCGTAGTCACCTCACTACCGTAACCCATGTGGTATTTCACATCGCCACTACCCATGGTTTGATCCATAACCGCAGTGCCTTCAAACTCACTGAATATTTGTTCGTAGGTTTTACCCATTATGTTTGCCAAAACATTCAACCTTCCACGGTGTGCCATACCAAAAACCACTTCTTTTACATCGTAGTCGGCAGCAGTATTGATAATGGCATCCAATGCAGCAATGGTAGTTTCACCTCCTTCAAGTGAGAATCTTTTCTGACCGATATATTTAGTATGAAGAAACTTCTCGAAGATTACACCTTGATTCAGTTTCTCAAGTATCCTCCTTTTCTTTTCCAGTTCAATTGGCGTAAAGAAGCTTTTCTCCATTTCATTGGTCAACCAATCAACTTTCTTTTGGTCGCTGATATATTTAAACTCAATACCAACATGGTTGGCATATACTTTTTGAAGATGAGAAAGAATATTCCTCAAGGTCGTTGCACCCAAACCGATAATGTTACCAGTTTGATATACGGTATCCAAATCATTATCAGATAACCCATAAAAAGCAAGATCCAGATTGGCTCCACGATCTTTACGTTCACGGATTGGATTCGTTTTAGCCAACAAATGTCCCTTGTTCCTGTATCCTAATATCAGACGATAGACCCTTATTTCCTTCATCCAGTCCACAGTATCAGTTGTGGGCTGACTAACAGATGTACCTGCAGAAACTCCAGCACTTGCTGAACCATTGGCTACGGCAAAGTCAAAACCTTCAAAAAACTTCTTTAAATCTGGATCGATACTGCTTGAATCTTTAAGAAAATCTTGATAAAGACTTTCGATGTAACTAGGGTGAGAGTTTGTGATGTACGAGAAATCCTTCATTGTGGCCAATTATTCTTCTTAAACTAATAAATTTCGTGGCAAATATCGTATTCTAAAGCATTGGAACGGCATTAAATATGAAACTGTTTCCAACTTTTTTATAAAAAACGTTGTAGGTGGAAAACTCTTTTAAATAAATAATGATAAATATTTTATTGAATGGAATCAACTCCCTACATTTGCACTCCGAAAATTATTTTTAATATGGCAAATCATAAGGCTACCAAGAAGGATACAAGGCAAGCAGCAAAACGTAACGAGGCAAATCGTTATTACGGTAAAACAACTCGTAACGCAATACGTGACTTGAAAACAACAGTTGGTACATCTGAGTTTACAGACAAATTACCTAATGTTATCTCTCAAATAGATAAGTTGGCAAAAAGAGGCATTATTCATAAGAATAAAGCTGCTAACCTAAAAAGCAAATTGGCTAAGAAAGCAAATGCAGCTAAGGCTGTTGCTTAATTATAACTTTATCTTTTGCAAAAAGGCTCAACTGATAAATAATTAGTTGAGCCTTTTTGATTTCTGGAACAGAAAGCAGATTGTATGTTGGAGTTGACTTACATGTTGTATTCTATTCAAGCGTAAGCAACAGAGAAAAGTCTTACAGTTGCAAAGTCTGTTATAAAGAGAGAAACCCAAAGCCCTTCTACGCAAAACACAAACAACTCTGTTGCTAAGACTTTACTTTAAAATCTAATAGCAAACTATTTCATAAATCCTTCCTTTTACCCAACAAAATACAACGATTTCGTTATTCAAGCCCACAATTTACACTTGGATAGCTTCTGGAAAATAGAAGGCTTCGTTATTTCGACTCAAAATCAATAACAAAACCAGATCAAACGTGATGATATTTTTCATTTTTGATAATGCTGCAAGCCCTGTACACTTGTTCTGCCAATATCAGCCTGACAATCATGTGCGGAAAAACCAATTGAGATAAACTCCACACAAAATTTGCCCTTTTAAATACAGAATCTTCCACTCCGAATGCGCCTCCTATCAGAAAAACAATCCGCTTTGTGCTTTCATTGCCTCTCTGCTGAATAAGTGTTGCCAATGCTGGAGAACTGATATTCTTGCCTCTTTCATCTAACAAAACCAGATAATCGTCTTTAGTTAACTTCTGAAGCACGCTGGCCGCTTCTACTTTTTTTAACTCATCGGCAGACAATGTCGCTGCATTCTTTTGAGGAGGAACAATTAGCCACTCCACAGAAAAATAGTTCGTGATGCGTTTTGTAAATTCTTCGATTGCAGCTTTCAAGTCACTGTCATGTGGTTTTCCAATACTACAGAGCATAATCTTCATGGCGTAAATGTAGAAGAATCAACTAAAATATCGTTATAAAAGTTCGAAAATAGCCTCAATCGTTTTCGCAGATTTATAACTAAAGGCATCTTAAATTCAAATTCACAACAATATATTCGCATTGGTTTTTCATAGGATATTGGATTTAAAACGGAGCTGGATATTCATCCTGGCTCCTTTTTTATTTTAAGCCCCTGCTCAAACTTCGCAGGTAGAAGATACATTTGAGGCTAATTAAAGCACACGTTCATGTACAACATTCCATATTTCAAGGCAAACAAACCTTCCGACATCTTGTCGTTCATGAAGGGCAATCCTTTTATTACAGTTTGTGGGGTAGATGTCAGTCAGCAACCAGTGGCAACACAGATTCCGGTATTACTAAAAGAAAAAGAGGGTAAGTTATACCTTCACGGTCACCTCATGCGCAAGCAAGATCATACCATTGCCTTTGAACAAAACCCAAATGTGCTGGCTCTATTTACTGGCAATCACGCTTATGTGAGTGCAAGCTGGTACACAGACCCAAAAGTTGCCAGTACCTGGAACTATAAAGCTGTACATGCCAAGGGGGTCATTAAATTTATGGACGAGGATGGCTTATACAATCTATTAGCAGAACTGACTAATCATTTTGAGGGGACAGAAGATAGCCCTGCAGCAGTAAAACAACTCAGCAAGGAATATGTACAAAACAATATGAAAGCAATTGTTGGAATCGAGATAGAACTCACCGACATCCAACACGTATTCAAGTTGAGCCAAAATAGAAACTCAGCCTCTAAGGAGAATATAAAAAAGAAAATAGGAACCGACTTGGTTGCTGATTAACCTATCAGCGTTTATAGCTTACAAGATTTAGTTTTATCCCAAAGCTACCATCTTCAAAAGCAGGCGAAGGTGTAGTCTGATAGAAATAGTCAGTCAACTCTTTATAAATCAAACCAACCCCTTGTGCATAAACTTCCACAGAATAGGTTTTGAAAGATATATTGCTAGGATCAAATACGCCAGAGCTGTCCGCGGCCTGCAATACTGTATACGCATTGGCAAAAGTACCATTGATAACTGTGTAAAGCTGCGCAATTGACGTGTACTGATAGGTCCAACCGGCATAGGATGTGTTATCAGAAATCTTTACCGAGTCTATATAACTATTGCCACTCCAGGTTGTACTCAAAGAAACAGGATTGACCAAATTGATAAACCGACGATTGTTGCCATCCAATAGCTCAATCTTGTTTTTATCGTAGGTAACGTAATAGCTTTCATTGTATTGATAGGGGTTAACTGCCAAAGTATCGGTCAGGTATCTCAAGACCATAAAAGAAGTGCGTCCTTGATTGTCGAGAAAAGTCTGTGCTACAGAGTCTTTGGCCAGATAATAAGAAGTAGATAAGCTACCCAATGTTGCACTCGTACTATCCATCCTGTATATAAATACACTACCCACTTTTAAGGGATATAATGAATCAATATCAACCAGACCCAGAGATTGGGGAGATTCAGTTTGCTTTTTACAAGCAATAAGAGAAAAAGTAAACAATAAACCCACAAACAGATATTTCATACTGCAAATATTAGTAATTAGATAGTAGATATTAGATAGTAGATAGTAGATAATAGATATTAGTTAGTAGTTGTTCCTGCCTGATATAGGTTGACATGTTATTTAACTATTAAACAACTCCATTTGTGTTGTTGCTTGATAAAAACTTTTTTCTACGGCTGTAAATATGC
>CAITVK010000019.1 GCA_903895845.1 uncultured Chitinophagaceae bacterium
CGGATGACATTCCTGTGAAATGTTGCCAGTAAAAACTCTTTTGCATGGCATTCCTGTCACAAGTTGCCAATAAAAACTCTTTCGGATGACATTCCTGTGAAATGTTGCCAGTAAAAACTTTTTTGTATCACTAATTCTAAACTAAGAAGTAATCCTAAAACAAATGTAACCCTGTTCTCAAACGTGTCATTATATGTATAAACCAGTTGATTGAAACGAATCAACCAATATTCCTTAACATAAAAACGCCTCGAAGTTCTTAGTCTTCGAGGCGTTAATTATTAAATCCACAATCATTATTCCTTCACAAACTTCTGTTGTTGCTTATTTCCATGTTCATCTGTCAATTCCAACATATAAACCCCGCTTGCAAGGCTTGTTGCAGGTATAGACAGCTTAGTTAAATTGGTAGAGGCTACTTGTTTGCTCATTACTTCCTTGCCAGCAACAGATAATACCCTCAATTTGTAGGTAACACTTGTTGCACTCATCCAACTAATATTCAGGCTCTCTTTCACTGGATCAGGATAGATAGCAATTGTATTTACTGCTGAATTTTGAGTGATGAGAGACGCAATTGAACTATAACTAACCGCTCCATCAACACCAATAGATTTTATACGATAATACACCGTATTTACTCCAGCAGGGAGTTGATTGTCGGCTACCGAATAACTAGTTGCCTTAGTGGCTTGTGTGGTAGCAATGCCTACGAATTTGTTGCCATCAATACTGCGTTCCACACTGTAAGAAGCAATAGTAGCAACATTGGCCACTTGCCATTTCACAATAGCACTGTTATTTACTTTACTAACTCCAATGTTTGTAAAGCTTACAGGCAATGGATTGCCAGCAGTAAAGATTACATCGAAACGATTGCTACCCTGACTAGCAGTATCATTTGTAATCTTGAAATCGTATTGCTGATTACTACGGATGTCCTGTGTTGTCTGTAAGAACTTATCTCTCAATACAATCGAAATTGAGTTATCCAAACCGGCATAATCACTAAATACCAAACGGTAAGAACCAATGGTTGAACTTGTTACAGCCAACTGAGCGGTATCGTTGGTGATAGTTTGTGGCAATGTGGCAATAGCAATTCTATTTTTACCCTTCAAAGCCGCCAATACCTGACTACCTGTATTAAGGGAAGTGGCGTCTATTGCTGCATTGTAAACAGGCGAACCATTAGCCCTGAACCGTACCACTATCTCATCCAGATTGGTATTGGTGGTTGTTTTCAATCCTACACGTAACATCTTTTCAATTGCGGCACCAAAGTATTGGGTATTTGGAGGAACAGACGAAATTTTATCGCTCTCCTGGAAGGTGACAGAAGCCGTACCGCTTGCCGCATTTGCAGCCTGAACAAAGAATGCCTGCCCGCTAGCTATCCAATCGCCATTACCAGCTAGATTGGTATAACCACTTGCCGCATTCGCCAATGTTCCGCTGGAGTAGGTGGTATAGTTTCCGTTACCAAAAGGACTATAGCTCCACATATTATTGTTGATACTACCTTCATTATTCAGATATAGATTACCAAAACTGATGGTGGAAGGATAAGGATTGGCCACTAATGTAAATAAGTGCGTAGTTGGTGCGTTTAAATTAACGACTACATTACCAGTATCTACATTTCCGGTGGCACTAAGCGTAACTGCCGTTGGAGGCGCAGGGGTATTGCTAGCCAATTGATTGTAGCAAGAACCCACTGTACGGTCACCCCTGATATTCATCAGATAACCAATCCCTGGAACAAGATTGCTGCTTGTATTAGGCACACTCACCCAACGACTTCCATTTACCAGAGAAGCATTGTAATTGTACATACTAGGCGTATTGACAGACGTTACATCGAAGCCATTGCTATTGGCACTTCCACAAACACTGCCTCCGGTGCCAGCACCCGTAATATATACCTGCTGTTGCCATGCACTATGAATAGATTGAGTAACCGGGCTTCCGACCATCGTGTACTTACGGGCTGTTTTAGCAGAGATATATCGTTGTACAGTTACGCTACCAGAAAGTGTTCCGAGCAGCGGCGCAATGCTGGCAGTACCCAATGAATCGGATAAAAGTGTCAGGTTGCTACCTGTTGTTAAAGTAGCACCACTACCAATAGTTACAGCACCTGCCCCAGTACCAGAAGCAATCTTCAATGCCGAACCTAGCGTAACTGTAGCCCCACTGTTCAAAGTCAGGTTTTGTAGTGTATTGTTTCCACTGGTAAAGTTGATAGTCCCAGTAATACCATTCAAAGCCAAACCAGAAGTAGCAGTAGCGGTTAACGTACCGCCTCCAGATATCTCATTATTTACGGTAAGCGTATTTCCGCCAAGTCCCAAGGTTGTTCCACTAGCAAAGACAAGGCTACCCACAGTTACATCAGCAGAAAGAACCGGATTGTATGTTGCCCCTGCATTTACAATAATATCATCGCCAGCAGCCGGCACCGTATTATCAGCCCAGTTACTTGCCGTATTAAAGTCTGTATTGGTAATACCTACCCAAACTCCATGCGAACCTGTGTTGACAGTAAGCGTACCATTAACAAAAGTAATACTGTAGTTGGATGCGAGGAAGAAACTGCCAGTTCCAGCCAATGGACTAGAAGGTGTAATGTTATAAGTGGTAGCAGGTGCACTTGCTGCACCACCCCCATTGTAAGAGATAGTAACAGTACCGATAGTTTCCCCATTTACCAGACCACTGCTTGTAAATGCTGTAGACCCAGCACCTCCCAACAGTGTTGAGCCATAGTTTTTAGACACATCATTTGCTGTGATAGTTAATGAAGCTGCTGTGATGGAGGCAGTTATGCTTGGCTGACTTAATGAATACGCTCCTGCATTAGCACCCGTTAATGTGTAGTTAGATACAATATTTACACCTGCACTTACATTTTTACTAGGGAATGCTGCTGATGCAGTAAACGAAACCGCATCTCCAGAGAGAACACCAGTTAATGTTCCGGCAGCCGAGATGGTAGCTGTAGTTGTGCCATCATACGTTTTATCACTTACAGCAGCACCAGTGATATAAACTGGAATGTTATTTTCGGCTAGGAATACATCATTAGAGGTATTGGTGGTTGAGAAAGTGCTTGAACTTGTGTAAACCTGATAAGGAGTACTGGTATAAGATGTAGCACTTGTGGCATAAGAACCAGCCCCTTCCCTTCTGGCTATTACCACACTGCCACCACTTGTATTTGTAATTCCGCCATTGCCAATACCTATGATATAATTATAACCAGTTGCAGATTGAGCGATATTCCATGAGGCTGAACCAAATTGTACCGTACTTACATTGCCAGGCTTAGTACCAGGTATCGAAGTAGCAGGTGTAACAGTTACTGTTTCAGCAGATGAAGGCGTACTAGCATAAGCAAACGTAATTGGCTGATAAACCCCACTGATACCTACTGGAAATGTATCTCTGGTCGTAGACGTTATCACTCTTGCCAAAGGTCCATTGATATATGAGGAACTAGACGATTTGAATGAAGCGGTAGCCGCTAACGTCAATAGATTACTGGCAGATGTAGTCAGAACCCCGCTTTGGAAGCTAACACCGTTGGTTATAGTCATACTAGATTGAAGGGTTGTACCAGCAGCATTTGCAATAGAAATACTATAAACATTAGGTTGTGCCGCACCAATATTAATTGTTTGGGCAGCACTACCACTAAACCACAAAGAAGCATTTGCCAGATTTAAACTGCCTCCACTGCTAGTGATGTTGCCATAAGCAGCCAAAAGGTTCAAAACTGTATAAGTGCCACTCGCTAAGTTCAGCGTGTTACCATTGTTAACATTCACCCTGTATGGAACGCCCGCACCTAAGGTTGCGCCTGCTGTCCACTCTGTACTAGGCGTAACGGTTGTACCTAAGTTATAAGCAATTATTGAGGAGGTTCCATAAGTAGGCGCATTACCCGTTACAGAAGAATTTGCATTCAATGTTAATGTACCATTAATAGTTGGACTCGTTGTGAAAGCAAGTGCACCGTTTATGATAAGGCTACTAAATGTTGCTGCATTAGCACCAGTTACAGTACCGGCACCACTAAATGTAACCGTATTTGTCTGTCCATTAAAAGTACCATTATTAGTAAGGACACCTCCAGTATTAAAAGTCATTCCTATGTTAGCTGTATTAATAGTCCCACCGGTATTTATCTTCAGACTGTTGATACTTATAACAGAGGATTTCAAAGTAACCGTATTGTTAATGGTAACCACTTTATTAGAACTAGGGGGCTGCGCACCACCCAACCAGATGGAGTTAGAACCACTAGGAGTAACCGACGCATTCCAGCTTCCATCATCCCAATAGCCGTCATATCTTGTTGTGTAGCCTAAGTTGAAGGAAGCTACAGCATTGCCATTGGCTGTAGAATATGTAGTAGTCCCTCCACTGTTAGTGATAATAAAAGTATTATTGTTTAAACCTGCATTACTGATTCCAGATGCACTTACCACAACCTTCATAGAAGTAGAAGTAGGAGTACCTTGAATACTTGCAGCATAACCACCGATAGTTACCGTACTTGATACCTGAAAGTTTGCACCCGTAAGTGTAAGTGTATCCATTGCAAAGAAGCTACTGGTATTTGTTACACAAGAAGTAACTGCAGAGATAGTAGGTGCACTTATACTAGCAACTGCTACCACAAAATAGTTATTGCCAGCAGCCAGAGAGATACTTGTTGCACCAATACTTGTACTGGTTATAAATCCTCCATCCGAAACATAAGTACCTGCTTGGGTGGTACTCTCACCAAGTACACCAAATGAAGTAGTAGTCGTTGGCCTTGCTACCAAAGTAATGGTATTGGCTACGCTGGAATTAACTACCCAATATTCATTGCTACTGATGGAAGCAATAGTTGTTCCATCTGCTGAACCGCCACTTGCAGATGCAGTTGGCGTAATGGTAATATTACCCGCAGCGGTTGTAGAGGTAATGGTATCTGCCAGATAAACCCCTCCATTACCAACTGGGAATATATATACGTTTGAGGTGCTTGCTACCACCGCTCGCGTTAAAGCACCATTTATGTAACTGGAGCTACTTCCACCGACAACTGCGCCTGCAGCTGTACTAGTAACAGTCAGTGTAAAGGAGCTTGGATTCAATAAACCAGAGTTCATAGTCAGGATTCCTGCAACAGTCACATTACCTGTAAGCGTTACGCCAGAAGCATTGTTAATGGTCAGACTATTAAATGCAGTAGCAGGGATAGCTTGCGCAGATGCCCCGTTGAAATTGATGGTAGTATTTGTATTGGTGAATGTACCACTATTATTCCATGTACCACCTACACTAATAGTAACCGCAGTTGAAGCCTTTATTGTTCCAGTGCCGCTATTATTTAGATTGCCCAATATATCGGCAGAACTACCGAAAGACCAAGCACCTGTGCCACTAAAAGTTATGTTATTGAACGCACCATAACTGATACCCGAAGTGCCAGTCAGACTACCAGTAACCGTACAGAAAGAAGAAGCACCGTTAAAGTTTACAGTGCCTCCATTATTGATAAATATGCCTGCATTGGCATAACTACCACTAATAAAAATCGTTCCGCTCGTTGAGGTCAGTGAACCAGAACCCGTGATGGATAAGCCATTGAAGGTATAAGAACCAGAACCGCTGAATACAGTCGTTCCATTAAAATAAATAGTTGCGCTCAAGCCATTTAATGTCCCACTATTAACTACATTTCCTGAAATGAATGTAGTACTCGTTGTTGCATACTTGAAAGTGCTTCCCGAACTGATGGTAAGTGTATTTCCAAAAGTGATGTTACCAGTTGTACCAGTGGCGCCAACTGTAGTTGTACCAGCAGTTACATTTACAGTATTGAAGTTGACATTTCCTGTTCCACTAACTGTTCCTGTACCTGCGAAAGTAACTGTACCTGTGCCTCCATTGAAGGTGCCGTTATTGGTGAGGTTATTTGCAATTGTAAGGGTATAAGAACCCCCATTAACAATATTCCCTGAATTTACAATCAGTGTTCCAACTGTTTCATTGGCATCCAATGCCAGTTGATTGGCTGTTGTAGTTGCAATGATAACAGAATCACTAGACGCAGGCAAAACCCCTGCACTCCAGTTGCTGGCAGTTGTCCATTTGGTATCAGTAGCCCCTGTCCAGGTTGCGGCACCAAAATACCAGTTGGTATTATTACCCAGATTACTTGAATTAGAAGGAGTCAGTGTGGTAAGTGAGTTATTGTCCTTCACCAATAAATAGCTGAGTGATACTGTAGTTGGAGGTGTAATATATGAAGGTGTCCCTGAAATGCTTGCTAACAATGTAAGTTGACCCGTTGGTCCGTACCCATTTAATGTCAATGAATTAGTGATGGTTGTCCTTGCAGTTGTTCCAGATGGAAGTGTCAAGATAGCTGGTGTAGCAGAAGTGAGTACTTTACTTAAATTATAAAAAGTATTGGCTCCATAAATAGTTTGATTGCCCCCATTTAAAGTTACAGTACCATTACGTGCGTTGAAAGTACCTTGACTGAAAGTAGTCAGGTTACCACCAAGATTAAGATTATAGTTAGAAGTTGTAGCATCGAAAATACCAGAATTAAGTATCAGATTCCCCGCAATAGTTGTGTTTCCAGATAACGATAAAGTATTACTACTTCCAACAGCTGCAGTCAGGTTTCCGATAGATGTTCCGAATACCGAAGGAATGGTGATACTTGCTGATTGTATAAAATAAAGAGTTGCAGCGCTAGAACTGACATCAATACTGCCCGAACCTGTGTAAGAACAGGAGGTACTACATAGTGTTAGTGAATCCTCTAGAACGACACCGCTTGCGTTTGTAATGGATATTGTAAAGGGATTGGAAGAAGAAGATGGTGTTGAATTTCCTAGTATCATATTACCCCCACCATTAACGTATTGCGGAGTACTACCCTGAAAGTTCAAAACAGTTGCATTGGTTGTACTTCCCAATACCAGTCTGGCACCTGTTGCAATATAAACTCCTTTATTAAGATTGAAAGTAGTATAGCCAGTGCTATTGTTGAAATTACTACCAAACCCGCCTTGTAAAACCGCAATACTATCAAAAGTTGTTGTTGATGCGGCTCCATTTGTTCCTATAGATGTGGACGGACTATTCCAAACAAATATACTAAAGGTGCGTGGCTGAGAAGTAATACTAAAAATACCCAATTGGTAGTTATTGGTACCAGCTTGCTGATGATAATAAATACTACCAGTCTGGAAGTTGGTTGACTGAACAGTACCGCCACCACCTAATGGTGAGTTTCCACCGTTGTTATAATATTTACTGCCGCTTTTAAAAACAACCCTTGCATTATCATTGATACTAATGTTGGTAAATGGATAATTGCTGCTACTATTGGCAGCAGGGAAGTTTGCACCTGTCTGACAAGTAGAACCACTCTCGAAGTTGATAACAGCACCAGCATTATAAGTTGCATCCAATACCTGCACTGCATTATCCAACCGCACGTTACCCAATATATCGGCTGTTGCATTGGTACCCAGTCTCACAACAAGCTCATTTGTACCTGTCAGATTCAAAGAATCAGTAGCCGCTACGTTGAGATCATAAGTACCCGTATTATTGTCACCAGCGATAGTCAAGACATTATTTGCAGCACCCGCCTGTAAATCAACAGTTGTATTTGCACCCGAAACATTTAATTGATAGATTGTTTGAGTAGGTATATTACTCACCGTATTGATTGCTCCGTTATTAAATGTAAGCACATCATTTGAGGATGTATGTAAACGATTAGGGCTCCAGTTGGTAGCTACTGTATAATCAGTTGATGTAGTGCCTGTCCAAGTATAACTATTGAAAGTTATATTCGTATTCCCTCCACCATTAGTAGATGCCGCGGCAAACATACTGGTCGCATTGCTATTGGTTATATTAGTGATAGAAGTATTGTAAATAGAAGCAGCACTTGGGCTGGCAGGTGCAATAGTGGAAGCAGAGGCAGCTGTTACTGTTAATAACTGCCCAGATGCACCATTCAATGTCAAGGTACCATTCACTGTCTGAGTTCCTCCTGCGGGCAGGGTTAATGTAGCTGCACTGACGACAGACTTAGTCAGGTTATAGAAAGTACTAGACCCAGTAATAGTTTGTGAACCTCCAGTAAGGCTGACTGTCCCGCCAGTTGCTGTGAAAGTTCCAGTATTAGTCCAGCTACCACTTGCATTGATGTTTCCAGTAACTGAAACAGTTCCTGCATTAGAGAAATTGCCACAAGCAACAGAAGCTGATGAACCTACAGCAACAGAATATCCCGAATTAACGGTAAAACTACCTAAAAGTGTTTGACTACCTGTTACAGAAAGATTTGTTCCCGATGCGATAGTAGACCCTTGGTTCGCACCTACTGTTACATTCTGTGGTACACCCCCACCACTTGTTGCACCAGCAATCCACTCATTGGTTGGAGTAAATGCAGTAGCGCCTGTGTTGTAATACAGGTTAGCTAAATTACCGTAGGCTACTCCATTTCCGCTAATAGCCCCACCGCTATTTATCTGTAAGATTGTACTGTCGATGATGGATCCATTATTTGTTAATGCACCTCCTACTATCAAATTATTGTTTGTACTGCCTCTGTGAATGTTGATGGTTCCATTATTTGTAGCAGTACCATTGCTAGTGAAATAACTGTAATAGTTACCAGCCGTAGCAGGCACACCTACATTTAATTTACCATTATTAATAAATGCTCCACTAACAATAATTTGTGCACCCGCATTTGTAGTACCCAGAGAAAGAGAATCACCACTATTAATAGTCAGGTTTACTGGACTAGCCACATTTGCATTGATTGTTACTTGTGAATTTACAATTACTGTAGAGCCAGCAGATGGAACAGCATTTGCACCCCAGGTAGAGGCCGTACCCCAGTCTGCATCAGCCACAGACAAATAGCCGTTATTATAAGTACCACTGGTATAAGCAGCACTTGCTCCACCAGTGGTAGTTGTAACCGTAATTGAATTGCCTGTGCAGGTACTAGGAACTGTAAAGTACAAACTAGAGCTACTGCCTGTTGCAGTTACTGTGACAGCGCCTGAGGCTACAGATGCGCCACCAATCGTTACACTAGTTGTACCAACCAGATAGTTCGCTCCGGTAATTGTTAATACTGATCCACGGTAAAAGGTTGTTGACCCATTAGGATAGCTTGAAGATATACCTGTAATAGTAGGAGCTGGCTGTGCGCCTAAAGCAGGTACAATATATAATGGTGTAGATGAAAGACTAGTCGCATTAGACGGGCTTATTCCCCCGATAGAAGTATAAGTACCACTACCGGCAAGTGTTGTATTACTTGCCAAAAGTGTATTCAATCCTATATCAGCTGCATTTACAGATAAGGTAGAGGTAATAGTTGGCGTACTCACTACAGTCCAGTATTCATTGGTACTCAATGTACCAGTAGTGCCGTCGCCACTACCCCCTGTACTTCCATTAGTTGCATAAACAGTTACAGAATCTGTACCCGAATTAGAAATTGTATTTAAAGTAAATGGATAATAATAATCAGTTCCACCAGTATACTGTCCTACTGGGAAAATCCAATTAGAATAAGTATTAGACACATATCGTTTCAAATTACCATTGATATACGCACTTGTGCCAGTTGTACCGGATAAAGCAGCAGTGGCGCTGGATACATTACTTAGTATCAATGTATTTGAGCCAGTCGTTACCCTACCTGCAGAAAGTGTGAGTACGCCTCCAACCCATACATTTCCAGTAAGGGTTACGCCCGCCGTGTTGTTGATAGTAACATTATTAAACACGGTAAGACCAATGTTTTGGTTAGCAGGGGTGGTATTGTTGAAGTTAACTGTGATACCCGTATTGGTAAATGTTCCTCCATTGCTCCAGTTACCAGTTACTGTAATGGTGCTTGCATAATAAGAAGTAATTATTCCATTTGCACCAATTGTTACGTCACCTGTTGTAAGCGTACCTCCTGCTCCAGTTCTATTCAAGTCTAAGGTAGCACTTGAGGCATTGATCGTTGCTCCATTAATGGTAAATGAACCACCAACCTGAATATTCCCAATCGTTATAGCATTTGGCAATCTAAGCTGATAGGAACTACTCACCGTATTCAATACATATAAAGTACCAGCTATACCACCACTAAAGCAACTATACGTGTAGTTTTGACTTAACCCTGAAGGATTAAAGATAACATTACCGAATAACTGTGAAGCACTAGTTATTGCTGGATTACTGGTTAGATTACCTGAAAGATATAAATAGCTATTCGCATCCCAACCAGTGCCAGTTGCTGTAGGCAAAGTGACCCCATTTGAAGCAGCTTCATAAACCCCATTTGATGCAACTGTAAAACCATAACCAGTATTCATAGTATAGGCAGTAGCAACACTATTATAGTAGTACCCTCCAATTGCCAATGTACCTGCTAAAGTAGTTGTACCACTAGTTAAATTAAATACTGCATTATTAGAGCTAGCGGTATTGGAAGCAAGTGTAGAAGTAGTTCCCGCAATGGAGAATGTTCCAGAATTAACAGTTAAGCCACCACTAGCATTAATAGTCGTGTTAACAGGTTGTGTAAGTGTGTTGCCCGTAGCAGGATCAATGTATAACAACCCCGTAACGGTTAAAGTAGTTGGTATTACTACATTAGAGTTGGAAATTGTTAATTTGTTGAATGACTGACCAGAAGTAATGTTTTGAGTAGTGGTCCCATTGAAGTTGACAGTTGTATTGGTAGAAGTGAATGTACCAGCATTAGACCAATCGCCAGTAAGTGATAGCGTTACTACATTGGCACTTGCTATGGTACCATTTGCTGAGATAGTTACACCACCAGTTACATTAACAAGATTTGCAGCAGTTCCATATCCTGAAAGATTCAAATTGGCATAAGTGCCACCTCCTACAGTCAACCCCTTGCCAACACTCAAGGCAGTATTTGAGTTATCTGTATTTGTTAATTGAAGATATTTGGCATTTGCCAACGTACCAGTATTCTTTACCGTCAATGCTCCAGTTGTACCAAAACCTGAAGCCAAGGCTAAATTGTTCGTTTGAGCAGCAGCATCCCAGGTTACATTGGCAAAGATTTGTCCTGAATTAGCAGGTATTGTAGAAAAAGTAGAAGCAGAACCAGTAACCAAAAGCAATGAATTGGCATCCCAGGAAACCGAACCACTGTATTGCTTTGGCAAATACCCACTATTAAGAGCATGTTCATATACACTATATGCGCCAAATATGATGCTGCTTACATTATTAGAAGGTGTAGTCGTATTAAAAGTGTTAGTAGCACCTGTATTTTGAAAGTATCCATTTACAATTAAGTTATCAAGACCATAAGCATTGCTTTGATTATAGTCGTACCAACTAGTACCACAACTTAGTATGAAGGTGCCATTGTTGCTTCCCCCAACGGAAGCATAACCCGTACCCGAAGTAAGCGAACCATTTATTTGAAGTGTTGCACTGTAAGTATTTCCTTGTGTTTGGTTACCCAACCTAAATCCATTGGTTGCACTAACTGTAAGTGTAGCGCCATTATCAATAATAAATTTTGCATTAGAAGTTGCGGTACTATTGTAATAACCAATCTGGAAGAACGCATTTGAAGTATTCCCATTTACAAACAAAGAAGTTTGTTGGTCAGTAACACCTGCGGCATTCTTAGTTACCATTGCGAAAACACTGGTAGGGTTAAAAGTACCATTTGGTATTGTAATAGCAGAAGTACCTGCAAATGAAATTTGTGAGCTTGTTGCAGAAGCATCTATTGCACCGCTAGTTCTTGCAAGCGAACCATTTATACTAAGTACAGCTCCATTTGCAGTTAGTATCCCAGCTGTAAGCGTTAATGCAGCATTTACTGTCACATTCCCTGCCATAGTATTTGTACCTCCCGAAACAGTAAGACCACTGTAAGTTTGGGCAAGTATTGATTGACCAGTTCCTGCATAGTTTACAGTATTCGCATTAGCAGATGTACCAAAGCTATTGAATGTGTAAGTTCCACCAAGTATTAAGGTACTATTAGTCCCTTGGGTCCAAACAGTACTGGTTCCAGAAGCTGTCAAAGCTGTATTTACTGTTATTGTTCCATTATTGGTTAGCGTCTTTCCGGTAGTAACTGTCAAACTAGGAATAGACATTGTACCAGCCAATGCTGCACTATTTAAAAAAGTATAAACCCCAGAACCCGCAGTAAATTTAGCACTCGTACTATTATTTGTCAAGTTATTGCCAAAAGAAACGGCTCCATTGCCAGTGTTATTCCATGTACCTCCTGCTGTTATTGTAACTGCTCCTGTAAAAGTATATGTGCCAACATTGGAAGTTATGTTCAAAATTCCCGTTGAACCACCACCTACAGTTGTGGCACCAGTAGCCGTAAAATTAAATCCAGCAATGTTCAGCGTTGTTCCATCACCGATAGATACCGTTCCACTTACTGCAATTCCAACGACGGTAGTTGTTGTTACAGAACCTGAAAGTGCAAGGTTTCCACTAATGGTAGTAGTTCCGGTTTGCAGCACATCCGTACCCGAGCCTGATAAGTTCAAGTGATAGTAATTTACGCTAGCAATCGTTTGCCCAGCCCCATTATAGTTGACTATATTTCCAGAAGCCGTAGCAGTAAAAGTACCCGTTAAGCCAATAGATGTGCCTCCATAATTAAGTGTTCCAGTTGTACCTTGTGTAAAGTTTCCTGCACCACTAAGTGCAGTACTCACCGTTAAAATAGCATTATTCGTTAGCGTTACACCCGTACTGACAGATATGCTAGGTATAGATAAAGTTCCTCCAAGAGCTTGTGCAGCAGTTGTAATGAATGTATAAGTGCCAGAACCAGCAGTAAAAGTTGCAGATGCATTACTGGTGATCCCACCTGAAATTGATATAGCAACATTTGCTGAATTATTCCAGGTACCACCTGCAGCTACGGTAATCAATCCCGTAAATGTGGGTGTGCCCCCACTAATCACCAAGCTGCCGGAAGTTCCTCCACCTACAGTAGTTGTACCACTCACAGTGAAAGTACCTCCATTTACTGTAAAGGAAGTTCCATCGCCAATACTTAAGTTATTACTGATAGTTGTACTGATGTTTGTACTCACACTTGCACTACCAGTTGTAGCTACCTTGTAGAAGTTGGAATTGCTACCAGTTATCGTAGAACTACTTCCATTAAATGTAACCGTATTATTGCGAAGCGTAAGCGTTCCTCCATTATATTTCCAGTTTCCCTTTAGGTTAATATTAAAATTACCGCCACTCTTTGTATCCAATGTTCCAGAATTTACAACAATATCACCTGATATAGTCACTATATTTTGGAGAGTAACTGTATTAGTGCCCGAAATGGTGACTGTACCAATCGTACCTGGTGAAGGAGAAGCAGGCAACTCATTGCCTGTATTGATCCCTGAAGTATTGGTGTAGATAACATTCACCTGGTCAGTAGACGTAGTACCAAAGTTCGGCACAGCAGTCATTGTACCCGCTTTTACTGTAATGGTACTTCCGTTGGATAGCGTGATATTGTTCGTGCTGTTTGTAACTGCACCTGCGGTAAGAAAAAGGTTGTTTGCTATTGTTATTGCACTACCAAGTACCAACCCGCCACCGTTAACAGTAAGGCTATTGACATTGCCAGAAAAAAAGCTTGCTGGCAAGGTGATTGACGCTGTATTAGTGAACGAAACTGCCGCACTGCTATTGCTTGCATCCACACTACCTGATGTAAGCGTAGGGGCAACAGCTGTAGTACCAAAAGTAAGGGTATTGGCTCCCACTGTCAACTTATTGGATCCAAGTGCGAGTAAATTATTAATGGTAACTGCCCCAGCAAGTGTTGCCCCCGGAGTAGAATACGTATTGCTTAGTGTAAGACTATTAAACTTGGTTGTGCCTGTACCTCCGATACTCTGATTGGCAGTACTCCCACTCAAAGTAACATTTACAGCATTGCTGATACCAGAGCCTGTCATATCGAAAGTACCACTATTGGCAATAGCTCCTTTAATGGTTAGCGTATGTGTATCTGCACTTGTTTGTGTACCACAAGTAAAAGAGCCACCTGTGTTGATGGTTACCCCATTATTCACAGTCAGGGAAGTAGTGGTGGTAGAATTGGGATAAGTTAATATACCCGAAACACCTCCCCCAACAGTAATTGCATCTACGGTTAATGATGAACCAGCAAGCAATGTTGCTGTAATTCCATCGTTTACGGATAGGGTACCAATGGCACCATTAGACCCAGTTGTCTCTACACCCGTTGTTACAGTGCCTGCATAAGTAATATTTACCCTATCACTACTGTTCGTTGCACCATATATAGGAGCCGAAGCCAATGTTCCCGCAGTCCGAATAATGGTACCACCATTAACGATTGTTATATTATTTGTAGTATTGCCAATTGCTCCGGCGGTGAGTACCAATGTGTTCACCGTCATTGCAAAGGAGGGTGTAAACGTATTGCCATTAGAATTGTACTGAAAATTATTAATGGTCGTGCTTGCCTTGAAAATCCTTCCTGCGGTACTGGCAACAGTGGCATTATTGCCCGAAATAATGAAGGTAGAACCCGAAGCACTTGCATCTACAACACCTCCACCAGCAGTACTCACAAAAGAACTTGAGCCACCACTTGTGAGTGTAAACGTAACATTTGTACCCAATATTAGTTGTTCATTATTAGTATTACTCAATAATAGCCTTAAAGAATTGAGGTTATTACCAAGGGTAATCAGCCCTTTTGTTACAGAGAAACCACCAATGGTTGGTGTGGTTGTAGGATTGAAGTAAACAGTTTGTGCACTAGTCGTATTGTAGGAATAATAGGCATTGCCGTTGCCATCAAAGTAATTGGTAGCGGAATTTCCTGTTAACGTGAACGCATTTCCATTTCCAAGGGTCAAGCCCTGACCGTTAGATCCTGCTTGGATATTAATTATTGCAGTTGACGACAACGAAAGACTGCTGTTGACAGTGATATTATTTACAAATATGACAGTACTCGTAGTCAGGCTCATATTTGTAGTGGTAATTGCAAAGGCGCCCGCAAACGTAACATTGGAATTAGAAAAGTTGAGACTGTTAAGTGTGGCAATGGCATTGGCCAACGTTACGGTTGGATTCGCGTTTCCGGTACTGTTGTCAAAATAAACATCATCCCCACTAACAGGAAAAGAAGCACCGCTGGATCCACCTGAACTTGAAGCCCAACTACTTATGTTGTTCCAACTACCACTTGTACCACCCACCCAATATCTGGAAGCGGCAAACAAAGTGCTGCCAAATAACATGAAAAGTGCAACCAGCAATGCCTTCCATTTGATTGTACTATTTATTATCCCAACAAAATTTCTATTTCTTTTCATATCCCAATCGTTATTCATGGTTTGATTCGTTGATAAATTAACAGTGGTTGCTATGACAATTACATCGCTTTTTTCAGTAGCCAGCATGACAATTCGTTTTATTTTACAAAAGAAAATAAGTATCCTAACTTAATCATACAAAGTTCTAACAACTTATACAATGTAAATTGCCTGTATGTTGCAACACTTTGCTTCAATAGACCAAAGTGCCTCATTGACCGAAAACACGGTGACGAAGGATTCAGTGATGACCCTATTGACCAAAAAGATGAAAGCAGCAATTGCCCTGATTGAGATAAGAAAATATGTGATTATTGATGTGGTAGCATTCCCCCATCAGGCACCAAATTGAGAAAACCGAAGGCCCCTCCCTTTAGTAATCCAATTCTTTTGAGATAAGCCACTTTAAGGATACCGGGTGGCATTCCGAAAGATCAAACTATGTTCAAATAAGACTTTAACCTCTCCACAAAAAAAATGGCAGGGCAAATAACGTTAATGATGATACCTTCAGAAAAAATGGTAGAGCAAATAACGTTAATGGTGGCACCTTCAGGAAAAAAGGTATAGCAAATAACGTAATTGGTGATACCTTCAGAAAAAAAGGTATGGCAAATAACGTTATTGGTGATTCCTTCAAAAAAAATGGTAGGACAAATAACGTTAATGGTGGCACCTTCAGGAAAAAAGGTATGGCAAATAACGTTATTGATGGCATTCAAAAAATCCGGAATAGTGCAACCAACGTTTTTAATACCTATTCTGCAATAATAGTCCACACTTTTGCCTATTCCCTCCTACCTGGCATTTTTCACATATTTATCCAGCCAGCTAGTCATCTCCCAAAGCATGTGTAGCACGTTCTCTTTAGCATCATAATGGTGTGCCTCATAGGGTAACATCACCAATCTTGCTGTACCACCATTGCCTTTGATGGCATTGTACAAACGCTCACTATTAATGGGAAATGTACCCGGATTGTCGTCGGCATCACCATGAATCAATAATATAGGGGTCTTTAATTTATCGGCATAACTAAAGGGACTCATCTCATAATACAATTGCGGCGCCTTCCAATAAGTACGCTCCTCATTCTGAAAACCAAAGGGTGTAAGGGTCCTGTTGTACGCACCACTCCTGGCAATACCCGCCTTAAACAAACTGGTATGTGCCAACAGGTTCGCCGTCATAAAAGCACCATAACTATGTCCGCCTACTGCCATCCTGTTGCGGTCGCCCACCCCCATCTCAACCAGTTTATTAATGGCAGCTTCAGCATTCAGCCGCAGTTGCTCCACAAAGTTATCATTGGGACGTTGCCCTGGTTTAGCAACAATGGGCATCTCGGCATTATCCAAAACAGCATATCCCTGCGTAACCATATACACGGGCGAAGCCCAGCTAAGCATCGTAAATCTGTTTTGAGAACCCCTCACTTGTCCTGCATCGGCTGCTGCATTAAACTCCCTTGGATAGGCCCAGATAAACACAGGCAAAGCACTATCTTTTTGTGGATTGAATCCTTTTGGAAGATATAAATCGCCGGTTAAGTCAATACTATCTGCTCTTTTATACGATATCTTTTGCTTGGTTACCCCTTCAAGACCCGGATATGGATTTGGAAAACTAACCAATTGCTTATCTGGTTCTTTTGTTGACAGGTTCTTCAGATAAAAGGCAGGAGGCATCTTTTGAGATTCCCGATGGGTAATAAATTCCATCTTATTGGCATCAATCACTTTTACCACATATTCAAACAAACTATCGGGACTACGCCAAAGAATCTCATTTTCTTTGGTAGTCAGGTCGAACTTAGATAAGAAGGGCAGATCCCCTTTGGGAGAAGAACCCACTTCATTATTCATCAGTATCTTGGTACCATTGTCTGTGGTCTGAATAACAGGCTGACCGAAACTGTTTTTAGTCAGCACAGGTGTACCCGGACTATTGTACGCATCGGTGGTATTGCGGGTGTACACTTCTACCAGTTCACCCGTTACCGAATTGTACCGACTTAAAGTAGTGGTTTGTTTTGCCTTAGAACTTTCCCTTACCAGTGCCAATGTGGAATCGCCCCAGGTAGTTCCCTGATACCTTGCCTTTGTTTTAAACAACAACTTAGGCTCCCCAGTAAAAGGAGCTTCAAGGCTGTAGATACCATCCCTGTAAGTGCTTTTCTTTTTAATCAGCCCACTATCCAATGGCTTTGCCCACGTGATGGTTGCCGGCTCATCATTACGCCAGTCAAAAGCCCTTGGCACATCCTGCGTATTGTCATAACCAGAAGGCGTACCTTCTTCAGAAGGTAAATCGTGCAATACTTTTAACTGCTGACCTTTCAGATCGTAGATACTGATAGTGGAAGGAAACCCACTAGCCGTAACCAAATAAGAGAATGGCTTGTGAATGTTGCGGGTAAGAAAATATTTTTTATTGGGCGATAAGATGAAAGAAGAGTAGATGCCCGCCTTGCTGATAGTTGTCTCGATGCCTCCTTTATTGATGGTGAGATTGCTGGTAGCATAAAATTCAAACAACTGCTCATCATAAGGCGTTTTTATCAGATCTTCATAAGTGGCACTAGGTGCCGCCTTTCCCGAACTCTGCTGAATGGCAGGACCAAAGGGCTTGATAGGTCGCGGAGGGGCTGCACCAGCAGGTTGATTAATTGTTTTATATAATAAGGTGTTGCCATCTACCCACGCAAAGGCATTACCCAACACGGTATTCAATGGATGCTGATTGATGATGGTTGCTTTTTGGGTAGCCACATCAATCACATATAAATCAGCACCAGAGGCCGATGTATTTACAAAGGCAACTTTCGTTTCTGCACCGTTCCAGCTAATCTGACTAGCAGCGAGTTTTGCCGGGAGACCTGTAATGGGATATTCTTTGCCTGTCTTGGTGCTCTTGAGGGTGAAGTTGTTATAGAAATTCTGTCTGCTCAGAGAGAAGTTGTTGGGATTGATGCGCAGACCAGCCACCCGCACTTCGGGCTGACCAAGTTCTTCGACTGTTGTAAAGTTGGTATGGCCACATAGCAACAACCAATTGGCTTTACCACTGATGCTAACCAGAGGCGTTGGGGTAGCAAGCAACAAATCGGAGATGGCTTTGGGAGGCACTTTATAACCAGACTCCTGCGCATAGGAACCCGAAAATGAACACACCAATACAACAACCAGCAACAAGGACACAATTCTTTTCATACAATAGAAAGATATAAGAAGTTGTTTGAGTTAATTGTTTGATATTACTTATGTGCGTTTATTTGATTGGAACAAGGCAAATTTTGCAGCCATAGTCCAACGCCTAAGGCGAAAATTTTAACGCAGTTGCAGTCAATATTAAACCGCATAAGTAATATCAAACAATTAACTCAAACAGCTTCTAAGTTTTACAATGGAACCATACAGCCCAAGGGTATTATCTTGAGTGTTGAATGCGCTACAATTGTAACACTAGTTTTTATACAAGAATGGGGGAATTACAAGTAAAGGAAAGTAGTTGCCACTAGAATTCCATAAATAACAATAATGTCATTACCATTCGCGCTTGTTGGGAGGAAAGTCTGCGCCAACTGTTGTATCAGCCCATGCATCGAAGTCTGTTTTTAATTGTTCCAGCTTTAGTCTTGCATTCTTTAACGCGGCTGCACCCAATAATAACCGTAATGGAGGAGTCTTACTTTCTACAGCTTTGATGATTGCCTTAGCTGCTCGCTCGGGATCACCGGGTTGATTGCCACTATATCCCCTGATAGTATCCTTATTCTGGTGTGCAGAAGGTGCATAATCCTCAATTACTTTTGAACTATTCTTTGCCGAACGACCTGCCCAGTCCGTACGGAAACCACTAGGACAAATGATTGTTACTTTAATACCTAAATGTGCAACTTCCTTGGACAACGACTCCGACAAACCATCAACTGCATATTTGGTTGCATTATAAAAACCAATTCCTGGAAAGGAAATTAATCCACCAATAGAAGCAACATTCAAAATATGTCCGCTCCTTTGTTTGCGCATGGTGGGCAATACCGCCATCGTAACATGTGCCAGACCGAAGACGTTAATCTCAAACATCTGTCTTACCTCCGCTTCTTCGCTTTCTTCAATGGCACCAAAGTATCCGATACCTGCATTATTCACCAATACATCAATGGTTCCAAAGTGGGCAACGGCCTCACTCACTGCGGCAGCTATTTCCTCGGGGTTAGTCACATCCAACTTGATTGCCAATGCCGTTTCTGGATATTTGGCAGTAATATCCAATACATCCTCTCTCTTTCTGGATGTAACAACTGCTTTGTACCCTTTCAGTAATACTTCTTTGGCCAGGTTCCTGCCAAAACCAGTGGAGCAACCTGTTATAAACCATACTTTGCTCATAATAATAAATTTAGTAAACGAATATAGATAATATACCCAGACTCAAAATTACTATATTGGATGTAACTGGCAATCAATTGGGTAACCAACAATGAGTACTCACTACAATAACTGATTTGAACCCTATTGTAGATTCAGCTTATCAAGTTTAATTCACTTTCAACATCTTTTTAGTCAATTTCTTATCAGAGTAAATCAATTGAATCACATATAGTCCTGATGGAAAGCTTGTAAGATTGATGGCCTCGGAAGTAGTGGCGTTTCCATTGTAGTTGACCACTTTTACACGTTGCCCAGTCTCATTATAGATGACTACACTCCTGAGATTGGTTGGGGGCAGATAGTGCTGAATAGCAATGGTGTTTTTGAATGGGTTGGGATAAATGAGTAACCCCTTTTCTTGCAGTAAGTTAAATTTGTAATAGCAACGTACATTATCCAGATAGATATCATTGTTGTTATTATTGGTATTCCTGAACCTGAAACGAACTAGATCGCCCTTATTAACGGTCTTGCTTAGGTTTAAACTATCAGTTCGCCATTGACCACGCGCAGGTACAAACTCAGTAGCCAAAGCCGAAGCGGTCTGAAGGGCAGCTCCCCACTTTTTATAGATTGTTTGCCAGGTAATACCACAGTCTTTGGTAATATCCACTTGCAATGTATCGTAGCCAGTGGTGTCGGGAAGGTAGGTTGCTGCTACATCGAACAACATAAACAGGCTATCAAATGGGCTATTGACAGTAATGGGCGGTGTTAACAAATCGTTTGTTTCGCCAAGATAATAATTACGAAAGTTCTGAACAAACACTGCTGTGTTTCCATTGCTGGCAGCAGTATCCGTGGTTAACCAACTGAACTCGTGTAGATTGGTTTCTTGCCAACCCTTGGATAACAAACTACTATCCTCGAAGCTTTCTACGAAGGGTAATTTATCTGTTGGCAAGACGGTGATAGTACTTTGCAACGTGTCGTTGAGGGTATTGTTATCGACCGTATTGTTGGGCAGATACGTAAATACCTTGATGGCATGCACTCCTGCTTGCAAGTGTTGCGTAGGAAGACTGATGAAAGCGGAGTCGTTGGTGTGTATATTTAATTTAAGATGTATTGTATTGATAATACCGCCATCTATCTGATAGCTTAGATTACAGGAAGTGATGGTATTGGTTCCGGGATTTTTGAGTAGTATCTGCGGACTGGTGCTGGCATTGCATTCTGCCCCAACAGGCTGACTGATACCTGCAACTGCGACATCGGTTTTATTGTAAACCGATACTTTTATATTATCCAGAAAGAAATTATTGCCCTCTCCATTGTATCCACGAAAGCCTATGAGAATTTTATCAGCGGATTTGAATGCTGCCAGATTGATTGACTCTTGTTTCCATTTGTTTAATCCCCCAAAAGGATAAAATTCTTTGTTGGCAGTATCGGTTACCGTAGCCAACTCTTTACCACCTTTCTTCCATACCGAAGTAAATGTCTTGCCACAATCGGCACTTACCACTACTTCCAACGTATCGGAATAGGACTTATTTTTATTGATGAACTGATAGGCATGCCAATAGCTTAGGGTGATACTATCGGCACCTTTTACTTGTACATAAGGCCCTGAAAGTGTATCGACCGCGCCTAATACTTTGTTGTATTTATAGTTGTACAAACACATTGAATAGTCGTCACCAGCACCTGTGCTACTGGTATCGTTGGCTGTATGAATCCAACTACTAAAGTCGTAGCTAGTATCGGTTACACTCCATACTTTGGTAGGATATAATGGCGGGAAGTTGAAATTTTGTACCAATGCATTGGCACCAACTGTTGTAATAACAGGCTTTATAAAAGTTTCGGTTGTTTTACTGAAGGAATACTGGTTGTTGTTTGCAACACCCCATATCTTGAAATGATATTCGTTGACAGTATCAATGAAAGGGAGCATCAGATTGTTGCCATTTCCTTTGTAAATTATCTTCCCCCCTCCTATCAATTCGTCCCCCGTATTGTAACTGGTACCGTCTGCCAGTACCCCAATGTTTTCATCGGTATTGTAGGCAATCAGCACAGTTCCACCAACAGTATCATTCCAGTTGAGGGTAATATTATCGCAGTTATTGGTAGCAGTAAATGTTTTGATGGGGCTACCACTTTTTGTAGTAAGCGCCTGTGCTTTCAGCACTGCGGAATACGCATTTAATCTGCCCGTTCCTATTAATCCAGTATAATTCTGGTTGAGCGGATAGTTGTTATCAGTTGTTGACAGAAGAATTTCACGGACATCATTGGCAGAAGCCTTTCCTTTCAGGACAGAAGCCACCAACGCACCCACCCCAGCCACATGAGGGCAAGCAAAAGAGGTTCCTGAACTGTTGCTATAATAAACATTATCCGCAGCGAAAATACCTGCACCCACAAAACTTTCTCCTCCGGGGGCGCAGATGTCTACCCAAGTACCGTAATCGCTGTAAAAGGACTTTTTATCTTGGTTGTTTGTTGCTGCGACACAGATAACGGGACTGTAACCACCAGGATAAATCCGCCTGTTGGAGCTATCATTTCCAGCAGCAAAAACAACAATACCGCCATTCAACACTTTACCTCCGCCATTGGCAATAAAATAATCTATTGCATCCAAATCTTCTACCTGATACACATCTGCTATCCGTGCTTCGCCCCAACTATTGCTAGAAATGGCTGCTCCATTATCAGCGGCATAGACCATTGATTGCGGAAAGCCCCCGAAAGTTTCTTTAGGCCCGAATATCTCACAACTCATCAACCTTGCACCAGAATTTATGGATCCATTACCACCTGCAATACCACTTAGTCCTTCATTATTGTTAGTTACTTCTGCAATAATTCCACCACAATGAGAACCGTGACTATCATCGGAGGTAAGAGAATCGCTGTTATCGACAAAATTGAAACCTTTACCTTTTGCTATGTTCTGAGCAAGGTCGGGATGGTTGACATTGATAGCATTGTCGTGAACAGAAACAATTACATCGGTATCTCCGGTCGTAATTCCCCAAGCATCCAATATGTCGATGTCTTTACCGGGAGTACCCCCTATTTGTCCTGTATTGTGAAGGTTCCATTGCAGACCAAAGAGCGGATCATTGGTAGTAGCAGGCGGTGGTGGACTGTTATGCGGCTGTTGCTTATCACACCCAATAACCGAAGCTTTATACAGAGGCTCTACCACTTCGAAAGCATTGGTATGCTGATAGGCTTGAAGGACTTTCTTAACATCGACATCAGTAGGAAAATCAAGCTCGAACCACAGATCGAATCCCCAAGACTGATGCTTTTTTAGTAATGCCTCACCTTGCAATGCCTTTGCTAGATCTATTGATTGCAGCAATTGTTTTGCATTTCTTTCAGACTGAATATTATTGTAACCAAGCCCTTCATGGAACAAGGTCTTTACGCTCTTAATCTGGTATAATTTGTTGAGAGAATCAACTGCAGGAATATTAAAAAGGGAATTACCGGATGGATTGCCAGCAACTTGCTTACAATTGTTACGGTACTGAGGTAGGAACTTGACATGGATTTCATTTGGACTAAATGCTGTGGATGGGACTTTATCTATATTGATTGGTGGACGTTCGCCTTTATGCATAACAGGCAAAACAGGCTGACCAAATAGGTGCATCATAGCAAACAAACAGGCAATAAATGATATTTGCTTTTTAAGATGAGACTCCAGAACCGAGTAGTAAATTGCTTGCATCAGTACAGAAAAGAGATTAATCAGGTGCTAAGATAGGCAGATGTTAGTTACGAAATATGATACATGAGTAATGAATAGTCAGGCTAAAGTTTAAAGTCAATCATTAACTACATTAAACCTTTAGTATTTACATCAACACTATTGATACCTAAATTCAAATCAACAGAATACACACAGAACTTTCCCCATCATAAAATATTTCAACCTCTAAGTATATTACATCTTCCTAAAAATATAGACTTATCATATCATCAACATCTTACTTAATTATGACCGTAAAAATAGCAATCATCATTTTATTGATTGGCCCATGTTTACTTAAGGCACAAGAGAAGAAAAGGTTGAGGGACTATGGGGTAAAGATTGGTGTGATGCAACCAGGCAAACTAAACGCCATCACCGACGTTCCGGGTGTGAAAGTGGGGCATACGACTCTGATTTCAGGAGATTCTGTTCGCACAGGTGTGACGGCGATATTACCTTATGATGGCAACATCTTTCAGCTAAAAGTACCTGCGGCCGCTTATGCAGGTAATGGCTTTGGCAAGTTGGCTGGTAGTACACAGATAAATGAATTGGGTAATATAGAAACACCTATCGTTCTTACCAATACACTAAATGTTTCTACGGGGATAGACGCATTAATAGATTACACTTTAAACAAGGAGGGAAATGAGAAAGTACTATCAATCAATGCTGTAGTGGGCGAAACAAATGATGGTGTATTAAATGATATCAGAGGAAGGCATGTGACCAAAGCAGATGTGTTGGCAGCGTTAAATAATGCCACAAGTGGCGTTGTAGAAGAAGGCTGTGTGGGTGCAGGCACTGGCACAATATGTTTTGGTTTTAAAGGTGGCATCGGTACAGCATCCCGTAAACTACCCGCAAGCTTGGGAGGATATACAGTAGGCGTTTTGGCGCAAACCAACTTTGGTGGCGAATTAGAAGTTGATGGTGTTCCAATAGGAAAAGAACTGGAGAAGTTTAATTTTAGTAACGAGCTACTAAACAATGTGGATGGCTCCTGTATGATAATAGTAGCTACCGATGCCCCTTTGGATGCAAGAAATCTGATGCGTATTGCTAAGCGTGCCATGCTTGGACTAGGCAAAACAGGTGGCATTGCATCTAATGGAAGTGGCGATTACGCCATCGCTTTTTCTACCAATGAGGAAGTACGCATACCCTATAAACCCACTAAGAAGGTCATGTATGTACCTGTGTTACAAAATGATGATGCCTCTCCCTTATTTATGGCGACCATTGAAGCGACAGAAGAGGCAATACTCAACTCACTATTTGCGGCAAAGACAACAACAGGTTTTAATGGAAAGAAGGCAGAAGCATTGCCTTTGGATAAAGTAATCCCTCTTTTGAAAAAATATAATAGTATCAAACAATGACAGACAATTATTCAATCATCAATGGACAATTCATCAAGAATAGTGAAGCTACAGTTTTAATCTCAGATCTTGCTCTGCAAAGGGGCTATGGCATTTTCGATTTCTTTGTTTCAGTTAAGGGCAAGCCTGTCTTTTTGGAAGATCATTTGGATCGGTTTTATAATTCAGTATCAATCATGCGCTTGGCTCCTATTCCAGATAGAGGAGAGTTGAAGAAGTTGGTTTACAAATTGATAGAGCTAAACAACATGCCCGACTCCGGCATTAGAATCACAGTTACGGGAGGATATTCACCAGATGGCTATGGATTGGCAGCAGCGAATGTTTTGATTACTCAAAATGTCTTTGTTTACGACAGAGCTAGTTTTACAAAAGGCACTAGCCTGGTAACACAGCATTACCAGCGTCAACTATCACAAGTAAAAACAATAGATTATCTGCAGGCTGTTTACTTGCAACCTTTCATCAAAGAGAACAACGCAGATGACGTATTGTATCACAATAATGGAGAATTGAGGGAGTGTCCGCGTGCCAATTTCTTCCTCATATCAAAAGATAATGAAATAGTGACACCAGACAGCGATGTATTGTGGGGTGTAAACAGAAAGAAAATATTATCATTTGGGGAGTTTGGTGCAAAAGCTACCTCTGTAAAACTTTCGGATGTAGAGACTGCAAAAGAGGCCTTCATTACAAGCACAACCAAGATTGTATTGCCGGTACTAGCTATTAATGGGAAACGAATTGGGAACGGGAAGCCCGGGGAGCTAACGACCAAACTATTCGAAAAACTATATGCGTTAAGAATGGGATAGCATTAACCAACTACCCATAACAAACAAAGATTTCCAAATACTTTATATTGTGGATTGAAAGGAAAGGTAGAGCTATGCTTCAGTAATCTTGCGTCTATAGTACCGTCCTCTGAAAGAACAAACTTGTTGATGCGAATCATTTCACTAAAGTCCACATCGCCTAAGCCCCACCATTTAAAAATGGCTTCCTTGGCACACCAATAGATTGTTAGAGAAGTGATATCACTTAATAGTATCTCATCCATCTCTTCCGGGTGTAGAAACTTATGTGCAATTTTAGCAACAGTTGGTCTTTGCAATTCGATGTCAATACCGATTCTATCCGTGCTACTTACTATTGCAGCAGCATAATCCCCAGAATGAGAAATGGAGAAATGGTAACGTTCATTTTCCAGATAGGGCTTCCTTGTACTCGCAATTTGTATAGAGTGAATGGGGAAGTCGGGAAAGAGATATTGCAGCAGATACCTTCCTGCCAGATGTTGTAATCGTTTGTGTGGGTGCGATATTTCACTAGATAAGGGTACATAACTAAGAAAGAAAGACTCGGGTTCGTCTATCTTCCAGATTGCAAGCTTTGTAGTGGACGATATTTCTTTAGTATAGAAGAGAGGCATAAGAATTTAGTTATGAGTTATGAGTTATGAGTTATGAATGAGCCACATAACTTATAACTCATAACTCAGCACTCATAACTAAGAGAGTATTTCCACCAAGCGTAGTATTTCGCTTTGCTTGTCAAATTCGGATGGTTTGTTGTAACAATTGCTTAGCTCTTCCAGCAATACCTGAATAATCCGCTTGTTGGTAAGGGGCTTGAAATAACCAGGAATAGGGCTCGCATTCATCTTTTTCAGATAGTTTTCCACGTCCATGTGCGAATAGGCCTGTCCTGTAGTGCCGTCCACAAAGAAATGAATTTTATCCTGGGGGTTTCCAATAAAGGATGCAGGATTGTAATCTGAATGATAGTAAGCAATTATAAAATGCCTTGGTATATTAATAATTCTGGCATTGATGTCCAGCAAGTTACACAAAACCTGATAGATGATACCATTCGTAAGGGCGTTTCCTTTGCGGCGCGACAATACTTTATTCAGAAAGAAATCATCTTTAATAGAGTAGTCTACTTCATTGCCTTTGAGGCTATAATAGTTGTATAAAATGCTGCTCAACACATTGGCTTGTTCCAAAGGGGTAAGAAAGCTATTTAGTTCCAACCATACATTCTTTCTTATCTTCTCAATGTCCTGCAATACAAGTGATGATTGCAAATCGGGATAATGATATTTTGCTACCAACAATGCGCCCGACAATAATTCGTGTTCATCACTTTCCCGCCACTCTGTTATGTCATTTACAAGGTCTGTATAATGCAATCTATGAATCAGGTTCTCAATCCGTTCTTGTACATCCTGACTAAATGTATTCTCCCATAAGTTTTCAAGGTTAGGGATAATTGCTTTACCAAATCCGGCAATCCTATCAGAAACGGTTATAAATACCTCTTGATCGGGGTCATCAATCAAAGTAAACAAAGCATTTATTTCTTTGGTGTGATTCATAGCCATGCAATTAATCCGGTTGAAACAATAGTCAATCTAACACTCATACTCATCATTCATAATAAAACGACAAAGCATCTATTTTATTATATTATCAGAAAAAGTAGTTATTAGACAATGGGGATATTTGTTTTTGCGTAGTAATTACCTGAACATTGTATTACTTTTACCGCCAACTTTTACGGTTATAAAACAATAAACATTATGAGTTTTTTCGGGAAACTATTTGGAAGAAAAGAAAAAGAAACGCTAGACGAGGGTCTTAACAAAACCAAGGAAGGTTTCTTTGCCAAGATAACCAAGGCCATTGCAGGTAAAAGTACCGTTGATGCCGAAGTACTCGACAATCTAGAAGAAGCTTTGGTGAACGCCGATGTGGGCATTAACACGACCATACAAATAATAGATCGCATAGAAAAAAGGGTGCAACAAGACAAGTACCTTGGCACGAGCGAGCTAAACAGATTGTTGCAGGAAGAGATAGAAGCAATACTGATTGATTCTTCGGACAACCTGCACAAGAACTTCGAAGTTCCTGCAGATAAAAAGCCTTATATCATTTTGGTTGTGGGCGTGAATGGGGTGGGCAAAACAACTACTATAGGTAAACTCGCGCACAACTATAAGAAGGTAGGATATAATGTATTACTGGGTGCTGCCGATACCTTTAGGGCAGCAGCGGTAGACCAATTGACAATATGGAGCGAGCGTGTGGGCGTACCTATTGTGAAACAGGCAATGGGCAGCGACCCTAGTGCAGTTGCGTTTGATACCGTGAAAAGTGCCTTGACAAGAGGAAGCGACATTGTGATAATAGATACTGCCGGGCGCTTGCACAACAAAGCGCACCTGATGGATGAACTAACCAAGATAAAGCGTGTAATCAGCAAGATAATCCCCAATGCCCCTCATGAAGTGATGTTGGTATTGGATGGTTCTACGGGACAAAATGCACTGGAACAAGCCAAGCACTTTACAGTAGCTACAGATGTAAACAGCCTCACTATTACCAAACTAGATGGTACTGCCAAAGGCGGTGTGGTATTGGCTATAGCCCATCAGTTTAAGATTCCCGTTAAGTTTATTGGTGTAGGCGAAAAGATTGATGACCTATTGATTTTTGACAAACACGAGTTTGTGGATAGTCTGTTTAAGTTATAGTGACATTCTGCAGCCCCCCTAATTGCATCTTATTTCCCGTTCACAGTACCAACTACAGTTCCTTAATATGGTTGGTCACACTCCCTTTTAGAAAAATAAAAATGGACAATGTCAAACATTTTCATCAAAAAAGCAACCCTAAGCGACGTTGAAAAGCTACAAGCAATCAGTAAACAAACATTCTATGAAGCATTTGCGACAGTAAACACCGAGGAGAACATGTTGAAATATCTGGAAGAGAGTTTTTCAGTAGAAAAATTGACCACTGAGTTGAGCGATACTAATTCCGAATTTTATTTTGCCTCTTTATCTCATACCATTATTGGGTATTTAAAACTGAATACCGGCTCTTCGCAAACAGATATCAAAGATGAGAATGCGCTAGAAATAGAACGCATCTATGTTTTACAAGAATTTCTTGGGAAGAAAGTGGGGCAATTACTCTACCAAAAAGCTACAGAGGTGGCAAAAGAAAAAAAAGCCCATTATGTTTGGCTAGGGGTTTGGGAGGAGAATGCACGAGCCATCAATTTTTATAGGAAAAATGGTTTTGCCAAATTTGATAACCACATTTTTATGTTGGGAGACGATAAACAGAGAGATATACTGATGAGATTGAAGTTAAAAGATTGAGGAGTATAAAAAAAGAAAAAGTAAATTATAGATAAAGTGTTTTATTAAAGGTATAATATGTTTTTTATACTTACAGCTACATTTTGCAGGAAGGAAAAGGGAGTTTTAAATTGAATTTTAAACGTCTAAAAATCAATTTAAAACGTTTAAAATTGGAATACAAACTTGAAAAAAGAAGTTAGTAGCATTTTTTATTGTGGAATTAAGGTAAAAATGACAGTACAATTTCCGTAGAGGGAGCATCTAATATTATGAAGTACTTAACTTATTGTTTTCTTACTGTTTTAAATCTGACCTTACTAAAGGCCCAGAATAATAGTTACGCCCCACGAATTTTATCTCTCAATGAAACAAGGCAAATCTTTATTGACTCAATAAAAAGGGAAATGAAAATAACCTACCCAATTTTTAGAGTTTATAACTATTCAGATAAGTCAGGCAGTTTCCTTCTGGTATTTACAGAAAGTAATGACTCAATTGGTGACAAAGACACTTTTAATCATTCAATCAAAGCCATCAATATTAAAATTAACAAGGAGAAACTCGTTAAAGTTTGGGAAATTAATGATAACATCATAAAAAACGATAATAAAGAAAGCTCCATTTGGTTTTGGACAAGCTACTTTGATTTTAAAGATTTTGATAGTGATGGATTAATTGAGCCAATCATTGTCTATGGAACAAGAGGATTAAACGGATATGATGACGGAAGAATCAAATTTATTATTTTCTACAACGGAAAGAAAATAGTAATTCGACATCAAAACGGGATTTTAGATTACCAAAGACACACTCAAATTGACGATATATTTTATTTATTACCACCCAAACTAAAAGCTAGTATTAAATCCAAAATGGCTTTAATGAAAAAGCAAGGCAAAGCTATCTTCACCGATACTTGGTAATTTTCAACACCTCCTCTCTAAAAATTTTCCTTGCCATTTTATCCACTCCCCTTATCTTAGCCAATTTCATAGCTATGAGAGAAAAACGCAGGGTGCTGAATTTTACAAAAAACATCGACTCATTGGTGGCAGCCATTGCTGGAAGTATATTTATTTTTATACTCACCCATTACCACGGCGTGGGCATCTCCCCCGATTCTGTTTCCTATTCTGGCGCTGCAAGAAACCTTTGTGCTGGCAAATGGTTGGTCGACTTCGACGAAAATTCCCTCATCATCTTTCCAGCAGGATACCCCGTTTTCCTTGGACTATTATCCATGCTTTTTAATGTGGATGTAATAGCATTGGCTCCTTTTATCAATGCGCTGTTGGTTGGGATTGTTATTTTTATTTACGGCTGTATCATCGAACGGTTTTATAAAAGCAACCGCTGGCATAAACTAGCTACCCTGAGTATCATTCCCATCAGTTATACCATCCTCGATGTGTACACAATGCTGTGGAGCGAAACCTTTTTTATGGCTTTACTGGTCTTCTTCCTTGTATTCCTACAAAAATACCTCTCTGCCCCCACCCTTCCAAACCTGCTTCTGCCTTCCCTTTTTACGGCCATCGCTTGCGATACCCGCATTGCCGGCATCAGTATCTTAGGTACTGGCATCTTGCTGATTGTACTTCAATACCAGATTTCTTTCCTCAAAAAACTGTTACATCTTGCTTTATATGCTTGTATTAGCATCACATTATTGGCTGCAAACCTCTTGCACAACCAAGCCGAAACGGGGACCTTTACAGGAATCAGGCAGCCAAGTGTTACGCCCCTGCTCACCAACATTCAATATTTTGGAGATACCGTATTGCAATGGTTTCAGTTGCCAAATATGCCTGCTACCGTTTCAATAACCATTGGCATTACACTAATACTTACCTTAGGAATTGTATTTCTTATCCGCTTCTTTTGGCTGGAGAAACAGTCCTCATTCGAGACTATCATCCTTGCATTTTGCCTTACCTACCTATTTTTTATCCTCATCACATCAACCATTTCCCGTTACGAAAAAATCAACAATCGCCTTCTTTCCCCTGCCTTTATCCCTTTATTAATAGGCATAAGTTTTTATATCCCACAGTTCATCAGTAAAATAAAAACGAAGTCACTGAGGGTAATTTCGATTGGTGTTGTTACTTGCCTTTTCCTGTTGTTACAATACCGCCAGGCAAAAGTTGCTAAAGAATTGCAGGCGCAGTATAAAGAAAGCGGCATTCCTGGTTATACTGAATCAGGATGGCAAGAAAGTGATATTGTACAGTTTATTAAGTTCAAGAAAGACTTTTTTAAATCGGATAAGCCCATTTATTCCAACGCTAATGATGCTGTATATTTTTATAACCCCGAACTATCAGCACAAGACTTACCAGAGCCTGCGCACACAGCAGATTTAATAGATTACCACGAGTCAAACCCCAACTATATCATTTGGTTTACCAATGATTTTGATAACAAAAGCATCATAAGGCTAAAAGAAATTGCTAAATTCAGGCAATTAGATACGCTTGTAAAACTAAATGACGGACTTATTTTGTGGAGTAGCCCAAAGAAATAACCAAAAGAAAAAGGGCAATCAACACTATGGTCGACCGCCCCTTTAACATTAAAAATGACCCACCTATTTCTTGAATGATACTTTAAAAACCAATGTCTTCCAGTTGGGCAATATAGTTGGCTTATTAATTACCAATGCCTCATCACCTTGTTTCCATACTAACTTTTCAGCACTTCCCAATAGCTTTACAGAAGCAACTGCTTTCGTTTCAAATTGTGCATTCTTACCCAAAGAAACAATATTAATATCTGTTGTCGGTGGTTCCATCACAAACACATACACAGCTCCATTCTTAGTGGTGAAACGAATATCTGTTGGTTGATACTTACGCACATCTTTCAATCCACCAAAGTGTCCTTTCTCTTGTGTCTTAGCAGTAGAAGGGCCTTCGCCATAAACTTTCCACGGACGCGTCCCGTAAATGCCGTCTCCATTGGCAGTAGTCCACGTAGCTAAATCTTCCAAGGTATTTACCATATCCTGCTCAATATCTCCTTCAGGAGTCTGAACAATATTAATCAATAAATTACCATTCTTACTCACAATGTCCACCAGCATCTGAATAATCTCAGAAGCACTCTTATACTTCTGGCCATTACTATAAAACCAGTCCCCAATACTCGTATCTGTCTGCCAAGGAAATGGAGAGATACTATCATTTACACCACGCTCAATGTCTTTTACATAAGTTCCATCCGCTGGCATCGACTTGTAATTATAAACCGCCTCCATCTTGCCATGATTTGCCTTCAGGTTTCCATTGTAGTAGTTGGCAAGCATCGCCAGACCTGTATCTCCAAACGGGAGTTTACTATCAGAATACAACAAATCGGGGTGATAATTATCTACCAGTTCCTTCACATCATCAAACCATTCTTTAGGCCATTCATGACTCGTGGTTAACCAGGCTTTATCACCGGGAGCAGCTTTGGTATGGTACAAATCTGCGTAAGCGGGGTCGTTGCCATCATAAGGAACGCCCTTAAATTCACCAGACGTATCCGCACCGTGCGCCGATTGGAACCAGGTATAACTTGCCGCCAGGTGCTCCGAAACACCAAATCGCAATCCTTCTTTCTTTGCCGCATGTTGCCAGATACCCACTACATCTTTATGTGGCCCCATTTCTACTGCATTCCAGCGATGTATTTTAGATTTCCATAAAAAGAAATTATCGTGATGGCTGCCCATACTCACAAAGTATTTAGCCCCTGCCTTTTTATATAATTTCATTAAATATTCAGGATCCCATTTCTCTGCTTTCCACAAAGGAATAATGTCTTTATAACCAAATTTGGAAGGGTGACCATACGTTGCCACATGGTATTTGTTATCGCCACTTCCTTGTTGGTACAACTTCTTTGCATACCAATCGCCATGACGTGGCACTGCCTGTGGCCCCCAATGTGCCCAGATGCCAAACTTTGCATCCCTGAACCAATCGGGACATTTATATTGTTTGAAGGAAGAAGGATCATTTGGTTTATAAGGCCCATCCACTACTGGCAAAGAGGTTTGGGCATAACTGGTGACAATAGAACCCGCAAGTAAAGTAGTCGCAAGCAAGATTTTCTTCAAAAGCATTCGTTTCATATCTGTTTTATTTTTTGTGGAGAAATGACCTTACTAAAACGAAATAGTTTAGTAGTCATTGAATTATTTCATCAAATAAATAAGAAAATAGAAATTAAACTAAGCGTATGGATTTAATAGTCGTCATTTGAATAGAAATAATTCTGTTTCATTGGCTTAATACGACTCTAAATGCAAAAAGATACCCGCCCCTCTCCTATTGTTTTTACTTTGAACAATGCAGACGATTTAAGTAATTTCGTAGGAATAGCTTTCTCATGGGTTAATTATTTATTTCACGAAGAGGAATCGAGTATCCATTGGTTTATCCAAGAAATGAATTACTTTACAAAAGAGCAGTTTATTTTACTTAATACCCGCATCTCAAATAAAAGAAATAAAAGCGTACCCATGAATGAGAAACACTTTATCATCATGTATGCAGTCCTCTTTTATTGTGGCAAGATGATACAATGTAAAAAAGAAGTGGACTCAATATTGGAAGATACGAACCCAGAAGTAGCCATTAATTTTAAAAATATTAAAGATCCATTCATCAATTTCGCAAATAACAACACTAAAGTACTTAACCACGATTATAAGAATAACCACACCCTTGCCGCTGCAATGGCCAGAATAAATACCTTCCAAATACCTGAATAAACTGATTACTATTTACTGCTAACTGTTCACTGCAATCTATTATCTTCACAAAATGAATCAGCGATATTATTCTTTGGACGTATTTAGAGGCGCAACGGTTGCTTTGATGATTTTGGTTAATAATCCCGGCAGTTGGGATTACCTCTATTCCCCCCTCGATCATGCGCCTTGGCATGGTTGCACGCCTACCGATCTGGTCTTTCCTTTCTTCCTTTTTGCCGTTGGTAATGCCATGGCTTTTGTAATGCCGCGCTTCGAAAAGGAAGGAACAGCCTATATGCTCAATAAGGTTTGCAAGCGTACAATTCTCATCTTTTTAATCGGATTATTCCTCAACTGGTGCCCTTTTGTAAAGTGGGATAACGAGGTTTTGGTAGCCAAGCCTTGGGAGCTCGTGCGCATTATGGGGGTATTACAACGCATCGCCCTTTGCTATTTCAGTGCTTCACTACTAGTCTACTTTCTAAAAGCTCGTGGCGCTTATGTGGTGGGTTGCGTGTTGTTATTGTTATATTGGTTTGTGACTTTATATTTTGGAAATCCGCAAGACCCTTATAGCTTGAATGGCTTTTTTGGTACTGCCATAGATACCAAAATATTAGGTGTTACCCACCTGTACAAAGGCGAAGGTGTTCCATTCGATCCAGAGGGATTAGCGAGTTTGCCTGCGGCTATTGTACAAGTAATATTTGGTTACCTGATTGGTCAATACATCCAGATGAAAGGGAAAACATTTGATATGCTCACCAATCTTTTTGTAGCGGGCTGCATCCTTGTTTTTGCAGGTTATTGTTGGGATTATGTGTTTCCTATTACCAAGAAAACATGGACAAGTAGCTATACTGTTTATACAACCGGATTGGCTACACTCACACTTTCTATATTGATTTATTGGATTGAATTTAAAGAAGTACGAGCAGGCTGGAGTCGTTTCTTTGATGTATTTGGCAAAAACCCCTTATTCATCTTTGTATTGAGTGGCTTTCTGCCTAGGGTATTGGGACTACTACGTTGGGTTGACCATCTGGATGAAGCAGGCAAAAAAGTTTATACCACTCCTTTCAACTGGTTTTACTTACACGTTTGCAAGAATATAGCGACAGATTTACGCATTGGTTCTCTCGTTTATGCCTTGTGTATGATTGCTTTCTATTGGACGATTGTCTATTTTCTGGATAAGAAGAAGATTTATATAAAGGTGTAGGGGAAGGTTTTATATTTCCATTCGCTAATTAATGTGTTAACAGTAAAACAACAACTAATAATCAGGACTATTTTTTCTCTTGGTAGACATTTATAGATCAAACTAATCACTATTTCCTGTTCCAAATTACATTATCCGAGGTCATAATTTCAGAACTAAATCTATCTATCGCTAACAATGAACCTTCAAGCCTAGAGCCTCCTTCTATAACCTTTAACAAAATCGAGCCCCTTCCTATGAATCTCCTATCATCTATTCTGTATTCAATATCAACATAATTATCAAAAATTTCTCCTTTAACAGATAATATTGAAGTCTCATCTTCTCTATTGGGGATGTAATTTCTTGAGGTTACTAACCCTACAATCTTGTGCCCTTTTTGTTTCAATTCAATAAATTGCTCAACCTTAACACCACCGCCAAAACTTAGTTTTGAAGTCCATTGACCAGATATATTAATACCCCTGTAAATAGAATTTTGATACCAAGGGATAAATACTTTATATATCAGTTTCATAAAAACCCAAATAATCGTGCTTGTCAGTATCCCACTGAAAACTCCTGTTAAAATTGAGAATTGAATACTATCCATATTTAAACATTTTACATAATTCTACTTCCACAAATAAACATAATCCTTCCTATCCTTTCCCAAACTATTTTTCCTTTGGCAATTGAGTGGCTTTAAATAGACATTGCGATTGAACTAATTTTAAAAGTTCACAAGAAATTTAACCCCTTACCTATCCTCCAAAATAGTGAAAATGATAATATTCGCTTGGTGTATGCAACAAAAAAAAAGGGACTGAATTACTTCAGCCCCCACTTGTATGGTAAGTACAAAAAGTGTGTTATTGAACAGAAATAGCCTTCACTACTTTGGTTGAGCCATTAGTTAACTCTAACTGATAAGTACCTGCTTTCACTGCACTTGGCAATACAACAGACTGGGATAATGAACCACCAGCTACATTGATAGAAGTAGTTGAAACTCTTTGTCCGCTGATACTGTAGATATTAATGGCATATTTGCCTGCATCAATTCCTGCAATTTGAAGGTTTAATGTATGGTTGGTTACCGGATTAGGAAATACAGTAGCACCTACTTTTGTTTGACCAAGAACTTTTACAACAGAACTGTAAGTAACAGAACCAGTTACATCTGTAGATTTAATTCTGTAGTAGCTGGTACCGCTAACAGTTTTATCTATAAATGAATAGTTTACACTTTTAGTAGCTGGTGTTGTTCCTATTTCTTTAAAATCTGTTCCATCAGCAGATTTTTCGATAGAATAATTCAGAACATTGATTTCAGATAAAGAAGTCCAACTGATTTTCGCTTGACTATTGATTAAGTTAGCACTGATGCTACCAAATTTAACTGGAAGCGGTGTTGGGTTTGCATAGATAACAATATCTTCAAATCCTAAAAGTTTTCCTGTTACTGGTGTCTTGGAATTGTTAAATGGCAACAATCTCAAACTGAAAGTCTGTCCACTTGTAAGGGAAACAGTGCTAGGCAATTCTAGTGTAAAGGTGTGCATGGTATCTTTTGACAATTTTTGAACTGAACCAAGAACTAAAAGATTAGAAGTGGCCCAACCATCGGTAGAATAGTAAAAGTCTGCCGTAACAGCGCCTCCACCAGAACTTACCAATGAAGCTTTTACACTAGTGATATATAATGCTGAATTTGCTTTTACATTAAACTGAATATATCTGTCCGGTTTGCCAGTTGCTGCGGCATTTCCTTCCCATATTCCAGTTGGTGCAACTGCTACCCCCCCGGTATCTGTAGCTGCGTATTCTCTCATTGAGTAAGTAAGATTATCGTAGGGAGAGGTTGCAACTTTAGGTTTCAATGTTTTAGCTAAGCCTATCTTAGCAAGCGTTAAAGTGTCGGTAGTTAAACCAGCAGTTGAAAATCCGGCAGAGTCGAAAGCACTTGTTGGATAGCCAAAGCCCGCAGGAACTTTAGTTGTATTTGTCCAAACGGCAGAATCGGTTTGTGCTGATGATTTAGCACTAATAAATATTGTTGCTAACACAACAAACAAGCGGCAAGTAGACATCAATTTCATAATAGCATTTTTAAATCTTAATTAATTTTTAAGGCGTAAAGGTATTTGTCCAAAATAGTCTGTCCATCCTGCCGCATCCTGTATTTATTGATTTTTAACTGTTAATGTATTTCTAAACAATAATTTGACACTTAGCTTAGTATATACCATTAAGTGTGCTGATGGTTGGATTCAGGCTTCTAATAGAATTTTTAACATTTATCCCTGTTACATAAAAAGATAAATTCGCCACAAGCTAGAAAGAAAATTATTGTATGATAAAGAAACTCACCTTCTTACTTTTTACTTTCATCACCATCACTTCCTATGCACAGGAAGCAACCACCGATTCGATAACAGCAAATGGACGCAAACTTTTGCAATTACTCGACTCCTCACGTGTGGAAGAACTATGGCAGAAAGGCTATCGCGTAAATTGGGAAACTGGCGAACAAGAAACGGCATCTTCTAATCCTGCGTCCACCCATTGCAGTGCTTTTGCTGCTTCATTCTCAAAGAAAGTGGGCATATACCTGCTTCGCCCCCCTGAACACAAACAGGCATTGTTGGCAAATGCCCAGTTCGATTGGCTACAAACCTATAATGCTGCCAACGAAGGTTGGGTGAAAGTGAATAGTGGCTTGGAAGCACAGAACCTTGCCAACAAAGGATACTTGGTAGTGACGGTTTTTAAGAATGCCGATGAACACAAGCCAGGACATATTGCAGTGATTCGTCCAGCAATAAAAACCTTGAAGAAACTAAATAGGGAAGGTCCTCAAACAACACAATCTGGTGCAACCAATGCATATTCTATTGCTTTGATAGATGGTTTTAGCCATCATCCTGGTGCATGGCCAAACGGTGTTATCTTCTACGAGCATCCAATAGATTGGGCAAATATCAGTAAATAGAAAAACAACTTACAACGATGAAAAGAATAGCATTACTCCTCTTTAGTTTTATTTCAGTAGTATCCCATGCACAGCAAGCAACGACAGATTCCATAAATCAAGATGGACAGAGGCTGTTACGACTGCTTGATGGCTCGAAAGTAGAAGAACTATGGCCGGCTGGTTATCAGGTAAACTGGGAATCAGGCGAGATAATCAAGGTTTCTAATAGCACGCATTCTACCCATTGTAGCGCCTTCGCAGCTTCTTTTTCCAAGAAAGTAGGAGCCTATTTGTTGCATCCTCCGGCACATGGTCAGAATCTGCTGGCTAATGCCCAGTTCGATTGGTTGCAATCTGAGGAAGCCGCCAAAGAAGGATGGCAAAAAGTAGCGAATGGCCTGGAGGCACAGAATCTTGCCAATAAAGGTTATCTGGTGGTAACAGCCATCAAAAACCCCGACGAAACAAAGCCCGGACATGTGGCTGTCATCAGGCCTATGGTAAAATCATTGGACTTACTGGCAGATGAAGGACCACAGGTAACACAATCTGGTCGGGTCAATCATTACTCAATTCCGCTGATAAAAGGTTTTGCCAATCATCCTGGGGCATGGCCAAACGGTGTTATCTTCTATAAACACAATATAGATTGGGCAAATATCAAATAAGTTGCGAAACGTTTCTGCGGTTTTGAAACAGGATAGGTCGGTTATATTACCTTTGCCGCCTTATGCAGTTCAGTTTCAGCTACGATAAAAATAAAACAATACAAGGACTACGCTACCATTTCTTTTCAAAGAAAGAAATAAAAGTGATGTTGATAGTGGTTAATGTATTTGCCATTATAGCAGCCATTTTATATTACAATCAAAAGATAAGACCCGAGCCGCTGATGCTTGGTAGTTGCATTTGGGTATGCATGATGATCAGTATCTGGTTTATCCTTCCCTATACAATCTATCGTAAATCTGCCACCTTCAAGGATAGTTACAATATCTTTATAACAGATGCGGGTATCCGACTAGAAAATGAACATGGTCATGTGATGTGGCCATGGGATACCTTTAGTAAATTTTACGAAAGCCCCCACTTCATTCACTTATATTTTGATGAGAAGTCCTTCTTTTTAGTCCCCAAGGAAACCCTCACAGACGATATAAAACACGAGTTAAGGGGTATTTTAAAAGAAAGAATAGGCAGTTAGTTATGAGTTATGAGTTATGAATTATGAGCGACTCTGACAACTCATCACTCATAATTCATAACTCATAACTAATATCTTGCTTATTTTCGCGGCGATTTAAACAGAAAAACGATGCAAGAAGATTTGGATTTTATTATAGAAGACACCGAGGATAGTATGCAAAAAGCAATCAACCACCTCGAAAGCGAATTAGTGAAGATACGTGCCGGGAAGGTAAGCCCTACTATGTTGGACGGTATCACAGTTGAATATTACGATGCACCAACTCCTATCAATCAAGTAGCCAATGTTACCGTGCAAGATGCGCGTACCCTTACCATTCAACCTTGGGAGAAGAAGATGCTGGCACAGATAGATCGTGCGATCATGGGTGCAAATATTGGTGTGACGCCACAAAATGATGGCGTACAGATTCGTTTATTCATGCCACCACTCACCGAAGAAAGACGTAAGGAGCTATTTAAAAAGGCTAGTGCTGAAGGAGAACAAGCTAAAGTAGCTATCCGAAATATCCGTCGTGACGGTATTGAGCAAATCAAGAAGCTACAGAAGGATGGTTTGAGTGAGGACATCGCCAAAGGCTCCGAAAAAACGGTGCAGGACATCACCGATAAATACATTGCACTAGTAGAAAAACACCTCGCCGCAAAGGAAAAGGAAATGATGACCATCTAGTATTGTTTTAAATTTTAAGTTTTGAATTTTAAATCAAGGTAGTCGAAAGGCTTCTTTTTAACTTAAAATTCAAAACTTAAAATTCAAAATAATTATTGCTCCGTCGCCATCTTCTCGGCGTTCTCTGCCAATTGGAGTGCTTCTATAAAATCATCAATATCTCCACCTATCACCGCATCTAAATTATAAGAAGTAAGGTTAATCCGGTGGTCAGTCACACGACCTTGAGGCCAGTTGTAGGTTCTTATTTTAGCACTTCTGTCCCCCGTACTCACCAATGTCTTACGGTGTCTCGAAATCTCATCTTCTATCTTTCGCACCTTTTCTTCGTATAGTTTAGTACGCATGATGCCAAAAGCTTTCTCTTTATTTCCCAACTGATTACGTTCTGTCTGGCAAATTACCACCAAGCCGGTAGGAATGTGCGTCAACTGAACTTTGGTTTCTACCTTATTTACGTTTTGTCCACCAGCACCACCACTTCGCGAAGTTTCCATCTTCACATCTGCTGGGTTCAATTCAAAATCCACTTCTTCCGCTTCGGGCATCACTGCTACAGTCGCTGCCGATGTGTGTACCCTTCCTTGCGTTTCAGTTGCAGGAACACGTTGAACACGGTGTACCCCACTTTCAAACTTCAAAGTACCATATACATCTTCGCCCGTTACTTCTATAATTACCTCCTTGTATCCTCCCGATGTTCCCTCATTTTCACTGGTAATGGCTGTCTTCCAACCTTTTTTAGAGCAATAGCGTAAGTACATCCCTAACAAATCTCCCACAAACAAACTCGCTTCATCGCCACCAGTTCCTGCCCTCAATTCTATCATGGCATTCTTATCGTCCTGAGGATCTTTCGGTATCAATAGTTTAGTCAATAATTTCTCTAATGACGTCTTTTGTTCATCCAGTTCTGGTAGTTCCATTTTTGCCAGTTCCTTCAGTTCTTCATCGCCAGTATTCAGGTTCTCACGCAGAAAATCGTAGTCGGCAATCACTTTTTTATATTGGTTATAAGGTATCACAATCTTTTCAAGTGCGCGATATTCCTTGCTGTATTTGCCAAACTCTTGTTGGTTATTAATAATTTCTGGATTGGTCAATGCCACGCCCACTTGTTCAAATCTTGCTTGTATTGCGTCTAGTTTGTCTAACATTCCTTGTTGCTATTTATCCTTTTTCTCTTTTAAAGGTTGCAAAAGTACAGTATTGAAGCTTAAGGAGCGTAGTTTTTGCCACTGAAGCATGGAAGAAGTCACGGGAATGAACGTATATACAAGCCAAATGTGACATCTTTCCCTCTCAAATATCTATTTCTAATTAAGTGGTAAGCCGAAAGCTGGTTTTATCTTGGTCAGTACAAGTCTTACTGAGGTCAGTAAAAGCTTTACTGACCAAGATACAAGACTTACTGGGTAAGATACAAGACTTACTGACGTCAGTAAGAGGTTTACTGAGGTCAGTAAAAGCTTTACTGACCAAGATACAAGACTTACTGGGTAAGATACAAGCTTTACTGACGTCAGTAAGAGGTTTACTGACGTCAGTTATAGCATCAAGAATAGTTGTAAATCTGAAAAGAGAGAACCGTTATTTGGATATAATATTTGTATTTGCACCTATGTAACGGGGTAAAGTATTTTATTTCACTTGCCTTCCCTTCCAGCTATACTTGCCAAACATGCCGAAACAACCTGCCAGACTAGTGTATAGGATGTGCGGTAATTGTAAGAACACATTTTTCCAATGTAGCTGTATAGAGAAGAAGGCGGCAATATGGACAGCAAAACTGGCTTCTATCCAAGTTTTCAGGAAGAGCAATAAGAGCCAGAAAACAAATATTGGTGGATGAAAGATTGCCGCAAAGGGGAGCAGTAGCAAGCCAATATTAAGTAATAACACCATCCACAATACTACCACTACACTGATGTCTTTGTACTTATTTGTTTTACTTGCCCAACGGATGCGCTGATTGATAAATCCATTAAGCGTGGGCATAGGCAATGTTTCGATGATGGCTTTGGGACTAAATACATATCCCATCCTGTTGGGATAAACGGATTTTATCTTGTTCATCAACAGCATATCATCGCCACTAGCAATATTGTCGATGCCTTTAAAGCCATTTACTTCATAGAAAACTTCCTTTTTATACGCCAGATTAGCGCCGTTGCACATAGCGTGTAACCCTGCAGAAACAGCCGCAGCCGTAATACCTTGCAACGCCATAAAGTCGAGACATTGAAAAGTTTGTAAGATACTGCCATCATTGGTAAACGCTACTGGGCCACCAGCAAACACAGGGTTGTTCTCCTGAATATAGGCATCGTAAGTAGCCAACCAGTCTTTACCAGCAATACAATCCGCATCGGTAGTTAAAATCCATTCATTTTTAGATAAAGAAATACCTGTTTCTATTGCTTTCTTTTTGTATGAATTAAGCTGTTTGCCATCCAGTATCTTAGACAATTCTGCGAGGCGGATGTTGGGGTATTGGTTGCTAAAGCCAGAAACGATGGCAGGAGTCGTATCGGTAGAGAAATCATCAATCACAATTACTTCCCATAAATAACTTGGATAATTCTGTTGAATGATGGACTGTAATAATCCCCCAATATTCTCTTTCTCATTGCGTGCAGGAATCAGGATAGTAAAAGAAGTTTTGGGGGAATGAGCGGGTTGCGGAACAAATGGGCGTAGTTTGATGAACCAATGCTTGTACAATAGCATGATAACTGCATAAAAAACAAACAATATACCAACCATACCAGCTATTACATACATAGGACAAAGAAACGACTTGGCGGTTAATAAATGTCAACACGGTGTAATTAGTTAGTTCAATTAAGTTTTAAAAGCAGTAATAGATTGCATTAAAACGGATTTAAACTTTTGAATAGTCAAAAAGTCTATCTTAGCGACATTCCAAAAAATAAGGTTGCATGCATTTAGAAGATAGGGAACTGCTTGATCTTTTTAGAGACACCTCTACGAAAGAAGTGGCATTTACGGCCATTATCAAGAAGTTTCAGGAGAGACTTTATTGGCATGTGCGTAAGATGGTCATCAGCCACGAGGACAGTAATGATATTCTTCAAAATGTATTCATTAAGGTCTGGAAAGGGTTGGAGAATTTTAGGGAAGACAGTCAGTTGTACACTTGGTTATACCGGGTTGCAACGAATGAATGCCTTACTTTTTTGGAACAACGCAAAAAGAAAGCAACCATCAGCCTGACAGATGATGAAAATGGCTTGAGTAACACGATCAAAGCAGATAAGAACTTTGACGCTAACAAACTAGAATGGAAGTTGCAACTCGCCATTCAGAGTTTACCCGAACGGCAGCGTTTGGTTTTTAACCTGAGATATTACGATGCAATGCCTTACGAGAAGATGAGTAAGATATTGGAGACGAGTGAAGGGGCATTGAAAGCGAGTTATCACCATGCAGCAAAGAAAATTGAGCAATATATTTTGAATAGTTAAACATTTGGGAATTGACAAGGTCAATGTGAATAGAAATGAAAAATAGTAAGACTATATTACACGAAAGTTTAGGAAAAAAGATGCTGGAACAAAGCATCCAACTTCCCTATGCCGTGCCCGAAGGTTACTTCGATAGTTTGGCTACCACAGTGCTTCAACAACTACCAAAAGAAGAAGCGCAACTCCCCATTGTTTCACAGCCGGTTTATGCTGTGCCCGAAGGTTATTTTGATGGATTATCCAACAGTATATTGTCAAGGGTTACCGCTTCATTACAAGAATCTGCGGATGAATTAGCTACAATTGCCCCTGTTCTGCATACTATTTCCAGTCAGTTGCCTTATCAGGCTCCAGAGGGATATTTCGATAACCTATCGGTTAATATGCAATCGACAGAACAACCGCAGGTTGCAAAAGTCATTTCTATCACGGGTAGGATACTTTGGTTGAGGAAGGCTGTAGCAGCTTCCATTGTAGGTGTTATTTTGTTGGGAGCTACTGTCTTTTATCAAAGAGGAAATGGTGATACTTATGCCTCTTATAAGAATGTAGATTTAAATAAAAGTGTAAACAAATTGTCGGATGATGATTTGATTAAGTATCTGGACAACGATTATATTGCATCAAATACAGAGACAATTATATTGGATGATGGTGCAGCACCTTCATTGGAACAGGATGCACAAACTGTTCCAGACGATGACTTAACTCAGTATTTGCATGAGGCATCAACCCACAAGAGACGTAAAAAAGGAATTTAACACACGAAGACACCTTTGATCAGAATGAGAATACAGCGCTTTATCATATTAATTTCACTACTTGCCGTCAATGTTCTTGAAGCGCAAAGCCCCCCCAATAAACAATCTTCCATACAAGCATTGAAGGTGGCTTTTATTACCAAGGACTTATACCTTACTTCTGAAGAGGCGCAAAAGTTCTGGCCTGTCTACAATGCCTACACCGAAGAACTCAAGAAAATTAAGAATGATACAAAGAATGATGTGCTGATGGGAGAGGAAAAGTCTTTGACTGTTAAAAAAAAGTACAATATAGAGTTTAAAAAGATACTGGCATCCGATGAAAGAGCCAATAAAGTGTTCCTCGCAGACCGTGATTTCGCCAATTTTATCAAGAAAGAACTGCAAGAACGTCAAAGAATGCGTGCCTTACGCTTCGGTGATATTGATAAAAACAACAAGCCAGTTACTCCACAAACAGACTATTAACCCCTCTAAATAAGGCGTTAGTCCGCTTTTAACAAAACCTTGTGGCGCTGTTCTGCTGAGTTTGCATTTACTCATTATCTTTATTTTCAATTAATCAATTAAATTACAATTATGGAAGGAAGAAAATATCGTGTGTTATTGTGTGAAGATGATACCAACTTAGGGATGGTATTGAAGAATTATTTAGAATTGAATGACTATGAAGTAGTGTTGGAACGTGATGGCAGGCTAGGCTTTGCAGCGTTTCAACGAGAAAAGTTCGACATCTGTTTGTTGGATGTAATGATGCCTCACGTGGATGGATTTACCTTGGCAAACGATATCAGGGATATTGATCCGGATGTGCCTTTGTTCTTTTTGAGCGCAAAGACAATGAAGGAAGATATTATCAGCGGGTATAAATTGGGTGCTGACGACTACATCACCAAACCATTTGATAGTGACGTGTTGTTGTTGAAGATAAAAGCGATTCTAAAACGTAACGAAGAAGAAACCCGAATCAGTGAAAACACTGAGTTTGATATGGGTGGGTATCATTTCAATCCAAAGTTAAGACAACTGATCATCAATGGTAACATACAAGTACTGTCTCCAAAAGAAAATGATTTGTTGAAGATGTTGGCTGAACATAAGAACGATTTGTTGTCTCGCGAAAAGGCTTTGAAACGCATCTGGGGAAGCGATACCTATTTCAATGGTCGTAGTATGGATGTTTACATTGCAAAACTTCGTAAATATCTGAAAGAAGATCCGAAGATTGAAATTGTAAACATTCATGGTAATGGATTTAGGTTGGTAGCACCTTAAAAAGAAATAGTTAATAAAACAAAAGAGCCACTCCGTATTACACAGAGTGGCTCTTTTGTTATTAGTAATAATCTTTATTTCCTGCTATAGTTCGGTGCTTCTTTGGTTACATCCACATCGTGCGCATGACTTTCTTTCATACCTGCATTTGTTATCTGTACAAAGGTTGCTTGTTGAAGATCCGCAATTGTTCGGGCACCACAATAACCCATTCCCGCTCTTAGTCCACCTGCATATTGATACACTATTTCACTAAGGCTTCCTTTGTAGGCTACACGTCCTTCAATTCCTTCAGGCACTAGTTTCTTTATGCCGTCTTCCACATCCTGAAAATATCGGTCGCCACTTCCTTGCGACATAGCGCCTAGGCTTCCCATTCCCCTGTATTCTTTGTATTTACGTGCTTCAAATATGATGGTTTCTCCCGGGCTTTCCTCTACCCCTGCAAAAACACTACCCATCATCACTACATTAGCTCCGGCTGCTAGTGCTTTCACCATATCACCTGTATAGCGGATACCTCCATCAGCAATGACAGGTACTCCAGTAGATTTCAAAGCGTTTGATGTTTCCATGATGGCAGTGAGTTGTGGTACACCTGCTCCAGCCACAATACGTGTTGTACAGATAGAGCCTGGGCCAATACCTACTTTCACTGCATCTGCCCCTGCATCTGCCAATGCTTTTGCACCTGCACCTGTACCCACATTGCCCGCAATTATCTGAAGGTTCTTAAACTCTTTCCGTAATGTTTTCAAGGCATCAATCACACCTTTGCTGTGCCCGTGTGCACTATCAAGCGTAACCACATCTACGCCCACATGCTGTAGTGCTGCTGCACGGTCTAGCATATCTTTAGTAATGCCCAATGCTGCACCTACCAACAAACGACCGAAGCCATCTTTTACGGCATTTGGATTGTTGTTTAGTTGAAGAATATCCCTGTAAGTAATCAACCCAATCAAATGCCCTTCAGCACTCACTACGGGTAGTTTCTCAATCTTATATTGTTGTAATATCTTCTCCGCTTTCTTAAGATCGGTCCCATCGGGTGCTGTAATCAGATTGGTAGAAGTCATTACTTCACTGATTTTCTTGTGCTTATTGGCAATCTCAAAGCGCAAATCTCTATTGGTAAGGATGCCCACCAACAAATTACCCGCATCAACAATAGGGATACCACCTATTTTGTTTTCCCTCATAATGCGCAAGGCATCTGCTACTGTAGCATCTGCTTGTAGGGTAATAGGGTCAATTATCATCCCACTTTCACTACGCTTCACTTTGCGCACTTGCTCGGCTTGCTTTTCGATGGTCATATTCTTGTGTAGAATACCAATGCCACCTTCTCTTGCCAAAGCAATTGCCAGATTAGCTTCCGTAACCGTGTCCATTGCTGCGGACAGAATAGGAACATTCACTATTATTTCTTTGGTAAGGTGCGACTTAATAATTACGTCGCGGGGAAGTACTTCGCTGTAAGCGGGCATCAATAGTACATCATCAAAGGTGAGACCTGTGCCGAATAGGCGTGAGTGGGATGAATTGCTCTCTGGAGCAGGATTTATTATTGCCATAGGCAAAGATATGTGTCTGGAATATTATGAACAACCTATTTCTTATTTTTAACGATGAATTAATGTAATTAACTAAAACTTTTACTTACCCTTTCATTTTAAAGTATTTCTTTGTAACACTTCACCAGATAGTGGTTTGAAGTATTTTATACTATTCATATATGCATAAGCAAGAAGATATTCAACAGTTAACAGCAGAAATTCAAAAGCAATCTGCCATCGTAGATAGGCTGCAATCCGAGTTGCACAAGGTGATAGTAGGGCAGGAATTGATGATTAGCCGCTTACTCATCGGGCTGTTAAGCGATGGGCACGTACTGTTGGAAGGGGTGCCAGGGTTAGCAAAGACCTTAACTATCAAGTCGCTTGCAAAAGCAATTGATGCACCGTTCAGCCGTATTCAGTTTACACCCGATTTGCTCCCTGCCGATATTGTTGGAACCATGATTTATAACCAGCAACGCAATGAGTTTGTAGTTCGCAAAGGACCCGTCTTCTCCAATTTCGTACTGGCAGATGAGGTAAACCGGGCCCCTGCCAAAGTGCAGAGTGCTTTGTTGGAAGCCATGCAAGAGAAGCAAGTAACCATTGGTGATCAGTCTTATCCTTTAAGTGAGCCATTTCTGGTGTTGGCAACACAGAATCCCTTGGAACAGGAAGGTACTTATCCATTGCCCGAAGCGCAGGCAGACCGATTTATGATGAAGGTGGTAGTGGGCTATCCCGATAAACAGCAAGAACAATTGATTATCCGTCAACAGGTGCAAAGTTTAGCGTCACCTAAGATTAATCCGGTTGCGAGTATCAATGATATTTTAGCGGCACGTACCTTGGTGAAGAAGATTTATCTCGACGAAAAGATTGAGCAATACATCATTGATATTGTGTTTGCTACTCGTTTCCCACAACAATATGGTCTTGGTAGGTTGCAAAGCATGATTAGTTATGGGGTATCACCAAGGGCTAGTATTCATTTGGCTTTTGCTGCAAAGGCCTATGCGTTTATGGAAAAGCGCGCTTACGTAATTCCAGAAGACATCAAGGCAATTGCTAAGGATGTGTTGCGGCATCGTATCGGTCTCACCTACGAAGCAGAGGCAGAGAACATCACCTCAGAAAAGATAATAGACGACATTCTGAAGGCAGTAAAAGTACCTTAACTAGTTATAAGTTATGAGTGATGAGTTATGAGTATCTTCCATAACTTATAACTTATAACTCATAACTCATATCTATCCTCATGGGTTTCTTCAAGCAACTATTTAATAAGAAAGAACTTACAAATCGCCCTCCTTTAGGGGTTGGGGGTGGGGATGTGGGTGCTACTGCGGCTGTCCGCCATCTCGAAATAAAAAGCAAGCGACTCACCAATCACCTGTTCACCGGCGAATACCATTCTGCTTTTAAAGGAGTGGGAATGGTGTTTAAGGAAGTAAAAGAATACAATGCCGGCGATGACATCCGGTTTATCGACTGGAATGTGAGTGCCAGAATGGGAACTACCTATAGTAAAGTATTTGAGGAGGAAAGGGAATTGTCGGTGTATATTCTGGTAGATGCTAGTGCCAGCAACTTGTTTGGAACGGGCAATCAGAGTAAGAAAGAATTGATTACAGAGATTACGGCGGTGCTTGCTTTTAGTGCCGCAAACAACAACGACAAGGCAGGGCTGATGCTATGCACCGACACAGTAGAAAAGTATATTCCACCCAAGAAGGGGCGGCAGCATATCTTGTATATGATGAAGGTATTGTTGAGCTTTCAGCCGAAAGCACTGAAAACAGATTTATCAAAGGCATTGCAATATCTTAATAATAATAGTAAACACAAAAGCATTGTATTTATACTAGGTGACTTTGCTGACAAAAACTACGAACACCTGCTTCGTGTGGCGTCTAGGAAGCACGATGTAATAGGTATTCAGGTGTATGATAAAGCCGAGACTGCTTTACCCACGATGGGGATGGTAGAAATGGCGGATGCAGAAACAGGTGCTGTCAGATGGCTGGATACAAATAATCCTGCTACAAGGGCAGCTTGGCAAGAGCAACATTTGTGGTTGATGAACGAAACAAAGGAGATCTTCAAGCGGGCAGGTGCCGATTTGTTACAGATAGCTACAGGTGCCGATTACGTAAAAGTATTACAACAGTTTTTTATCAAACGAGGATGAGGATGAGTCGTAAGTGGTTAGTTATAAGTCATAAGTCATCCTCCCTTGGTCGTGGGGGCTTATTCTGCTTCCTCCCTTTAGGGGTTGGGGGGTTCTTTCCCCCCTTTAGGGGACAGGGTTGGGGTTTCCTTTTCCTTCTTCTCTCCTTTTCCTCTTCCGCCCAAAAAGTATCTGCCATTGTTAGTCGGGACAAAATAAGGATAGGCGAACAATTTGAGCTGAAGCTAAAGGTAGAACCCACTAGTAATGCTCCGCTTGCCATTGATAACTGGTTTGCCATACCCGATACCTTTCAGCACTTTCAGGTTGCATTGAGGCAACCGATTGATACCATCAATATCTCATCCACCAAAACCTACACACAGGTAATAAGTATCACGTCCTTTGATACAGGCAAGTTCACCCTTCCTGCTTTTAACGTGGTGATTGGCGGCAAGGAGTTCAGTACACGTGAGATAGCTATTAGTGTTTCCCCCGTTGATGTACACATGCGCAAAGACTATAATGACATTAAGGACATCATAGAACCCGAACCCGAGCAGGAATATACCATCTGGATAGCAATGGGGATTGTAGTGGTGTTGGTAATAGCGTTGTTCTTTATAATCCGTTGGTTGATTGGAAGACGAAAGCTGAATGCGTACGCGCCTTCGCAACCACTTACCATTGAGGAAGCCCTCCAGAAACTGGATGCCTTAGTGCCTGTGTATCAGGACAAAGAATATCAGTTATTCTTTATCCAGTTGATAGCAATCTGCAAGGGCTATTCCGACAATCAGTTGCACATTACTACCTACAGCAAAACGACGGCGGAATATATATCGGTCATCAAGCAAAGGATAACCGACGAGACCTTGTTGCAGCAGTATATACAGTTATTACATTGGGCAGATAGTGTGAAGTTTGCTAAGTCCATCCCAACCACCGAGGAGTGCCAACAAAGTTTGGCCGATGCAAGAGCCTTACTCACCAACCTCCATTCTTCACAAAATAAAACGGCTGCTAATGCAATTTGATTCGTGGCAACATATAGCGTTCGCATACCCTTGGCTATTGCCATTGCTGCTCCTGATACCCTATCTCATCTATTGGCAATGGGCAAGCAAGGACAAGAGTGGAGCGGCATTAAGGGTGAGTACCTTACAATTTTTGCTCCCTACCAATAGTTGGAAATTACGCTTACGTCCATTACCCTTCATCCTCAGGATACTGGCATTGACAAGTCTGATTATTGCACTTGCCAGACCACAGGAAAAGTTTACGGATGAGCAAACGTCGGGCGAAGGCATTGATGTAGTGCTTTGTTTCGACATCAGTGGGAGTATGACGAGTCAGGACTTTAAGCCCGACCGGCTCGAAGCTGCCAAAGAGATAGCCACCAACTTTGTGCAGAAGCGTCCCGGCGACCGGATAGGTATTGTGATATTCAGTAGTCAGAGTTTTACGCTTTGCCCTATTACCGTTGACCACAATGCCGTGTTGAATCAGATTAATACCATTCAGAACGGGTACCTCACCGAAGATGGAACGGCCATCGGCTCAGGCCTCGCAACCAGTGTGGATCGGTTAAAAGACAGTAAAGCAAAGACCAAGATTGTGATATTGATGACCGATGGGGTTGACTTTGGTGGGGTGATCCCGCCCGATATTGCCGAGAACCTCGCTAAGCTTTACGGCGTAAAAGTATATTGTATTGGGATAGGCACCAATCAGGTGTCGGATGGCAACCCCAATGCAGCCGCGGCTACGGGTAAGTTGAGTTTTAACGATGGATTATTGAAGCATATAAGTAGTGCTACAGGTGGACAATACTTTACCGCTGCCAGCAAGGAAAGCCTCGAAAGCAGCTACGAAGCCATCGATAAACTAGAGAAAAGCAAGATAGAAACTACCACCTACCATCATTTCTCCGAACTCTTTTTGCCGTTTGTACTCTTTGGATTAGCCTGTGTGGTGCTGGAGTTACTGCTACGATTGACGGTGTTGAGGAAGTTCCCGTAGTAAGAATTAAAAAGTTATCTTTCAACTGCTTGTTGCAACCTGTCATTGATTGTTTTCCCAAGCCTGGTTATTGCAATTTTGCAACTATTTTATTCTATGCCAGATTTATAACGTCAACCGAAACTACTGCTAAAAGAAAGCACTATTTCTGAATTTCTTCCGTCCTTTAGATTTGCTTTTTAATTATTCACTTAAAATATTACTATTATTACTCTTTCTTTTTTTGCTACTTTTTTTCTTTAACAATCCACACTTTTGTGTGGATAACACTTAACCAGCAGCAGTGGCACTTTCTACTTCCGTCAGGGTTTGCAACCCATTTGCAGATAAAATCCACTGCTGCCTTTTCCCTTGGTGTCCATATAGCAATTAGGGTTAATTACCCATTATTAAGGACTAGGACGATGGGGCAAAATGGTTAAGCATTGATTACAAAATAAATATAAAAAGATGGAAACAAGTATTAAATTTTATCTGGGTATCGA
>CAITVK010000020.1 GCA_903895845.1 uncultured Chitinophagaceae bacterium
ACAGAAATCATCTACTGGAACGAAAATATCTATAACTTTATCCCGCAACATAAGGGTGTATTTTAGTGATAAAATGGTGGTACATTATATCCTCTAATTTACACCTTTTTTCTTAATCTCTTATCCCGAACTCACGTTAACTTAGATACCATTGGATACCATTTAGTTGCTAGTTGATGGTGAGAAAGTGAAAACTAGTATACTAAAAGCAATAAGATTTTTTTTCATTTAAAGATTAGTTATTTCCATAAAATAAATTGAGTTGAAGGTGCATTAATAATAGGTATATGTGGTTACTATTGTTGTGCTACCTGCATCACTTATTGCGGTTTTGGTACTTACCCTATTCATACTATCAAATGTGTAGGTGTACTTTACTATAATGGGCGAACCTCCATAGGAAGTTGTTTTCGATTTAACTAAATTTCCAAGAAAAGGCTGGTTAGGGAATATGTTTGTTGGCGCTGTGTATGTAGTTGTATAGTAAGTGTAGGATGATGTACTTCCTTGGTTATCTGTTTCTGTAATTACGTTTCCATTTGCATCATAAGTATAGTTGGTGACAGTATTTGTTGAGTCTTTTATACCTAATGAATCTACCCATTTTTCAAAATCACTTGCCGTTGTAATCTGATTCTTAGTATTAAATGTATAATTGAATGTATCCCAAGTGGTGTCCTTTGTATTATTGTACTGATAGGTACTTAGTATATTTTTTTTACTGTCGAAAGTGTTACTGTAGTGTATCTGAAGCATATTATACTCATATATGTCGAGCGTAAAGCCATTGGAAGTAGGGTAATTATACAATTCTTTATTGCCAGAATTGGATGAATCAATCATACTAGAAAGTCTACCTTGCGAATCATAGTTAAAGTTCACTTTAGTATATCTATTTCCTGTTACTGTGGATGTAATTTTCTCGCTTAAGGATTTTACCATACCTAAAAGACCACTATTGCTGGAAGATGAACTAGAGTCTTTCTTGCAGGATGTAGCAGAGCATAAGGCATATGCCAAAAACAAATAGATTGCTTGTTTTTTCATTTTGAAATTTATTTTGAAGGTTTAAAAAGCATTTAAAGAAATAAATAATGTATATGATTCAATTAAAATATACTGCGAAAGTATCCGTTTTCTATGGTTATTTTCTCTTTTAAATGTAAAAGAGGCAATAAAAATTTTAGGTATAGTTGGTCTGTTTTCCAAATAAATCATTCGCTTAGATTATTCGGTGCCAAACTTAAAGAAGGCAAAAGCTATATTGTTGCAATTTCGTAATGGGTATCATTCAAATCTTCTTCTTCTTTTTAAATATGCTTAATAACGTCAGCATCTGCTATATAATAAGTCATAAATGCCTCAAATCTTTCCAATTATCCGATTATTCTTTCCAACTACTTGATTATTCTTACCAGTTCCTCGATTATTCTTACCTACTTCCTCTCTATCCTTACCAATTATTCGATTTTTTACGAAAGAAAGTCGAGGAATTGGTAAGAATTAGGGAATAATTGGTAAGAAAAAAGAACCAAGCGGCGAGAATTGTAGCGGAAATGACAATAAATGGGTTCAAATTGGTAAGAAAATTTATGACAGGGACGGCATACCAATGATTTTTTATGCCATAATCGTGACGGGAAATTGGATAAAAACAGTTCTACTACCGTCTTTTTCAACTTCATTTCTATTTTATTACTTTTAAATTATGTATTATGAGATTATCTTTTTTTGGAAAATATTATTCCAACTTTTTCAGTTCAAAGAATATTACTGACGCACGTTTTCAGGCTTTCGTTCGCTTTTTGATCGAATCACTTACCCTCAATAATCCTTCGGGTATTTTTGATGCCGACATAGCCGCTCTTACGGCTGCATATACTGCCTTTTTTGGTAATTAACGCAAGTTGCTAGTTATAAAATAAGTGAGCATAAAAAGAGTTTAGAAAGTTACCACACAATCAGACTCTATATTATGCTCACAGAAGATAAAGTTATAGGAATTTATTG
>CAITVK010000021.1 GCA_903895845.1 uncultured Chitinophagaceae bacterium
GGTATATGATTAGCAGATGAAGAATTATCAAAACCTCTAATCTCGAATAACCATTTTCCTTAGTTTTGTATTAAGAAGGTTTTAGATAACAAAAACAATTAACGGGAATCCTTTACAGATAAAGGATTCGAAACAAAGCGAAAGTTTGAAAGGGTTAAAACCTTCGTAAATTAAATAGTTGCCTGAAATTTTAAAATGACACTTCCAACTGACATACGAAATATCTTTTTTGACACATTAAGTGGCGACAAAACTATTTTAGAATTTGAACAATGGCTATATGCAGACAAACAACTTGAAACTGTCATTGACTCTGATGATTATTTAGACTTAATTTCTTTTGGCTTTAAATCTGAAAATGCAAAATATGGTTTATTCAGACTTTTAGAAAAGCATATCGACAAGGGAGAACTTGAAACAAGGAGAATTTATGGACTTTTGACAAAGGCTTTAAATCGAGACAAAGAACTGCCTAAAATATTAGTGACCTTTTACGACTTTTATTGTAAAGGCTATAACTTTTTTGACAATTTAGGATTAGGTTATGGTTTAGCTATTGAAGTTCCAAGAATTGAAAATACTAAAGCTGATACTTGGGATGAATTAACCCAAGAGCAAAAAAGTAACTTACTTGATAGTTTTTACCCAGATTTAGAAACAGAAATTAAAAAAGTTATTTATTGGTTGGACAATCGCAAAGTAATTTTAACAGGCATCAAAAACCAGTATAACCATTTTGAGTACATTGACAATAGAAATGAAATTGAGAAACAACCAACAGGTTTTAAAATAGTAACTATGAAAAAATAAAAAACCTGATGGAAACTTTAGTAGTTCCAACACCTAGTGCAAGAACGTTCAAAAATCGGGAACTCGAGCAGGAACTAGTCAAAACAGTTTTTAACTGGTATACACAACTGGCTCGGCAATTTCCCAGCCTGTCCTCGTCACTCCCTACAATATACAACGGTTAGCGCGTTTAGCAGATGCATTCACCAACGCAATAAAATAATTAATTGGAATATTTGCAAGCAGCTTTTTAATTGTAGCAACGCACACGCAAAACACTCAACAATACAAAAAGACATATTTATTTTTTTTCTTGTGCCAATTTGTACCTTCTTTGCAGCCCTCACAGCGATGGCATCAATATTGAACTGTGTGCCCACCATCATTTAATTGCCAGAGGAATTGAGTGGGTGACAATTTGACTACTTATTGAATACATAGAAATGAATATAAACAAAATGCTTTTACAAGGAGACGATGAGTCTGATTTTATGCCGATTATTCCTATAAATGTGAATGAAACTGAGCAGGATAAAAACATGGTGATACCCAATGAAATTCCCATTCTTCCATTAAGAAATACGGTTCTTTTTCCAGGTGTTGTTTTGCCAATTACTGTAGGGCGCGATAAAAGTATAAAAGCGGTTCAGGAAGCCTATAAAACCGATAAACTAATTGGTGTTATTGCGCAGAAAGATACAAATATTGAAAACCCCGAAGCTGCCGACTTATGCAGGATTGGTACGGTGGCAAAAATTTTGAAGATGATAAAAATGCCCGATGGTGGCACAACAGTTATCATTCAGGGAAAAAAACGGTTTGAGCTGGAAGAGATGGTAAGCGACGACCCTTTCTTTAAAGCCTGTATTACCGTATTGGAAGAAGAAGAAAAGCCACTGACGGATCATTTTAATGCGCTACTCGGCAGTATCAGGGATTTTGCGACGCAAATTATCCAGTTATCTCCCAATATTCCCACAGAGGCATCTATTATCCTCAAAAATATTGAAAGTCCCGCATTCCTGATAAATTTTGTAGCCAGTAATCAGAATGCAGAACTTGCAGAAAAACAAGCCTTATTGCAGATAGATGATGTGGTGGAAAGAGCAGAAAGATTGATAACCCTTCTGCAACGTGAGCTTCAATTTGCTGAACTTAAAGACAAAGTTTCTAACAGGGCAAGAATTGAAATTGACAAACAACAACGTGATTACTTTCTGCAACAACAACTAAAAAGCATTAAGGATGAACTGGGCGGTGATACCAACGAAAGGGAAATTGCTGAGATGAAAAAGAAAGCAGAAGGCAAGAAATGGCCTGAAGCTGCAAAGAATCTCTTTAATACCAATGTGCAGAAACTAGAAAGGATGCACCCTAGTACACCAGATTATTCGGTGGTGTACAATCATCTTGATTTGTTGTTGGATTTACCTTGGGATGAATATACTTCGGATAATTATGATTTGAAAAATGCCAAAAAGGTATTAGATACAGATCATTATGGAATGCAAAAAATAAAGAACCGGATACTCGAATACCTGGCGGTACTAAAGTTGAAAGGAGATATGAAAAGCCCCATTCTTTGTTTTGTTGGTCCTCCGGGCATTGGGAAAACTTCTCTCGGAAAAAGTATTGCTCATGCTGTTGGTAGAAAATACATCAGGGTAAGCCTTGGTGGGTTACACGATGAAAGTGAGATTAGGGGACATAGAAAAACATATATTGGTGCCATGCCAGGAAGGATATTGCAAAATATTCGTAAGACCAAAACTTCTAATCCTGTAATGATTCTGGATGAGATAGACAAAATTGGTAGTGACCACAGGGGCGACCCGTCATCTGCGTTATTGGAAGTATTGGATCCCGAACAGAACAATAGCTTCTATGATAATTATCTGGAACTGGAATACGATCTGAGTAAGGTACTATTCATTGCCACTGCAAACAATATTCAAAATATTCAGCCGGCTTTGAGGGATAGATTGGAAATAATAGATTTGAGTGGTTATGCAGTTGAAGAGAAAGTGGAAATTGCAAAAAGGCATCTTTTGCCGAAACAAAAAGCCGCTCACGGCTTGGATGCCATCAAACTGAAATTGTCTGATAAGATTTTGGAGAAAATCATAGAAAGTTACACCAGGGAAAGTGGGGTGCGTGAACTAGATAGGCAACTGGCAAGCATCATGCGCTATCATGCGAAGGAAGTGGTAATGAAAAACAAAATAAACCTGACTGTCAGTATAGCAGAAATAGAAAAAATATTGGGTTCTGCACGCTACAGTAACGATATCTATAAGACCGTAAACATGCCCGGCGTCACAGTTGGTCTTGCCTGGACTTATGTAGGAGGAGATATTTTGTTTATTGAAACAGTATTAAGTGAAGGAAAAGGGGAATTGAAATTGACTGGTAATTTAGGTAATGTTATGAAGGAAAGTGCCTCTACGGCCTTAACTTATCTGCAAGCTAACAGCAAGAAGTGGGGAATAAGCCCTGAGGAATTTACCAAGAAAAATATTCATGTCCATGTTCCAGAGGGTGCAACTCCAAAAGATGGTCCTAGTGCGGGTATTACTATGCTTACTTCGTTGACATCTGCATTTACAGGCAAAAAGGTAAAGCCATATCTGGCTATGACCGGTGAGATTACTTTGAGGGGACAGGTTTTGCCAGTTGGAGGTATTAAAGAAAAGGTACTGGCAGCAAAACGTGCTGGACTAAAGGAAATAATTATGTGCTGGCAGAATGAAAAAGATGTGCAAGAAATTGATAGCGACTTTATAAGTGGTGTACAGTTTCATTATGTACGTTATATGGAAGAAGTACTAGACCTCGCTTTAGTGTAAAATGAAATTGAATAAAAGAGTGCAGTCATTTGCTTATTATCAAATGGCTGCACTTTTTTTTATGTAATAGAAAAATTTGTTAGACTAGGCTATTCGGGGATAGATATTGTTAACGGCAATACGTATTTGCCAGCGGGTAACCCGAATATAATGAAGGGTGTGAGCGTTCTGAATTGAGAAGTACCTTTTTTTATGGAAATTATGGATGCAGACCAATTAAAACCCTCTTGATAACATCATAATGCATCCAAGGAATAAAGTGATTGGCACCCTGTATGGTAAGAGTATCTATTTTGGATGAATTTACAAAGGCCTTCGCCCCGAATGCAAGATTGCCATAGTCAACCAATGGATCTTTGTCCCCATGAAGTATATAAACAGGACAAACAATCTCTTTAAACCGAGGTTTTAGTTTAATTAAGTCAGTTTTCAAATACCATAGCTCCTTATTAGAAGGTCTTAGTGAACCGGGTATCAAATATTTCAGAGGAAATTGCATAATTACGTGTCTCCATTTCTCAGGCTTCTCCAGTGTAACATCGATAGCCCCAGCTAATATTACTAAACCAGCAATCGTATTAGGATTATCGGCTGCAAGCTGCACAATCATGGGGCCTCCCAAGGAATGTCCCACCAAATAAACGGGCTTATTGTTTTTAATTGTAGCAAATAAGGGAGAGATAATGGTAGATTCCTCCTGAAGGGTAACAGACTTTCCAAAATCACTGTAGCCAAAACCTGGTCTGTCAATAGAAACCATTCTATATTTTTTCAATAAGTCTTTGTCTTTAAGGTATTCTTTAAACGCGTCCCAGCTACCAGGACTTCCGTGTACAAATACAATGGTTGGAAGAGTATCGTTGCCAGTCATTACATAATGCAATGTTCTATCCTTTACTTTTATTGTTTTTATAGAAAGGGGCACGCCAGAAGTGTCAAACTCCTTCAAAGCTTTGCTGTCACTAGTCCTAAACTTCAAACAGCTTTGTGCCATGATAAGCCATAACACAAGAAAAGTAACTATAGATATAACTGATTTCATACTATTTTAAATGAGAACAATACTTTTAATTGAATATTTAATGACCAAAACAAAAAAGCATCACCTTTTCAGATGATGCTTTTGTATAAACGCTATTGAATAAATTAATCCTGCTTATCCTGTTCCTCTTGTTTCTGCTGATTTCTTCCCACTTTGGAACCGTAAATAACCCCTACAGCAATTAAGATACTTACTCCGCCTTCAAATGTTACTTCTCTATCGTCTAGGGCAATAGGATTAACATTTGGTGCTTTTGTCATCGCATAACATTTGATAACAATTAAAATTAGTATTACTCCTAATAACTTTTTCATTTTAAGCTGGGGTGTTTTTTTTAAACAAGCAATAAGCAAAGATTGTGAAATTTATTTAACAAAACAAAAAGAATTATCAATTTCACCGATTTTTTGCTACTTATTGCTAAGTTCAAATTGGGTTCCCCTTTGTAACTCATTTTGGTGATAGAAACTGGAGCCTTTAGGCAGTTCCAGCACCTCATAATCATCCAATTTGTTTAGGTGAACGATAGTTCCCGAATTATCATTATTCGGATGATACATGGGTAGGAACTTAGCTCCATAAACAAATTCTTCGTAAGTGTAGGAAGTGCGAGAGATAACAGTATTAGAGAAACTTTCGTCGAACCCCTGAACAAAAGCAAGTATTTCTGCTTTTGAATTATCAATATCTTCTTTAGTTAACCCATAAAAAGGACTTTCTTCGTTAATGATGTGTACCAGTGTCCAGTTTGAAATCAATGTATTTGCTTTTGATATATCCAAAGCAAGCTGAAAAAACTTGTTCTTGGTAACCCCGTCTTCTACCACTTGCATGCTCATAGTAAGTCTAGCTTCTACATTTACCAAAAAGTTTCTGGTGTAGGGAACCATCCGCATCATAAAGGCTACACCATCCCTAAAAGGGACAAACAATGCATTCTTGCTGTAATTGATGTAGGCTTTGGGTCTTGCAAAACGCCCATACAACAAGCCAGTAATCAAAGCAAAACTCAATAAGCCAGTTAATGCCTCCAAAGCCGCTACAAAACTTGCGGCAAAACCAACAGGGTTTATTCTGCCATAGCCTACAGTGGTAAAGGTTTGCGCACTAAAAAAGAAAGCTTCACCAAACTTTTCTGCATACGTGTTTGCCACCATTCCATTTAGATGTTCCATCCCTATAAATAGGTACAGACCTGCGAATGCAAGGTTGATTGTTATGAATGATACAATGATAATCAACAAAAATTTCCACTTAGGCAAGGACAACAGGGTATGATACAGATTAAGCCTTTCCATCAGAGGAATACCCCGCATCTCTATATTCGGCGTTCCGTCTTTATTAAAAAAGCGACCTCCATTTATACTAGCATTGGTACCTAGTCCTGTCTCTGTCTCTGCTTTAGCGCGTTTATTAAAAGATTTTAGTAATCCCATGTTTTGTCATTTTTTGTTTAAATCCGTTACCAATTGTTTTTAGTCAATCCGCTTTAAAACCACCCCTATCGTAAAGTTCAGGTTACGGCTAAGATACTTAAAAGGAATACCTTCTACTGATTCTACTATAAAATATTTATCCAATAACTTTATCAGTTCTTTATAATCAAAACCTTTGTGCCCGCCTTCGTTTCTTGTCACTTTACGCATGTTCCCGGTAGCTGTGAGCAATAGTTCTTTTGTAGTATATCGCTCTGGAACGCTTCTCAGTATGAACTTCTTTATAAAGTATTTCATCAACAAAACAATTCCTCCTTCGTTCGGAATGGTAACAAAACAATACTCTTTTGTGTGCTTGGCAAGTTTCTGTATGTAAGGTTCCAGTTGTTGCAAAGGCAAATGTTCCAGTGTTTCCATGCAAATGGAAACAGTAAACTTATCCCGGGTAGGCACAAACAAATTGACATTATCACAAAAGAACAATTCGCAGTTGCCCCTTTCTTTCAAATTCTCTCTGCCCAAATCCAATCCTCCTTCCCAGTTGGCGTCATAGCCTTCGTAGTAAAAATTTGTATTGGGTAGATAGTCCAATGTTTTGCCATCGAAGCAGCCCAACTCTATCACCGAATTTATTGTCGGACAATAGGCCGCAACCTTTTTTTGCAACCAATAGTATCTGGATAGATGCAACCTGCCCCTTATCTTCTTGTTGTTAAACAGTCTCGTATTGTACCCCTCCGTTATCTTCTCGTCCATACTTTGTTTGTCAATTATTGCAGCCTTTAAATTAATTCAAAAATAGGGGGTAATTCAAAGTATCGTAATTTGCCGCCAAATATTTAGGTTAATGACATTAAACAAACTACTTCAACAGAGTCTTTTGTGGCGGGGATTCTGCTTCTTTACCCTGTTGATAGTAAATGTATTAATGAGTAGGTTCTTGCATTCCGATGGTGGCGGACGCATCTATTACCTTACCAACTTCTTTTCCCTTATTCTATTGCTCGCTAGCCTGAGTATGGAAAGCGGATATACTTTCTACGCTTCTTCCCTCAAAATAGACAGACATAAGCTTGCTTGGTTTTCCATTTTGTGGACGGTCATAGTCGGGATTATTGTTGCACTATTAGTCAATAACTATTTCTATAAACTGAGTGGCACCAATAGCTTTACCAAAGAAGATTACTTGCTTTATTCCCTCGAATATATCTGTGGCATCCTGCTGATGAACTTCTTTTCGGTACTCTTCTTTGCACAAAAGAACTTCTGGTTGCCCAATCTAATTATCGGCATCATCAATATATTGTTGGCAGTATTGGTAATTATCGCCAGCAAAACAGGACTTTCTCATTCGCTTGTAATAAATGGTTATTTTATTTCTGTTTTATTGGATGGCGTTGCGATTGCGATTGCTTTTTTATGGATAAACAAAAGTTATCAGTCTATTTCGTTGCCTACTAAGGCAGAATTTATTGTACTGCTACGCTATTCGATACTGGCACTGGCAGGCAATTTCATTTTCTTTTTAGTGTATCGGATCGATTTCTGGTTTGTAGAACATTATCGCACCCAAACCGAACTAGGTAACTACATACAGGCATCCAAACTGGGACAAATGCTGTTGATTGTACCGCAAATATTGGCTAGTGTGGTGTTTCCTCAAACGGCAGAGGGACTGAATGAAATCAATATCAAACAAAACATACTGATTATCTCGCGCTTGCTGATGCAGTTCTTTGTTGCACTCATCTTACTGGCTTTCTTGTTTGGGAAAACGGTGTTTGTGGCAATTTTTGGCGGCACTTTCTACAGTATGCACCTCCCCTTTTTATTATTGTTGCCGGGTATCCTTTCCCTTTCCATCCTTGCACTGTTCTCAGCCTATTTTGGGGGAAGCAATCGGGTGAAAGTGAATGTAATCGGCGCGTCTGTTGCGCTGGTGTTTATGGTGGCAGGCAATTATTTCTTTACAAACAGCTATGGCATGGTGGCAGCGGCCATTATCAGCAGTATCAGTTATTCTATCAATCTATTTTATTCGCTGTATATCTTTTTCAAGACAGACAAATCCTTTTCTCTGCTGGATTTCTTTCGCTGGAATAAGGAAGATTACTTGTGGGCGAAGAAGTTGTTTTTTAATTGATAATTGACAAGCCACTCCCCTTCCTTAGATACTGTCTTTTAAATACCCTTGCAATAATTAAAACAAGAACACCCGTTAAAAACCACCAATACCAACCAAGTGGCAAACGAGTATGGGAAATTGGACGTATGAAAAGCTTATCACTCATTATCTCAAGGGTAATTACATCCTCCAAATAGTACAAAGGAGTTATTAGCAGTAAATAATACGCAATCAAATGTAGGTTTTTCACAGCACTTAAGTTAAATGCTTTTCCTCTACAAAAAGCTATTAATGTGGCAATAGGCAAAATTAGTAGACAATGGTTCATCCAGAAAAAATCAAAACAGAATCTTGAAAATGAAATCACCCAAAATCTATGTGCTAGTTCATAAGGTACTTTAGATTCAGGTTGATGCGAAATTTTATAATTGTAATACATTACACAACAAAATGCGGAATATACAATAGAGATTACCAAAGTAATTTTTCTACTTAAAAATGTTTTTTGATTCATAATTCTCATTTCATATTAACAAACAAGCAATTTGCAATGTTAATCTATTTTACCGAAAGTAAGAATCTCTTTTAGGCATATGTTTCTAAACGTTTATCCCAAAATATAAAGCTCATTAATAAGAAAACCTTTCACAAATCACTTTAATAACCCAATATTTCCCATCAGAAACGTCAAAATGCACGTCAACCCGCTCAGGGTTCACATGTATTGAAGCATTTCTACGGTTGGTTATCCAATGTCTAGCCGTAGACTTGTCATACCTGGCTTTAATTTTCCAATGTTCACGGTCAACCATGCAATTTCCATTGGCAGACACGTGAAGACTACGACCAGCTTTGAGCTAATTGGTGTGAACCCTGAGCGGGTTCACACCAAACATGAGTAATAAAGCATCAAAGAAGGAATAATAAAAGTCAGTCTTTCAACAAAAACTTACATTTACACAGAAAATAGATTCATTTTAATATAAAGGACAAGCAAATGAGAAAGAAGTACTATATGCCTCGTGCCGCCGATAAGAGACTTGCTTGGTTGAAGAACTTTTATACCGTATTAGCAACTTGTTTTTTAGATTTTGAAATGTCTGATGATGACATCGCCTCTGTTTTTAACGATACAAATGCCTATGATTACACCTTGCAACTACAAGTTGCCTCAGAAAAATACTATCGCAGCTGTACCAAATTCAGGAAAGTAATATTGGGAAGTAAAGAGAGTAAATTGGTAAGAACATTTCCAACATTTTCTATGCCTTTAAATATGCCAGTCTCAGTAAAGGAAGGCATCATGTTTAGGATAATGAAGTTGGTGCAAAAACTTAAAACACATCCATTTTGCAATACGCCCCTCGCAGAACTATTGGGTATTGTGGGCAAAGATGTTTTGGTGGATTATAATGCAATGAAGCCAAAAATCAGCTTACTTTTTACCGCTGGTTTTGTACAAATGAAGTTTAAGAAATATCATGCCGATGGTTTATGGATTGAATGTAAACGTGGCAACGAAACAGTATTTACCTATGTGACCAACCTGATCTATGGAACTTCTTACGTAGATAAACGCCCTAATTTGATTGTGGCAAAACCCGAAACGAGGTATTACAGGGCTTGGTACACACTCCACGACAAGATAATTGGCTTGGTAAGCGATGTTGTGACCATCACTGTTGAAGGAAACTAGGTTCTCTGAGTTTGAAAGCCGTAAGCCGCATCAGTAATTAATTATTGGGTACATCACAACACAAAACATTGTTCTTCTAGGACTGATTTATTAGAACCAATATATGTTTGGCGTAATTTCACGCCCTTTCAGAGAAAAGAATACAATAAATGGCATCAACATTTCAACTGTCACTAAAACGCCTTCAGTTCTACCTAAAAGCCGCCAATAGCAAAGGGCATGGCACCCACTCCCCTTTTGTATATCATTTCATCACCGAAATTTTAAATGACAACAGATACTTCTATGCCTTCGGAGACATAGAACCATTGAAAAAGGAATTGCTGCGCGATAAAAGGAAAGTTAATTACTACGGACAGGAAACCACAGTTGCATCAATCATGCAAACTTCATTGCCTGCCAAGTACAATCAGTTGCTTTTCAGGATGGTAGAATGCTATAAACCATCTTATATCCTGGAAATAGGCGGTTCATTGGGGATAACCACTGCCTATCTTACTTCACCAGATAAAACCAAAACAGTGTACACCTTCCAACCCAATGAACAACTGGAAATTGTGGCACAGCAAACCTTAAAGACATTGAACTTGCACCATGCCATCAGCATATCGAAAGAGCAATTGCTTGAGAAACAAAATAAGAACAGATTGATTGTTATCAACCATCCACATTGGGAGACAGAAGATATAATTCCAGATTTATCTACACTGCTTGAAGAAGAATCTGTGCTGATTTTAACAGGGATTAACATAAGTTTAAATAAAAAAATGTGTTGGAACAAAATAGTTGAACAATCAATGAAAACGTTTTCTATAGAACTTTTTGATGTCGGAATAATATTTTTCAGGAAAGAAGTATTAAAAAAACAATATTTCGCCATTCGTTTTTAGTACATTCGCACCGTTCGAAAGAATTACTTCTAATCTATTCAATTAATCAATTTTAATGACAGCAGGTATTTTAAAAGAACCCCAAGGAGAAAACAGGGTATCGTTATTGCCAGAACAAGCAGCCACTTTGATAAAGAAAGGCATTACAGTATTGGTAGAAGATGGCGCAGGCGACGCAGCCTTTGCAAACAACGATACTTACTTAGAAAAAGGAATCAAAGTTGTGTCTCGCAAAGAACTTTTGCAACAAAGTGACATCGTGTTTTCCATTCAGTTACTCACCCCAGCAGATGAAGCATCCCTTAAACCCAATGCAGTGCTTTTGGGGGTTTTTCAACCGTTATTCCAGTTCAAAACAATACAAACCTGGAGCGCTAAGGGACTTACAACTTTTAGTTTGGATATGCTTCCACGTACAACAAGGGCACAAGCAATGGACGTATTGAGTAGCCAAGCAAACATTGCTGGTTACAAGGCAGTATTAACCGCAGCAACATTGTTTCCTCGTTACTTCCCTATGTTCATGACAGCGGCTGGTAGCATACCTCCTGCCAAAGTTTTGATATTAGGAGCTGGTGTGGCAGGCTTGCAAGCAATTGCAACAGCAAAACGTTTGGGTGCTGTAATTGAGGTGTTTGATACAAGACCTGCGGTAAAAGAAGAGGTAATGAGCTTGGGAGCTAAGTTTGTGGAAGTTGAAGGCGCAGCCGATGCTAGCAAAGCAGGTGGTTATGCCGTAGAACAATCGGAAGAATACAAACAAAAGCAACAACAAAAATTGGCTGAATCTGCTGCTAAAGCTGATATAGTAATTACTACAGCACAAATACCTGGTAAACCTGCCCCGATATTGCTTACCGAAGCTATGTTGGATAATATGAAAGCGGGTAGCATCATCATAGACATTGCATCAGCAACTGGTGGTAATACACCATTTACCAAGAACAATGAGACTATTGTGAGAAAAGGGGTTACTATCTATGGTAACAGTAATCTTCCTAGCACAATGGCATTCGATTCCAGCAAGCTTTACGGTAAAAACGTTTTGAACTTCCTACAATTAATTTTGACAAAAGAAGGAGAAATCAACCTCAACTTCGAAGATGACTTAGTAAAAGGAAGCTGCATCACTTACGGTGGCGAAGTTGTAAATGACAGGGTAAAAGCGTTACTGTAAAGATTAATGTTGAATGATTAATATTTAAAAGAAAAACTTAATCACTAAACACTAATCTTAAATCACTAAACATTAATCTTTAATAATTTAAAAATGGAATACATACTCAACTTTATAAACAATAGTCAACAGATAATATACATCGTTATCCTGATGATATTCTTAGGAATCGAAGTAATTGGTCGTGTACCAAGTGTATTGCACACCCCATTGATGAGTGGTGCAAACGCCATTCACGGTGTAGTGATTATTGGTGCCATCATCGTAATGGGAAAAGCTGCTGATACCAATTATACAGCTATTGGCCTTGGTTTCCTTGCGGTAGTTCTAGGTACACTTAACGTGGTGGGTGGTTTTGTAGTTACCGATAGAATGTTGGAAATGTTTAAGAAGAAAAAATAAACATTTTGCCACAAATACACAAAGGCACAAAGAAACACAAAGAAGGTTAACAATACTAAACAATACACTTATCATTTAACGTTATAAATATGGAACTGAACATACTTACTATCTGCTACTTAATTGGCTCGATTACCTTCATATTAGGGTTAAAAATGCTTTCCAATCCTGCAACAGCCCGGAAGGGAAACCTGATTGCAGCCGCAGGGATGGCAATAGCAATTGCGGGAACTATCTTCCTATACAAAGATGAAGACGGCAATGGATTACATAACTACGCATTTATATTTGGAGGACTAGCTATCGGAACATTAGTGGGTTTCCTAGCCGCTAAGAAAGTTAAAATGACTGCTATGCCAGAGATGGTGAGTCTTTTTAATGGTATGGGTGGCGCTTGTGCTGGCTTAATATCCTTGATTGAGTTTGGACGTATCTCCAACGAATTAGGTTCAGGAAAATCTTTCCACGGAACATTACTTATTATTTTCTTGGGCTTAATCATCGGGTCTGTTTCTTTTGCAGGTAGTATGGTTGCTTGGGGAAAACTGAACGGAAAAGTAAAAGACTTCTCTTTCCCTGGCCAGCAAATACTCAATACCATCATGCTTTTCATTATGGTGTGTATTGCAGGTTATTTAGTGTTAAATATTACACCGGCTAATTCTTATTTATTCTACATCATCCTTGCAGGTGCTTTATTTTATGGTATCATGTTCGTATTGCCTATCGGTGGTGCAGATATGCCAGTGGTAATCTCTTTGTTGAACTCCTTTACGGGTGTTGCTGCTGCTTGTGGTGGTTTTCTTTACAATAACAAGGTAATGCTTACTGGTGGTATCCTGGTAGGTGCTGCCGGAACATTGTTAACCATTTTGATGTGTAAAGCAATGAATCGTAGCTTGTTGAACGTATTGATTGGTTCATTCGGTGGTGGTAACAAGGCAGATGCTTCGCAACAAAGTGCTAGCGGTGGTACTTACAAGGAAATTTCTATCAGCGATTCTGCAATGGTTATGGCTTATGCAAACAGGGTTGCAATTGTTCCGGGCTATGGTTTGGCTGTAGCACAAGCACAACACATCTGTCATGAACTAGAAAAATTGCTTGACGAAAAAGGTGTTGAAGTTATCTACGCAATACATCCTGTTGCCGGTCGTATGCCTGGTCACATGAACGTTCTTTTGGCTGAAGCTGATGTTAGCTATGATAAATTATTAGAAATGGAAGATGCCAATGACCTATTCAAAACAACTGATGTGGTATTGATTCTTGGTGCGAATGACGTTGTAAACCCTGCGGCTAAAAACGACCCAGCTTCCCCTATTTATGGTATGCCTATCCTTGAAGTAGAATTGGCAAAGAATGTAATTGTAAACAAGCGTAGCATGAAACCTGGTTATGCGGGTATTGAGAATGCCCTCTTCTTCCAACCAAAGACATCTATGTTGTTTGGAGATGCTAAAGGTGTTTTGCAACAACTAGTTAGCGAAATAAAAAGTCTGTAGGCTTACAATTAATTTATTTAATAATAGAAAGAGCCAAGGTGATTTACCTTGGCTCTTTCTATTAATTATATTAAACCCTCCAAACAAACCTTATAAGAAACTATTTTTACCCATTAAACACTAAAGGAAGTTCCGCAGCCACAGGTTTTACTTGCATTGGGATTGCTGAATGTAAATCCCCGGCTATTCAATCCGTCATGCCAATCTACTTCCATCCCAAACAAATACAACTGGTGGCTAGGATTCATTACAAACGAAAGTCCGTCTTCTACTTCATAAACTTCATCCTCTGGTAATTGTGCGTCAAATCCAAGTACATAGGTAAGTCCACTACATCCACCACCCTTCACTCCTATTCTAAGTTTCTGAGTGGCATCAAATTCTTCTTCGGCCATCAACCTCTTGATTTCGTTGATGGCATTTTCTGTAAATTTTATCGGTGAGGCAACTAATGTTTCCATAATTCAATTTTTGCAAAGTTAAAAAGTCCCACGCTTATGTAAGCAGCTAAAACTATCGTAAAAGGGAATTTCAGAGCAGTTATCTATCTTGTTTGTTGTGCATTTATCCTGTAGCCCTCGTAACTATCCATTATATATTGCAAATATTTATCTTTAGACTTAGCATCCAACAAGTTGTCAAACTCTTCTTCAGGAACATCTTCATAAGCAAACGTATATCCCGTTGCAGTAAAATGTACTTCAAGTATCTTACTCTTCATATTATAGCCTACCAAATCTGCAAGGGTCGATTCTATTGGCAAATATTCCATCATCGCTTTATTATTTATTGACTTAAAGAAATCCTAGCCTAATGACTAGAAGCGGAAGGTATAAAAAAATATGTTAATCAAAAAAAACTTTTTTTAAGAAGACCTACAAGAGTTGTAGAATCGTTATCCTTAAAATATGTATCTGCTTGCATTTTACTAAGCTAACATTACATTATAAATTTTGTACTAGGATTAACTTGATTTCTTATCCCAAACTCACATTAGCTTATATTATTTTATTGTTATCATTAGCAAATATATTACGGTTTGTGGGGTTGAACCTTACTTTTGGAGCTGATAAAAGGAAATAGGATGCGTAGAATAATGATTGCCATATTGGTTTTATTGATTAGTACAACAACAACCTTTGCCCAACAGAAAGATGCCCCCTTGAGAGTGGTATTCATCCGACACGGAGAAAAGCCTACAAAAGGAAGCAACCTTACTTGTGCCGGATTCAACAGATCTTTGCAATTGCCCCGTGTAATTGATAAAAAATTTGGAACACCTACCAATATATATGTATCTGCATTGGCATTGGGCACCGAAACCAAACATTGCAGAATGTTTGAAACAGCAGTTCCACTCGCAGTGAAATACAATATTACCCTAGATACCAAATTTGAAGAAAAAGATGCCGCAGGACTTGCTACAGAAATACTAAAGCAAAAAGGCACCGTGTTGGTTGTATGGGAACATAAGGCAATTGCACCTATCGTAAATGCGCTAGGTATCAGTCAGGATCTTACTTGGGACGACAACGATTTTGACAGTATCTGGATTATTACCTTCGATAAAGGCACAGCCGTTCTTACAAAAGACACAGAAGGAATAGTTGTATCGGATGTATGCCCGATGTAAGCACGTAATGATTGGTGAGTTATAACTCATCAATTGTAATTGCTTTAGTTCACCTTCTTTCTCAGTTTCTTGCTTTCATAGTTTCATCTTCCACAGACAATTTGTTGGTACTAACAGAACTATTCGATGGTTTTTACAATTACTTTACCTGTATCCTTAACACCAATAGTTGCTGTAAGAATTATTTGAATAATCAATCAACCAAACAACATCCTTCCAATCACTTAGTTTCTAATATCCCTAAGTCTTTCATCTCCTTTCAAACGATTTCCTATTATAGTAACACTTTCAACTTTGGTGGTACGCTTTTAGCATTGACGCTAGAGTCTTTGTTTAAATCTGAGCGTTTTATAACTTATTCTAACAATCACCTAACACTTTATCATTTAAATACTAACACCATTACGCGGTAATAATTCAGTTACAAATAAAATTAAATTAACATGAAAAGAATCTTTTTCGCAATTGCTTTGATGGCTTTAGTCGGCGCATCTAAGGGTCAGGGAACCGTATCAGCTGGTCGTACACAACTAAATTTAGGAGTTGGTTTTTCAGACTGGGGCACTCCATTTTATCTAGGGGTAGATTATGGTGCTGCAAGAAATTTAACATTGGGTGGCGAGTTATCGTTTAGATCGTATGATGAAAACTGGAACAATGGCTACTACAGGCGTAGTATCACTGGTATTTCTGGCAATGCCAATTACCATTTCAATCGGGTATTGGAAATCCCTAGAAACATTGATTTCTATGCTGGTTTAAACCTCGGATTTTATGTATGGTCCGCGGCTGCCGATGGTTATCAAGGTAATCATAGTTCCGGATTAGGTCTTGGCGCTCAAGTTGGTGGCAGGTACTTTTTAACCAATAAGTTTGGATTAAATCTTGAGTTTGGTGGTGGCAATGCTTTCTCTGGAGGCAAAGTCGGCATCACTTTAAAGCTAGATTAACAGCAAAAAAAGTGTGAGGCTAGGAAATGGGTAAATCCTAATTCCTAGCTTTTTTTATTTGAGTTAGTTGTTTGATTAAATTCAAACAATTAACTCAAACAACTTCTTATTCTAAAACAAAAATCATCTTTCTATCCCACTTCGTAACTAAATGCCTCCACTTTTGTTCTACATTTGATTCGATTAGATTATTATGGCAAAAACAACAAAGGCAACACAAACACCTCTTTCTACTACGGAAATTATTTCAGAACCTACAGAATTTATTGAGGTCTTCGGCGCAAGGGAACACAACCTTAAAAACATCGACATCTCTATTCCCAAAAACAAACTGGTTGTCTTTACAGGCGTGAGTGGTAGCGGAAAATCTTCCCTGGCTTTTGATACTATTTATAACGAAGGGCAACGTCGCTACATGGAAAGTTTTAGTGCGTATGCCCGTCAGTTTATGGGCGATATGGAACGACCCGATGTTGATAAAATTACCGGACTTAGCCCTGTTATTTCCATCGAGCAAAAGACTACCGGAAAAAACCCTCGTTCTACAGTTGGCACTGTTACCGAAATTTACGATTTCCTCCGTTTGTTATATGCCCGTATTGGTGAGGCTTACAGCTACAATACAGGCAAGAAAATGCTGAAATTTAGTGAAGAAGAGATTGTAGAAAACATCTTTTCTAAGTTCAGGGACAAGAAAATTGTTATCCTCGCTCCTTTAATCAGGGGACGGAAAGGGCATTATAGAGAACTGTTTGAAGACATCCGCAAAAAGGGTTTCCTGAAGGTTAGAGTAGATGGCGAGTTGTTGGATATTTCTGCCAAAATGCAGTTGGACAGGTATAAAATCCATGATATTGATGTGGTGATAGATCGGCTTCCGGTAACAGATGAAATGAAAGTCCGGCTTAGCCAAAGTGTACAACAAGCCTTAAAGATGGGTAAGGAATTGATGTTTGTATTACCCCACACCAACACCCCTTCAGGGGATGGAGACGGGATTGGGGTTGCAACCATGTATTCCAAACATTTAATGTGTCAGGATACAGGAATCAGCTACGAAGAGCCTTCTCCCAATGCATTTTCTTTCAATTCGCCTTATGGTGCCTGTCCTACCTGCAAGGGATTGGGAAATGTATATACGGTGAGTCTTGAAGCCATTATCCCCGATTATTCCAAGTCGATCAAGGAAGGGGGAATTGTTCCTTTGGGAGAAAAAAGGGATACGCATCTATTTAAAAGCGTAGAAACATTAGCCCGGAAGAATAAATTTAGTATCGACAAACCCCTTAGCGAATTATCGCCTGCTGCGCTGAATTTAGTGTTATATGGTAATCCAGAAGGTGTGGGAGAAGAAGTGCTGGACTTCGAAAACATTCCAGAAGAGAATCCTTATACCACAAACTTCGAAGGAATTGTCACGATGCTAAAGCGTTGGTTTGCAGGCGTAAACAGTACCGAACACATGCGTGAGTGGGTGGAAAAGTTTATGGAATTAAAGAATTGTCCTGCCTGCAACGGGCAAAGATTGCGTAAGGAAAGTCTTTGGTTTAAGATTGATGAAAAAAATATTGCCGACATCAGCAACCTCAATCTGGATAAATTACAGGTGTGGTTTACCGATCTGGAAGAACGCCTTTCCAACAAACAAAACACCATTGCCAAAGATATTTTAAAAGAAATACGGGAGAGATTACAGTTTTTATTGGATGTAGGCCTCACGTATCTAACCATCAATCGTCCATCCAAAACATTGAGTGGGGGCGAGAGTCAGCGGATACGACTGGCAACACAAATCGGTAGTCAGTTGCAGGGCATCACTTATATTTTGGATGAACCGAGTATTGGTTTGCACCAGCGCGACAATCATCGTTTGATACTCGCCTTGCAAAACCTGCGAGACATTGGCAACAGCGTATTGGTGGTAGAACATGATAAAGACATCATGTTGGCGGCAGATTATCTGGTAGATATTGGTCCCAAAGCAGGACGACACGGAGGTAGCATTGTTGCACAAGGAACTCCCCAACAAGTATTGGAAAGTGGTAGCGATACTGCCGCCTATCTCAATGGTACAAAGGGTTTGGAGGTTCCTAAAGAACGTAGGGCAGGCAATGGTAAAACATTGGAACTAAAGGGAGTGGTTGGCAATAACCTAAAGGGCGTTAACGTTTCTTTTCCGTTGGGCAAACTGATTGTGGTAACGGGTGTGAGTGGCAGCGGCAAATCTACCTTAATCAATGAGACCCTCTACCCTATCCTGTCCAAGCATTGCTATGATAGTCGTACCAGCCCCATGGAATTTAAAAGTATCAGTGGTCTAGAGGCGATAGATAAGGTAATTGAGATAGACCAATCGCCAATAGGTCGTACCCCACGGAGTAATCCCGCTACTTATTGTGGATTCTTTACAGACATCAGGACTTTGTTTGCAACGATACCCGAAGCAAAAATAAGAGGGTATGCTGCCGGACGTTTTTCGTTTAATGTAAAGGGAGGCAGATGTGATGTTTGTGAAGGGGGTGGTATGCGTGTGATTGAGATGAATTTTCTGCCAGATGTGTATGTGCCTTGCGAAAAATGTAATGGCAAACGCTACAACAGGGAAACCTTGGAAATTCGTTATAAAGGAAAATCTATCAGCGATGTATTGAATATGACGGTTGATGAAGCCACCGAATTCTTTCAGCCTGTGCCTTGGTTATACCGTAAGATAAAAGTTTTGCAAGATGTAGGATTGGGATATATCACCCTCGGGCAAAGTGCGGTAACCTTGAGTGGCGGTGAGGCACAACGGGTAAAATTGAGTACCGAACTAGGAAAGAAAGATACGGGTAAAACTTTTTATATACTGGATGAACCAACTACAGGACTTCACTTTCAGGATATACAACACCTGATGGAAGTAATAAACAAACTGGTGGACAGAGGCAATTCTGTTTTGATAATAGAACATAACCTGGATGTAATTAAGATGGCCGATCATATTATTGACCTAGGTCCCGAAGGTGGCGATGGTGGCGGTAAAATTCTCTTTGAAGGCACGCCCGAAGCAATGATTAAGAATAAAACTAGCCATACAGCACGATTTTTAAAGATGGAAATGAAACTTTAGAAGAGAAAGTAGATGGTAGATGATAGATGATAGATAGTAGATAGTAATGCGAATCAAGCGTTGAAATAAGAATGGATAAGTGCCAGAGGCACTAAATATTTGTAGAAAACAAATGAATACACTCGGCTAAAGTCCCATAGGGACGATATATTAGTAGAAATTGAAAATAAGAAATTCCAACGATAGATAAAAATTTTGATGTCGTACCTAACGGCACTTTAAACCTTCCTTTTGATAGGTTGCTACAAATATTCTGTACCTAACGGTACTTTCAACCCTCGATTTGAAATATTATCTACTATCTAATATCTACTCATGGGCTAGTTGGTAATCATATAAAAGGCTTACTAGTCTTTACTCATAATTCATAACTCATCACTCATAACTAGTTTTCCACCATTATTGCAATTTCAACCGAAGCATCTATTATACCTACATTCTCAACATAAAAGTGGCGTTTGGTATCGGTGTAACCTGCCGCTGTAAGGTCATAATCATCAGTCGTATTTGCAGGCATAGTTATATAAAGATCGCCCGCAGCTAGTTGGTCGGTAAGACCATTGGTAAAATAACCCTTCACCGCAAACGTCCCAACATTGGTACCCCTTAGTTTTTGTTTTGCAGGATCAAGCTTGCGTTTAAAAACTTTCTTCACCTTCATAAACTTCAAGGTCATTGTAAAAGAGACCTGCATAATATTTTGCAAAAATGATACAGGCATATAAATGTCTATCAACTTTGGCGTTGCCTTAAACTTAGTAAGAAAGCTACCAAAGATGCCAAAAGCTTCATCCGAAGCCGCGTTGCTCGATGTTTCTAAGTTGGTAATTGACGTATCGATACCTGTTATTTGGGTTGATTGTGCGGCAATGGCCGTTTGAAGCTGTAATAAAAAAGCAGAGACACCTGTTTTTACGGTTGCCAAACTAGCATCTGTGCCAATAGCCGCAATTAGATTTACTAGGGCAGCAACCCTTTTTTCGATAGTGCCTGTTTGAAATGGTGCACGGTGATGCGGCAACAAGTTTACGTATTGCGTACTGGTATTTACATAAACACCCTGAATGGCAATATCCCAAGCTTTTATTTTGGTGGACGATAACTGGTCCAACAACTGCATCACGCCCAATGTTTTGCTGATGCCGGTGCTGCGTAGCCCATCCCAAATGGCATAATTGGTATTAAAAGTTGTGTTTAGCGGATGGAAGTCATTGTAAAATGCCAATATATCGGGGTCGGCAATGCCACCGTATAGTTTTGTGTCCAGGGCGTTAAAGATTCCTTTGGCACCAATGTAGCTTTTGTTGGCGGCGTTTTTAATAAAATTGTCTGTGCGTGACCAGTTACTTGTAGGCATTTTGTAGCAATTTAAGTTATTAAGCGAACCCAACACCACAATTGTAGTAGCATTTTGAGTGAAGTTGGGAGGCTTATTCTTATAAACAATACTTTATTTTGACAATGTGCATAACTCTTTTTCCCACCAGCTAAAAGGGGGTGACAAATAACTTTTTTGGGTGCTACATAAAACCCCCAGACTCGGTTCTGATGTTGGAATCGCTCCTATGGTTTCCACAGACACGGTTCTGATGTTGGAACCACTCCTGTGGTTTCCACAGACACGGTTCTGATGTTGGAACCGCTCCTGTGGTTTCCACAGACACGGTTCTGATGTTGGAACCGCTCCTGTGGTTTCCACAGACTCGGTTCTGATGTTGGAACC
>CAITVK010000022.1 GCA_903895845.1 uncultured Chitinophagaceae bacterium
GAATATCCTTCGTTCCCTGACCACTAACTTTTCTTTCGTAGACTCCTTCATAAGTTGACTTTTTTGTCAACCTATATCAGGCAGGAACAGGTTAAGATTGTATATAGTAAATAATTTAGACAAAAGAGATTCTACGGAGTTCTCATAACTCATAACTCATAACTCATAACTAACCTCTTTTCTAACAAAATATTTTCTTTTCATTAGGTTACTTATCTGTAATTTTATGCATTAATTATCATTCAGATAGCAAACTGAAAAGCGCCATGAAACTCCCCTTCATTTTATTCATCGTACTGTTTGTAGGCATACAAGTAACACAGGCGCAAAAGCTAGGTGTCAACGATACCATTAAGGTGCATGCCTATGTAACTGCCGAGGGGGATACCATCCCAAGTGGCTATCTGCCTTCTTTGTCTGTTTATACCAAAGTAGATCCCAGATGGAAAAAGTATTGGGTAGAGTGGACAAGGCTTCGTAATGCCGTGTATGTAACCTATCCGTATGCCGTTGCTGCCAGCAGGACCATCAATGAAATAAATGCCCGTCTAGTAAATGTTACCGATCAGGCACAACGCAAAGCGATCATTCATTCAAAGGAAAAAGAACTCCGGTTACAATTTGCCGACAAAATAACCAATCTTTCTATCTATCAGGGAAAGGTGCTGATGAAGCTTATCCGCAGGCAAACGGGAGATAACTGTTACGAGATAATCAAGGAATACAAAGGAGGCTTCAATGCAGGCTTCTGGCAATCGGTCGCTTTTATCTTTGGCAGCAGCCTCAAACAAAATTACGACCCAATCAACGACGATAAACTAATGGAAAGCATTGTAAAAGACGTTGAGAAGATGTATGGATACAGAAGTTAAAGTGTTGGTTTCTGAATAATCCTTGTTCTCATTGTATACACATTTCATTTTTGAGAGTAAACCTATTTCGGGACAAGTCATTACAAAAATCCTGTTAATCATTTACTTTCTGACAATAGTATTGAAACAATTTTGGAAGGCTTAGGATTTTAAAATTAAGATAATGAAATTATTGAAAAATGTTGTTGTCTCTAGCATAATCGCCTTAATGCTTTCCTCCTGTTATTTTGAATCAACATTGCCAGGCTATCAATTCAGTCTGTTCAAGGATACCCCCGTTTGGGAATTAGCAAAAGCAGTAAGGGATGAAGACACGGCAACAATAAAGGAATTGATACAGAAAAAGCACTGCGATGTGAACTATAGGTTAAGTCCACGTTGGGGGCTAACTGTATTACATCTGGCTGTGGGTAACGATAAATTACTATCCGTAAAAACATTGTTGCATTATGGCGCCAAGCAGGTTCCAGATAATTCTGGCAACTACCCAATACATCATATTGTGAATATGAGTTATCCGCATAGCAATAGATTGGAAATATTAGAACTGCTCTTACGGCACGGTGCAGACCCCAATGCATCTAAAATTATTCATTACAAAGGAGACACTACTGGTTATGTATGGGGAGTACCCTTGACTTACGCAACAAGGAATTTGGAATGTACTAAGTTATTGTTACAATATGGGGGCAATATGAACCTACGTTTTTATAGTCCTTATGGTAAACAATATACCTATGATATTTGGAAGTCAGCATTACCATCAGCGAATCCCTCACTGAAAGATGAAAATGTATATGTACTTAAATATCTTGTTCTAGATAAAAAAATGCCAGTACCCGATACGTTGTTTCTGTATTGGGATAAAGGGAAGATGTTAGCAAGAAAATTCATAGATATTTTAAATGAATCTGAAGTAGAGAATGCAATACCTGAACAGAAAAAAGCAAAAGAAGAAATACTGGCTTATCTCAAAGCAGAGGGCTATCCAAAGCATGGATCGCTATCCTTTAAATAATAAATGGGGGTGGGTGTTGCAAAGTGCCAGCTCTCTTTTAAATAAACATTTTGTTATTTCATTATGATTAGTTCATATGAAAATTCTAATTATCATCTTCTTATTGCTGACTATCACTTCTGGGTCTAGGATGATTCCCGTCATGTGCTAGCCGTTACTAATTTACACATTTTTCAACACACTCCCCAAACGCACCCTCACATCTAGTCCATGAATGTCAAGGTCTAGTTCATGACTCCGTCATGGACTGCACGTTAATAAAGTTGTAATAGAGGCAAGTTGCTTAATATTTGAGAATAAGTAACGGCAAGCACATGAAAGGATTCATGCGCCAGCAAGAAAACAACTACCCACAAATATTTACTTCCCCAATCCCCCAATTATCAGCAAACCCATTCGCAATTCTCCTCCTTGGAGGAGGTAGGAGGTGGGTCTTTTGCAATTACTTATCACCCATACCAACAGCTATCTTAGCGAAGCCACACTTGAAACACGTGCGTTAGCCCTGTTAGATTGTAGCGATTGACGTGGACTAGCTGGGCGAAGTTTTCTATTTGCCATCCACTTTGCAAAAAATAAATTCACTGCTTGAGTTTCATCAGCTGATTCTATCATTTCAACCAGAAAGAATCTTGATGAGTATTAAAAATTCTTAGAATGGTTATAGTATAATCATCGGGATTACAAATAAAACAGATTAAATAAGGGAACTTTACGAGCAGTTTTGCCCTTACATTCTTGTATCTGAAAGAATACGCCAATGGCATTTTGCTTATTTCGCCAATAGAGGCGTCAATTTCATCGGCAATCCTATAACCTAGATTTGGGGATATGATATTGTAATAATCCAGTGCGTCTTGTATGTCATTTAAAGCTGTCGGGGTGATGGTTACTGAATAAACCATTATGGTTGTTTGAATTTACTCTTTACACTGTCCCAGCTTACAGCATAATTTTCAGATTCGGAAATGCTTTGTAATTCTTTTTCTAGCGCAGCTTGCTGCCATTGAGGGATTCCTCCATTTTCGGTTACAATATTTTCTACAGCATCTATTTTTATGAGGTCTTCAATCAGTGCCGCAGCATATTCTTTTTTTACTTTGAGATGATAAACTTCAGGCATAATTTAAAATTGAGTGGATGTTGTAAAAAACAAATTTAGCGCTTATTGCGCAATACTTTCTATTAAATATAACTTGGTGTTGCTTTTATTCCAGTTAAAACCGGGTTTGACTAATACATAACAGTCATCCTTCGGAAGAGTGGCACGAGAGGATACTCCTCGCCAAGGTTCGTGTCTTCACGAACATTTTATTGTTGCTTTAGACTAGCTAGGAATATGTTTAAGTAGTTCGTCGAGTTCTTTATCGGTTAGGCTTTCTTTTTCAGATTTATCATAAATAGACAACAAATAAACTGTACTATCCGCAACAACAAAGTTTGTGATAATCCTAGCCCCACCACTTTTTCCTTTCCCTTTCGACCTTATCTACAGCCTCACTTTGTAACAATCTTTTCTGATGGCAGTGCCAAGTGTAGGGTTTTCTTTCAATTGCACCACAAGATCCACCAATTCTTGTTTAATAGAGATGTATTTCCTGATTAGTTTCTTGGCTTGACGTTCAAATACATCAAGGGTTTTTACGTTATAACTTATTCAGAAAATCTTCTGCGTTACGGGCTTGCTTTTTACCAGTCCTAATTAGCTTCATTTCCTCCACGGCCTCCTTTATTTCTTCCATCAATTCAGCTTTGCTATCCGTAATTGGTTTTGCTTTCACATAAGGGATGCTACATAAAACATCCATCAGCGAATGTGCTTTGCTATCCGGTACATCCAATAATATTTTCATCGTTAAATTTTTGCACTTAGAAACTTCTGTAAAGAACGGTTTAAAAATCCAATCAAAGTACAATTTCTTTTCACATCTAGTCCATGAATGTCGGGGGAATGTCGGGGTCTAGTTCATGACTCCGTCATGGACTGCACGTTACTAAAGTTTTAATAGAGGTAAGTTGCTTAATATTTGAGAATAAGTAACGGCAAGCACAAGAAAGGACTCATGCGCCAGCAAGAAAACAACTACCCACAAATATTTACTTCCCCAATCCCCCCGATTATCCGCAAACCCATTCGCAATTCTCCTCCTTGGAGGAGGTAGGAGGTGGGTCTTTTACAATTACTTTCAACCCATACCAACAGCTATCTTAGCGAAGCCACACGTGAAACACGTGCGGTAGCCCTGTTAGATTATAGCGATTGACTCGGACTAGCTGGGATTTCCAGTTACAACTGGTTCGACTATTTGACACGAGTGACAGGCTATCGCAGAACACTCGCGCCAGTAGGACGCTGATTAGCTGGGCAGATAAAAACTTATTGTTTTAATTAAAAAGGTAGTTGTCTTTATCGTGAAGAAAATATATTTTTTCCGCCAATAAATTATCTGGAGAAAGATTTTTCAGTTTACCAAGATACCTCTTTATATCGTTTAATTCTTTTTCAAAAAAAGGCTTATTTGAAGAATCTAAATTAAAGGTTACATAAAGATCTGCATCATTATTTATTTTGCCATTTTGTTTGAAGAAATTAAAACTATCATCACATTTTACTTTAAAATAGTTTGTAATAATAAGTCTGTAATGTAATCCTTCAAAATCTTCTGGATAATTGCGTTTATGATGTTTAATAATATTTAGCTTAATATTACTAATCCCAATTGAAACTAGGTATTTACTCAATTTATCATAAGCATTCAAAATATCCTTGTCAGATTTAAATTCTGAAATAATAGTTAAGTTAACTTTTTTTGTTAATTCGGGTAAATTACAAAGACCAGATAGCAACTTATATAAATTGTCATTTAGCTTTTGATTACTTTCATCACCTAAAATATAGCGGTCAAAAATGACAATTGATGTTAAAGGGATTTTTAGACTTGTAATTTTTGACCAACAATCAAATCTCATTTGTTGAGGTATTTTGTTATCCAAGGTTACTTTAAGTTTTAATTGATTTCTTATACGCCTGATACTATCCCAGTTTTTTGAAATATTACTAAGTGGAATGTATAAATATCCTTTTTCAGAAATTAATTTGTCGCATTGCTCTTCCGGCAAGTCTACAAGGAAGATATTGTGTTCATCTAGATTTTGATAAAATCTACCTTCATAAATATCTTTTTTTAAATTCTGATTTAAAGAAATACCATCATATTTATCCATCATTGACTCCCAAATAGGATTTTCTTTTGCAGCCAATTTGTAATCCTCGATTGTTTTAAAGTCGCAAATTAAATCATAACCAAAAAAGTCTTCTTTTATGAATGTGCTTAAATCAATTGTATTGTTGTTTTTATCATACTCTACAAAGAGTCCGTCTATAAAATCCTTTGTTGCAATTAAATTAGGCATATCTAATTTCCAATTTTAGTTTTTAGTAATTCAAATTTAAGATTTGTGGCTTCATCAAAAAAACCTTTACCAAATTCATTTGACATTGTGCCATTTGGCTTAATTTCAATTTTTATTACTTTTTTACTTTCATCCTCTTTTTTCTCATTAAAGTAATATATGACAGATTCAGTAGGTTTTAATAATTTTTCAGCTGTCAAAATTTGAATTTTCCTAATAATATATTCACTATGTGTTTCAATTATGAATCTAACTTCAAACGTTTTAATTGCATCTAATAAAAAATCTGCAATTTGAGATTGTAATTTAGGGTGAAGATTTGTTTCTGGTTCTTCTAGTAAAATCAATTTTTTTACTATTTGCAAATCGGATTTAGTATTATTTTTTACAGGCTCTTCTAATGCTATTTTTAAAAGTATGGGCAAAAACTGAGTGATCCCGTATCCTAAATCTGCAAGAGCTATATGCTTTTCGCCTTTTCTAAGATAAATGGTGGTAGCTACTCCTTCAACATTTTTAAAAACAAGCTCATCTGCGATATCAAATTGTTTAAGCCATTTATTCGTAAAATTTAGAGAGGCTTCGCTAATTTCCCTAGATCTATATTCTAAAATGAGTTCATTAAAAGTTGTACCTTGAGAATCATTTGTATATATCCTCTTCGTATTAGCCCTAACCGCTTCAAGGTATTCAATATTGTCAACTATTTCGGAAAAGTCTTTTAATAAGCGTCTTATAGGAAGGCCAAGAAAAAAAGAGTGAATTTCTCTTTTTATCTTTAAAATAACATTATCCTCTAAAAATTTTTCATACAGTTTAGTGAACACAAAGACTGGTTCATCAATATATTGAACTTTTGAATTTTCTTTTAAAGAAAAAACTGTAGGAAGTTTATAAACTTTTGGCTTAACCTTTCTTATTATTTCAAACTCATCTAATCTTAAACTATCGTAAAAAATCCCCTTTAGTGTTTTGTCTCTCACAATTTTTTCAGAATCAATCTGAAGACTGTGGGTATCCGTTGGTGTTGCGCTTCCAATTTCCAATGTTAAAAACGGATTCAAATCATTTTGATGTAAAAGCTCAATTTTTTTCAACTTTCCACTTCTATCATTTTGTTCGTAAGTAATTTCAATTGTAATATCTGTTTTGGAGGTTTCATCAAACTCTTTCAAAATAGTATAGACACTTCGTTTTGTTGTAACAGGTTGTTTCACAAATGTACTTTGATAACCAGCAAACCCAACTTTTGCTTGTAATCCGATTACCAAAGAGTTATTGCTTTTATTATCAAAATTTAATGTGTTGTCAAACGTCCCTAAATTGTGTTGAGGGCCAGAAAAATCTAGAACCTGTAAATCACTATTATAGTTACTTTTCAAAAGTAACAGTGCCTTTAAAATCGAGCTTTTTCCTGAAGAATTTGGTCCTGTTAAAAAAGTAATTGGGTGTAAATCAAACACAGTTTTAGAGTCAAATACTCTGAAATTTTTAAAAGAAATTCTATTTAAATGTGACATATTTTTCTTGTTTAATAATTGCTTTTTTACTTGCTTATGAACCCTTTATCTCGGGGTCTGGTGCATGACTCCCGTCATGTGCTCGCCGTTACTAATGTACACAATATTCAACACACTCCCCAAATATACCCTCTCTCGCACTCTCCAGTAGCATCACTTGTGTCTTCTAATTAAACCAGTTTATAACTGGCACTCGCTAAAATCTCCATCCTCCATCCATTCCGTTTCCAAAGATGCCATAAATCCCTCAATAAATAACATAAAAACACAAAACCCCGTATAAATACGGGGGTAAATGATAGAAAATACAACCAAATAGGGGGGCGTTATATCAATTTACAGGAGTGCAACGTCAATTTACAGTATAGTGCGATGTCATTCTAATCATTTACACACTTTAGTGGACATTACCCATATCGTGTAACATACCATAAAACCCATGTAATACAGCATTTAAGGCGTGTAATACAAGATAAAACATTTGTAATACAAGGTTTAAGGCGTGTAATACAAGATAAAAC
>CAITVK010000023.1 GCA_903895845.1 uncultured Chitinophagaceae bacterium
CACATGCCATCAGCATCAACAATGCATTGGCAGCAGGAGTTTACAATGTAGCCATCAGTGAGGCAGGCAGCAAGCAATTGGTTCACCAATCAACATTGAGTATTCAACCCTAAAATAAATAGAACAAGTGCCGCCTCTGATGGTGGCACTTGTTTATATTTGCAGGCAACAAAACAATAACAAAATAAAACAGCATTATATGCAACAGATAGTAAAGAGTATCAGAATAGTTTTCTTGGTTATATTGGTTGGGGTTTTCTTCACGGCAACAAATGTGAGTGGACAGAGTCCTGCTGATGATCCGGGTATTGGTGGTCCTGGTAGCCCAAGTGAGGGTGTTGGTGGCGATGGCGGTCCGGTAGTTCCTTTGGACAGGGACTTGAGTATCATGCTCATCGCTGTAGGTATTGCCTATGGATACAAAAAGATGACTAAACTGGAGATAGCTAAATAGAAATATTAATGTATAAATGTAGCGAGGGTTGTGATTAGATTAGTTCTGTCACAACCTTTTTTATTTTTAATAATTCTCTTCTGCTTCAATAAAAGAATGCTATAAATTTACAATCTAAATATTGAAATTATGTTGGTAAAATCTCTCATGGGTGAGTTTCTATTTGAAGTAGAGAACACTCGCAAATTATTGAATGCAATACCCGATAACGCATTAGGTTGGAAGCCCTCGGATATTAATTGGACAACAGGGCAATTGGCTTCTCATATAGCAGAGGTATACAACTGGTATCAGCCTAAACTGCATATGGATGTTTTTAATATGGCAGATTATAAGTATGACAAGGGAGATATTACAAGAGCTGCCAACATTGTTGCTAAGTTTGAGGAGAATGTAAAGGCTGCTCAAGAAAGTCTTGAGACTGCTACAGATGATAGTATGTTTGTAGAGTGGAAAATGGTTATGGGTGAGCAAATACTTTTTCCTGCAATGCCTAGAATACAAGTAGTGCGTTCTTTCTTGATGAACCACCTGTACCATCACCGTGGCGAACTGGTAGTTTATTTGCGTGCTACAGGAAATAAACTACCCTCGACTTATGGCTCTACAGCAGATAATAAATAGAGGTATTTGCAAAAATTGAACAAATTGTTCTCGGTTGTCGTTCTAATTATCAGTACACATTAGATGGTATTCTTGCAATCTTAGTAACAAAATCACAGAATTATTGTTTATTTACTTAAACTATTTTTATGGGCATCTGGAATCAATTTGCTGAGTATCTTTTTATCAAGAAACGTGATCCTAAAGAAGAGCGTACCCAATGGATGAAGTATATGCATGGAATGAATCGTATTTCATTGTTTATGTTTTTGATTGGTGTGATTGTGATTCTTTTTAAGCTACTCATTCTCCCCCTGTTACATAGATAAGTAACTTCCGAATAATCAATTTAGTTGTATAAACAGTGTAAGCACCTTGCAATGAGATTCTTTTTTATAATAGTAAGATTTGGATAAGGGTTGTTTTTGCAATAAAAAAGCCCCTCATCAGTATTACCTAATGAGGGGCTTTGTATAAAAGAGTAATCGCTTATTCTACAATTACAGTACCTTCTACCAATACCGTTGCTTTGTTGTTGAGTACTTCTACAAAGCCACTTTGAATGGAATAATTCTCGAATGTAGATTTATCTTTCAAAATCTTAAGGTTGCCTTTAGATAAAGCACTTACCAATGGCGCATGCTTTTCTAATACTTCAAATAAACCATCGATACCAGGAAGTTGTACACCATATACAGACCCACTGAATATCTTTTTCTCTGGTGTTAATATTTCTAACGTCATAGTTTATGCTTTTGCTTGAGCAATCATTTTCTTACCCTTTTCAATAGCATCTTCCAATGTACCTACAAGGTTAAACGCTGCTTCTGGATACTCATCTACTTCACCATCCATGATAGAATTGAATCCACGGATTGTATCTTCAATGCTTACAAATACACCCTTCAAACCAGTGAACTGTTCTGCCACATGGAAAGGTTGAGACAAGAAACGTTGTACTTTTCTTGCACGAGCAACAGTCATTTTATCTTCATCGCTCAACTCATCCATGCCCAAGATAGCAATGATGTCTTGCAATTCCTTGTAACGTTGTAAAATTAATTTAACACGGTTGGCAGTTTCATAATGGTCTTTACCAACGATTGCTTCTGTAAGGATACGAGAAGTAGAATCCAAAGGATCCACCGCAGGATAGATACCCAAATCCGCAATCTTACGACTCAGTACTGTAGTAGCATCCAAGTGAGCGAAAGTTGTTGCAGGAGCCGGATCGGTCAAATCATCCGCAGGTACGTAAACCGCTTGTACGGAAGTAATAGAACCATTTTTGGTAGAAGTGATACGTTCTTGCATCAATCCCATTTCTGTAGCCAATGTTGGTTGATAACCCACCGCAGAAGGCATACGACCCAGCAAAGCCGATACTTCAGAACCAGCCTGAGTGAAACGGAAGATATTATCTACGAAGAACAAGATGTCCTTTCCTTTACCAGTACCATCACCATCACGGAAATATTCAGCAACTGTCAGACCACTCAAGGCAACACGAGCACGAGCACCTGGAGGTTCATTCATTTGTCCGAATACGAAAGTAGCTTTACTTTCTTTCAATCCTTCCAAATCAACTTTGCTCAAATCCCATCCACCTTCTTCCATGTTATGTTTAAAAGCTTCACCATAGTTCATGATGCCTGCTTCAATCATTTCACGCAATAGGTCATTACCCTCACGAGTACGCTCTCCCACACCAGCAAACACAGATAGACCACCGTGTCCCTTAGCGATATTGTTAATCAACTCTTGAATCAATACTGTTTTACCCACACCAGCACCACCAAACAAACCAATCTTACCACCCTTTGCATAAGGTTCAATCAAGTCGATTACTTTGATACCTGTAAAAAGGATTTCAGTAGCCGTACTCAAATCTTCGAATAAAGGGGGTTTGTTGTGAATCGGGCGACCACCAACTTTTGTTAACTGAGGCAAACCATCGATAGCATCACCAGTTACATTAAACAGACGACCATTGATGTCTGGACCAACTGGCATTGCAATAGGTCTGCCAGTATCAACTACAGGAATACCACGTACTAAACCTTCGGTACCTTCCATCGCAATGGTACGTACACTATCCTCTCCGAGGTGTTGTTGAACTTCAAGAATTAACTTGTCGCCATTTTCTTTGGTTATTTCCAAAGCATTATAGATGTCGGGTAATGCCCCTTCATTAGGGAAATGCACATCTACTACCGCACCGATAACTTGTTTGATCTTACCTACAGAAGCCATAATTAGTAAGTTTTGCTAAAATTTGTTAAGATGAAATTGATTTGAAGCCTTCATCAATGGGCTTTTTTTAAATTCGGCTGCAAAAGTAAGGGTATGTGGTTAATATGCAAATTGAAAATAAATCTAAATTGATTAATTTAAAACAATCCTGCAACTTCGCAGCCTATGGCGCTAATATTGAGTATTGATACGGCATTGGAAACTGCTACTATTTGTCTCTCAAAAGATGGTGTGATACTAGGAATGGAAACAAATAGTGACCCTAAGAATCACGGTACTTTCCTCCAGCCTGCTGTAAAAAGATTATTTTCTACAATTAAAATTAATATTTCTACAATTGATGCAGTTGCGGTAGTGAATGGTCCTGGAAGTTACACTGGACTTCGGGTAGGACTTGCTTCTGCAAAAGGTTTATGCTATGCACTCAACAAACCTTTGATTGCGGTGAATACGCTGGAGATGTTGGCTCTCTCTTCAATCAATTTTATGAAACAGAACAAGGAGGATGTTTCGGATTATTTATTTTGTCCATTGATTGACGCCAGACGGATGGAAGTATTTACTGCAATGTACAACAGTAGCGTACAAAATGTGATGGTTCCTCAGGCACTCATTCTTGATGAAAATTCATTTGAGCAAGAACTTCAGAAGAATATAATTGTTTTTTCCGGAAATGGGTCTGGGAAACTACAAAACATCCTCGTTCATCCCCATGCCATTTTCAGTAATCAATTCAATTTCACCAAAGCCATAATAACAATTGCAGAAAATTTATTAATTGAGAAAAACTTTTCTAATTTGGCTTATTGTGAGCCTTTTTACATAAAAGAAGTGTATTTTGCTGTAAAGAGTAGAATATAAACTGTATAATTGC
>CAITVK010000024.1 GCA_903895845.1 uncultured Chitinophagaceae bacterium
AGAAGGTGGCAGAGACCATGGAAGGAAAGGCGTTGCAATGGATGAAACGTATTGCAATATCCAAAAGAGTGATACTAACCGGAAGTCTGGCCATCAAAGAAAACGAACACTATTATAACCGTCTGATATGGATGCTTCCCAATGGACAGTTTAGCTATTACGACAAACGACACCTCTTTGCTTTTGCAGGGGAAGACAATCATTATGCCCCAGGGAATAAACGACTGATAGCACAAGTAAAAGGCTGGAAGATTAATCTACAAGTCTGTTATGACCTTCGCTTTCCTGTGTGGGCAAGACAACAACAGGCAGATGAGCAAGAGGCTGAATATGATATCTTATTGTATGTAGCTAACTGGCCTGAAAGAAGAAATTTAGCTTGGAAGACATTGCTTACAGCTAGGGCAATCGAGAATCAATGTTATGTGATTGGTGTAAACAGAGTGGGCAATGATGGCAATTCTATTTATCATAATGGGGATAGTATGGTCATTAATCCATTGGGTGAAGTTATCTATTCCAAAACCGATGTCGAGGATACCTATACTTTTACTCTAGAGAAAGAAGACTTGTTATCAATCAGAAAACAATTTCCTTTTTTGAAAGATGCCGATGGGTTCTTGCTCACTAAAAGCTAAGCAACTTCGTAATACTTTCATGCAGTCTACTCTTTGCCAAGAATTGTTTTTCTAGTTCGGTATTAAAAGGAACGGGGGTATCCAGACTAGCACAACGCAATACAGGCGCATCCAACATAGAGAAACAGTGTTCACCTATCCATGCAGCAATTTCTCCTCCAATACCACCAATAAGAGTGTCTTCATGAAGTACTAATACCCTACCAGTCTTTTCCACCGCATAACTAATACTTGTATAATCCAACGGAAGTAAAGTTCTCAAATCGAGAATATTCATACTGGTTTCTGGATGTTGCTTCTGATATTCCAATGCCCAATGAACACCTGCACCGTAGGTGATAATCGTAATATCATCACCATTATTTACCAAGTTGGCCTTACCTATTTCTACCTCATAGTATTCATTGGGTACATTGCCAGATATACTTCTGTATAATGCCTTATGCTCGAAGAATAGAACAGGATTAGGATCATTAATAGCTGCAACCAGAAGCCCTTTTGCATCGAAAGCACTAGAAGGATATACCACTTTCAATCCAGGAACATGTGTAAACCAAGACTCATTACTCTGACTATGAAAAGGGCCTGCACCCAAACCAGCACCCGTAGGCATTCGTATAACAACTTCCGCCTTTTGTCCCCAACGGTAATGTATCTTAGCCAGGTTATTGACTATCTGACTAAACCCTTCAGATACAAAATCTGCAAACTGCATTTCTACTACACTTTTGTAACCTTCCAGACTCAATCCTAATGCCGTACCGATGATTGCACTCTCGCAAAGAGGGGTATCCCGAACCCTATTTTTTCCAAACTCAGTTTGCAAACCTTCTGTTACTTTAAAAACGCCACCATAAGCACCAATATCCTGTCCCATCAACACCAGATTGGGGTGTTTCTTTAATGATTGCTGTAAGGCTTGTTTTATTGCATCCAAGAAGCGTGTCGGTGTTGAGGGCTTACCTTCTAACTGCTTCTCACTGGAAATAATTGGCCAGTCTTCTTTTCCAGAATGCATCTCAGCGTATACGTCATTTACTTCTTCTGAAACGGAGTATACAAAAGCTTTAGGCTTATCTGCAATTGCCCATTCGCTATCTATATAACGCTGAATTTCAGTTCTAATCTGTGCAATCTGATTTTCAGTCAATGCTTGCTCCTTCACCAAAAAAGCTTCAAAGTTGGTAATAGGATCTTTCAATGCCCATTCTTCTACCAATTCTTTCGGAATATTTTTATCTATGCTAGACTCCTCGTGCCCACCCATTCTAAATGTCCTAAACTCTACCAGATAAGGCTTTCCGTCTCTTAAGCAAGCCTCTCTCACTCCTTTTATTGCATCATAAACCTGCAGTATATTATTGCCATCCACGTAGGCGCTTTCTATACCATAACCTTTTGCTTTATCAATTAAATCTTCACAGCGAAATTGGTCTTTTGTGGTTGTACTGAGTGCATATCCATTGTTTTCTATGGCGAATATCACTGGCAATCCCCATACTGCAGCCACGTTAAGTGCCTCGTGAAAGTCACCTTCGCTTGTGCCGCCATCACCAATAAATGCCAAGGATGCTTTAGTTTGTTTTTTTAGATTATTAGCTAAGGCAACGCCATCTGCAACAGATAAGGTGGCACCAAGATGAGAAATCATTCCACAGATATGATATTCAGGACTACCAAAATGAAAGCTACGTTCGCGACCTTTGCTATAGCCATCCTTGCCGCCTTGCCATTGTATAAATAGTTTGTGAAGTGGTAAATGTCTGGTTGTGAAAACCCCTAGATTTCTATGTTGTGGCATTATCCATTCATTGGGTTCCATGGCAAGGGTAGCTCCTACGCTTATTGCCTCTTGCCCGAGACCGCTGAACCATTTGCTCACTTTACCCTGACGATAAAGTACCAACATCTTTTCTTCTATCAATCTAGGGAGTAACAAATGCTTGTATATATCTATCAATTCCTGATCATAAAATCCTAACCGATTTAAATACATAGCAATCAATTTTAAATTGCCACCAAATTAGGAGTATTTATTGAAGAAATAACAGTACAGAAAATAAAAACGCCGAATTGTTTTACACAATTCGGCGTTTTGCACATTTTTATGTTAATTACCTAGTCTCTCTTGGCAAAACGGCTAAGCAACTTCAATATTTCTATATACAACCAAACGATGGTTACCAGTAATCCGAATGCCCCATACCATTCCATGTATTTTGGTGCACCTTGTTCTGCGCCACGTTCAATCATATCAAAATCCATCAATAGATTCAGTGCAGCGATAGCAACTACAAACAGGCTAATACCAATGCCTAATGGGCTACTATCATACATAAAAGGCATATTCACATGAAACATCCTTAGTACCATGCTGAGCAAGTAAAATAAAGCAATACCTCCCGTTGCTGTAAAAAGAATACTTTTAAATTTATCAGTTACCTTGATGATTCTGAAATTATACAATAAGAACATAGCAATTGCAACACCAAAAGTTAGTCCAACAGCTTGCATTATCAATCCTGGATAAGCTTTTTGAAACATATCATTGAAAAGGGCTGAGATTCCTCCTAAAAAGAAGCCTTCCAGGATACCGTATAAAGGAGCGATATATTGTGCCCAAGTTGGCTTGAATATCATTGCAAAGCCACAAATCATTCCACCAATTGCGCCTGTGAACATTAGGGTCATCATCATTGACTTATTCAAATCCTGATACAAATGCCAGGTGTAAGCTGCGCCGCCAATTACCATCAGTAATAAGAAGCCAAACTTGTTCATAGTGCCTTTAATGGTCATGGTGCCTTGCAAAGAGGCCTCGGCGTTGGCACTATTGTCAAATATTTTCTCTGTGAGGGTAGGGTTACCAGATTTAAATAATTCCATAGTTGTTTACTTTTTTAGTTTGACAAATATAAACAGGCTCTTTTTGAAACAAGCGTTAAAATTTGAAGAGCTTCTCAGTATTAGGGATAAACGGTTTATGAATCTGTTTTATTGCTTATCAGAAGTTCTTTCTCAGCTTGGGCAAAATTTTAATATAAATAGAAGCATCACTACTACTTAGTCTCACCTTTTCTTATTTCATTAATTGCAGTAGTAATCAAATTCTGTTCAAACCCCTTCTGCAACAGGTATCCAGTGGTTTTTGATTGTCTATTTAGATATTGTTCACCCTTCAGGCTGTCCCATTTCTTAAGCGCCAATGTTTTCAATGTTCCTAGATAGGTTTCATCGTCAATTTCCTTTAGGGCGAGGGCAATGCAATAAGTACTAATTCCTTTTTGTTTCAATTCATATTTAATCTTGACCCGTCCCCATTGTTTCATCCTGAACTTTCCACCTGCAAAAGCAATGGCAAACCGTTCTTCATTCAGATAGTTCTCTTCTATCAGTTGGCTCAACAATATCTCTACATCTTTTTTATATAATCCGAAGCTGTACAGTTTCTCCGTCACTTCCCGGTGGCTCCTTTCCTGATAGGCACAGAATTGTTTTATCTTTTGAAATGCCTGATCGGGCGTAAAGCTTTTTTTCGAATACATAATAATGTTTTACCACGAAGCACACAAGGGTTTTACCACAAGGAACACTAAGGAAAGAAGCACAAAGAAACACAAGGTTTACATTTTTACGTTCTTTACTTAGTGTTCCTTGTACAAAATCTTTGTGTCCTTTATGGTTAAGTACTTGTTATATCCACATAATAACAACATTGATTCCTAATTTAGACCCGCAAACAAAACAATCTGTAACGAATATTGAATATTTGCATTAGGTTTGTCGCTTATAATTAGTAGATATGAAGTTTATAGTTTCCTCCTCGTCTTTGTTAAAACACCTTCAACAAATTAATGGTGTTATCAATGCCAATACGGTACTGCCAATTCTTGAAGATTTCTTGTTTGAAATAGAAAATAAGAAACTGAACATTGTTGCAACCGACCTAGAAACGGTGATGCGTGTGCAGATGGATGTAGAAAGCAAGGCCGATGGCAAAGTGTGTATCCCTGCTAAAATATTGATTGATACCCTCAAAAACATTGCTGATCAACCGCTGACCTTCAGCATCGATCAGAACTTTTCGGTAGAAATAACAAGTGACAATGGTAAGTATAAAGTGCCCGGCGAAAACCCAGATAACTTTCCAAAGGAACCGTCTAACGATGATACCACTGGCTTCCCGATGACTAGTAGCTCTTTGGTAACTGCCATCAACAAAACATTGTTTGCGGTGAGCAATGATGATTTGAGACCAGCCATGACAGGTGTTTTCTTTGAATTGAATCCAGAATTTGTACAATTTGTTGCAACTGATGCACACCGTCTGGTTCGTTATAAAAGAACAGATACTAAGGCTACAAGAGCAGATAGTTTTATCGTTCCAAAGAAACCATTGAACTTGTTGCGCAATGCCTTGCCGGATAATGATGATGAAATAACAATCAGTTACAACAGCAATCATTTGTTTGTGAGCCATGGCGACGTGCAAATGATTTGTAGATTGATTGATGCACGTTTCCCAGATTACAAAGTAGTCATACCAGCAGACAACCCTTATAAATTGGTGGTTACTAAAGCGGATTTCCAGAGTGCGTTGCGTCGGGTGAGTATCTTTAGTAATAAAAGCACCAATCAAGTTGCTTTGAATATTACTGGAAGCGAATTACAAATGGCTGCACAAGACATCGATTTTAATTTTGAAGGTAATGAAAGAATGAATTGCCAATATGATGGCGAAGACCTTCAAATTGCTTTCAATGCAAAGTTTTTGATAGAAATGCTAAATGCGGCTGATACTTCAGAAGTGAGACTGGAATTATCTACTTCAACAAAAGCGGGTTTGATAAAACCATCAGAACAAGCAGAAGGCGAAGATTTGCTAATGTTGGTGATGCCTTTGATGTTGAATAATTAAAAGAGAGGATAGGCAATTATAGAAAAAAGGTATTGATTAACAAAAAAGTCCTCCGACTATTAAGCCGGAGGACTTTTTTGTTAATCAATGGCTACTCATTCAATTATGCTATCACTTCACCAAAGAAGGCACCACAGAGTCCAAATTCGACTTTGGTGGTTACCCAACTGGCAAAGTAGTATTCGGTCAATCCTTTTTGAGACAATAGAAAAGTAGTAGGATTAAAATCTAATTTCCCCAAAAAGGGGTAAAAAGTCATGTGCAGTCCAATCATATTTGTAATGAAGGCTAGTATTTATACGTTACATTTTTTGGGTCTGCGAACTTTAACATTTGACGATTGAATTTAGCTGAGATAAAAAGGATAAGTATTGCCAGAATTTAAAAAAGGCTGATTTTTCAGCGCATTAATCTTGCGAACTGGGTCGTTAATCTCGCGAGAATAGTGGCACAAAAAGGAGCATCTAGGTACGTTTTAGACAATTAACTCATATGACAAGTGGCATGTTAGCATGATAAATGATTTGTTGTGCGAAATAAATGGTGCAAAAAGGCGCATTTCTTTTTCTTGCTTCCCCTCTAGAAAAATGGATTATTTTCTTCAGAAACACATTTTTTCTATTCCAAAAACATGGAGTTCATCCTGCTAATTAAAAAACATTTTGCCTGCCTTAATAAAAAACAAACATACCCCCATCCAGATTGGCCTATTAAGCAGTGCCCTTTCTGCACCAATCAATGAAAACAAAGGGTTGTGTATGGCATGAGACTCCTTATAAATCTTTATCGCAGCTACATCTCTCAAAACTATTCGCACCAATTACTGTTTTCTATTCCTACAACAACTAACTTTCAATGGATACTGTCAATATTATCTGGTTTAGGAGAGACCTTCGCTTGCAGGACAATGCCGCTTTGTACCACGCCCTCAAAAGCGAAAACAATGTCTTGCCTATCTTTATTTTTGATCGGAACATATTGGATAAACTGGAAGATCAAACCGATAGAAGGGTTGCATTTATACATGCCGCCCTTCTGGAAATGCAACAACAATTGTTGAATTTGGGCAGTAGCCTACATGTATTTTACGGCACCCCTTTGGAAGCTTTTAAGCAACTTGTTGCTACTTATAAAATAGAAAAAGTTTTCACCAACCACGACTATGAGCAATATGCCATGGATCGGGATACGCAGATAGGCAATTTGTTATTAGAACACAATGCCACACTGCACACATACAAAGACCAGGTGATTTTTGAAAGGGATGAAGTACAAAAAGACGATGGCAAACCATACACTGTTTTTACGCCTTTTAGTAACAAATGGAAAGCCCGGCTAACCCCTTTTCATTTAAAAGCTTATCCTACCGAAAAATATTTTTCCAACTTCTACCAGCAGGCACCTTTGCCAATCCCTTCTTTGGAAAGTATTGGATTTACGACTTCCGAACAACTCTTTCCATCCAAAGAACTCAATCTTGGCATAGTGGCCAAATATCAGCAACAGCGCAACTTCCCTGCTATCAGAGGTACGTCGCAGTTGGGTGTGCACCTACGTTTTGGTACCGTGAGCGTTCGGGAGATTGCCAGGCAAGCAAAAGATATTAGTGAGACCTATTTGAATGAACTGATATGGCGAGACTTTTATCACAGCATCCTGTGGCATTTCCCACACGTGCGTAGGGGTGGTGCCTTTAAAAAAGAATATGAGGAAATTGAATGGGTGAATAATGAGGACGACTTTGAGAAATGGTGTGCGGGCAAAACGGGTTATCCGATTGTGGATGCTGGCATGCGCGAACTGAATGCTACCGGCTATATGCACAATAGAGTAAGGATGATTGTGGCTTCTTTCCTAACGAAGCATTTATTGATAGACTGGCGTTGGGGCGAGCTCTATTTTGCAAAGAAACTGCTGGACTTTGATTATGCTGCCAATAATGGTGGCTGGCAATGGGCAGCAGGAAGTGGCTGTGATGCGGCTCCGTATTTTAGAATTTTCAATCCTACACTTCAAACAGAAAAGTTTGATAAAGATCTGAAATACATTCGCAAATGGATACCCGAACTAGATAGTTTCGATTATCCTCAACCTATCGTTAATCATGAATTTGCCAGAAAGCGCGTGCTTGAAGTGTATGCCAAAGCATTAAAAAGTGAATAATTACCGATTAGTATGCTAAAAGAAATTTCTGATGCAGCACTTCTGCTAATTTTATTCTCTTGGTGAATAACAAAAGTCAGCGGTTTTTCGAAGGCATTTGTTTTACAGTATGGATAAAAAACATTTAGAGATACCCCCATTCCCCTCTATGTACAATCTGCCATTTGAAAAGCTGGATTATTTGTGCTACATTATTAACTAATCTTGGGATAACAGTACAATTATGAGTTTTTTTAAGAAATGGATACCTAATGAAGCAGATGCTGAAAAATATTATCAGCAGGCTTTCCAAGAAGAAACAGAATATAATAATTACGAAAAAGCTTTATCTCTCTATGAAAAAGCTGCTAAAAATGGTTTGGCCAAAGCACAGTATTACTGTGGCTACATGTACCTAAAAGGAAGAGGAACAAGTAGAAATAAACAAAAGGCATTGACTTATATAGAACAAGCAGCCAATCAGAATCATCCACATGGACAATATTTATTGGCACAGATGTATTTGAGCGGTGAAGGTGTGGAGAAAAATGAACAACTAGGCAATGAATGGTTAGAGAAGTTTAAAGCCCACAATCTCCCCAACGAAATAATGTTAACCTTTAATAGTTACTAGACAACAGGTTTATAAAACTAAAAGAGCCTTACTTCTTTGTGAAGTAAGGCTCTTTTTATATCAACTAAAGTTATAACCAACTGCCAATGAAGGCTTTGTTGACTGTATCTACGTCTTTCAATCTCCTTGCCCTGCCTACATGTTTTATCTTTTGAATAATTAAAGTAACCAACATCAATAACAAGAATAGGATTGTAAGCGGCGGAATGCCCATAAAACTTATCCATTTGCCACCGTACATCTTGCGCATTGGTCGGCGCAAACGTTCTGCTATCAAGTACATACTAGGCACAATTATCAGGGTCATAAAGAAGGCAAATGCCAACCCAAAGATGATAGTCCAGCTTAGTGGCTTCCAGAATACCACGTTATCCCCTCCAAAGAAAATGTGTGGTTTCAACTCGCTAAACAAAGTAATGAAGTTGATATTGAAGCCTACGGCAATTGGAATAAAGCCGAGTATTGCTGCAACAGCAGTAAGCAATACGGGAATGATACGCGTTTTACCTGCCTGCACCAACGCTTCTCTTGTTTTTAATCCACGTGCTCTAAGCTCGTCAGTGAATTCAATAACCAATATACCATTCTTAACCACAATACCGGCAAGCCCCACAATACCTAGCCCTGTCATTAATACCGAAACCTCCATTCCAGTAGCTGCAAATCCAAGGAACACACCAATTACACTAAAGATAATTTCGGACAAAATGATAACTGGTTTACTTACGCTATTAAACTGTAATACCAATATAAACAGGATGCTAGCAAGTGCAATAACCAATGCCTTACCAAGGAATGCACCTGTTTCTGCCTGTTGTTCCCCTTCACCGGTTTGCTTGATGGTTACGCCATCCTGAGCACCCTTAAAGTTGTCTATATATCCCTTTAGCACTTGGTTTACCGCAGTGGCATTGTATCCTTTTGTCGTTAAAACGTTTGATACAAGGCTAATCACACGCTTTTCGTTTTTACGCTTCACACTACCCAACGTACTGGAAGGTTCAATAGTAACTAAAGAACTGATAGGGATATTTTTAATAGCTCCCCCCGAAGCAAAGTCACGGAAGTATATCTTCATATTCAGCAACTCAGTTAAGTTCTGACGTTGAAGTTCATTGTTACGTAACTGAATTTTATATTCATCCTTTCCTTCCTTGATCTTAGAAACTTCCTTACCAAATAAAGCAGTCCTGATAGCGAGACCAATCTGTGCGGTAGAAACACCTTCTATTAAAGCACGTTGGCGATTTACATGAAGGGTTATTTCCGGATTATTCAAATCAACATCCATCTTCAATTCTTCTACACCTGGTACCTGAATAGAATCAAGATAATTCTTAAGAGATACTGATGTCTTGATTAACGCATCAAAATCTTCACTGGATATTTCAATATTCACTGGAGGATCTGTTGGCGGTCCACCACTTTCTTGGTCAACCGTAATCTGCGCACCTGGAATTCCCTTCATATGTGCACGGATAGAATCCATATAAGGTCTTGTGCCTACACCATTTCTTTTTTCAAATTCTACGAATGAAACCTGAATCCTGCCTAATTCACTACGGGTACTTCTATCGCCACTACTAGGATCGTTAGCCCCCAAAGCAACATTTGTAATAACGCTTTCTACTACGGGGTTTTTCTTACCATTATCAGTTCCCAAAACCTTATCTACCCTGCCTTCCAATACCCTCGTAACACTGTCGGTGTATTCTACACTTGTTCCTACAGGAAGTTTCAGATAAACATATATCTGATTGGGATCTCCTTTGGGGAAGAAAGTAATAGGTATATGACCCGACTTTACGCTGCCGATAAAGATGAATAAGGAAACAAAGAACAACCCAATCGTTCCTAAAAGAAGATAAACTGGTTTCCAACCATCTAATGCCCAACGAAGTAAGGACTCATAATGGTTCATTATCCAAGGTAACGCCCTGTTCTGGAAAGCATGAATGGCATCATCCAAAACATATCTGTTTAAGATCATCAACAGCAAGAAGAAAATAAGTAGGTTACCCAAGAAAGATGCACCTATTATATCCAGAATAATTCCTGCTACAAGAACAATCCAAAATACAGGCTTCTTAAATAGTTTGTGCTTATCCTTAATATCTTCGTCATCGGCATGATTCATAAAGTCCACTGCAAAAACAGGATTCATGATAAATGCTACTAACAACGAAGCCGCCAAAGTAAATATCAACATGGTTGGTAAGTACACCATGAATTTACCAATAATACCTGGCCAGAACAACAACGGAAAGAATGGTGCAAGGGTGGTAAGTGTACCTGCCAAAACCGGAACAAATACTTCCCCAGCAGCCATACGTGCGGCAATTGCTGAAGATATTTTCCCTTTGCCTTCCACGAAAATGCGGTGGGTATTTTCTATTACCACAATGGCGTCATCCACAATGATACCTAGTCCGAAGAGTAAAGCAAAAAGAACAATGAAGTTTAGGGTAACGTGTGTGCCTACTATTAAGTCCGCTCCGGGCAAGAACACAAACGCTACGAACATACTCAGAGGCACTGATAGCGCCACAAAGAAGGCATTGGTAACGCCCATAAAGAACATCAGGATAATCAATACTAAGATAAATCCGATAATGATTGAGTTTACCAGGTCATTGAAAGAAGTTCTTGTTTTGATACTCAAATCGCCAGTGATAACGGCATTCAGGTTCTTAGGATACAATACCCCTCTGCTTTCTTCTACTATTTTCTTTACGCCATCACTTGTTTCAATCAGGTTTTCACCACTACGCTTAATAATATTTAAGGTAACAACATTCTTTCCATCCAATCGGGCATAGCTTTCTTTCTCCTTTGTTGTATCCTTTATTTCGGCTATATCTTTCAGATAAATCGGGCTACCAGAAGTATTGCGAATGATAATCTGAGAAATGTCTGCTGCGGTTTTTAGTTGTCCCTTCAACTGAAGGTTACGTTTCATGGTACCTACATCCAATAAACCACCAGAGATGTCCAGATTCTCCCTTTGTACTGCGTTGCTGATGTCATCAAAAGTTACACCTGCACTTTGCATACGGTAGTTATCTACATTAATTTGAAACTCCCTTTCAGGCGCACCAACAATATCTACACGGGTTATCTGCGGAAGGTCTTCCAGCTTATCTTTCAGGTCATCAGCATATTTTTTCAGCTTAACCAAATCATAATCACCACTCAAGTTCACATACATAATTGGCTGTTCGCTAAAGCTAACTTCCAATGCAGTAGGTTCTTGTGTTAGGTCGGTAGGTAAATCTTGCTTTGCTTTATCCATCGCATCCTTTACCTTCTGTAACGCCACATCAGTCTTTACATCGGTGTCAAATTCCACCATTATGGCGCTGTAATCTTGTTGTGAAGTACTGGTAAACTTCTTGATTTTAGCACCTGTGATGCCCTTAATCTGTTTCTCGATAGGACGGGTAACTAAGTTTTCTATATCCTTTGGCGAATTACCTACGTAGATGGTCTGTACATAAATGGTAGGAATCACGATATCTGGAAACTGCTCTTTGGGAAGCGTTGCAAACTGAAACATTCCCCATAACGAGACAACCAGGATTAAGAAATAGATGGGAGTCTTGTTGTTGATACTCCAAGTTGTAGGTCCAAACTCTTTGAATTTGTCCTTTATGTTTTCTAATACACTCATATATTAATGTTTTTAGTTGCCAACAAATACTTATTTGATTGTTAGCAATTGGTTCTCATACAATCCTTGGTATCCTTCGGTTACAATCACATCACCAACAACCAATCCACTCTTTATTTCAAGACTATCTCCATACAATTCACCAATAGTTACAGTTTTTTTCTTTGCAACAAGTCTGTTGCCTTCTTGCACAGCCACCATCACATACTTACCTTTCTCGTCACTTTGCAAAGTGTTGATTGGAACAGTAATCGCTTTTGGATTTGTATAATCCTGAATATTTACCAAAGCAATCTGATTTGGGTGAAAGTCTTTATCAGCAGGAATCTTAGCTTCTACATAAAAGCTTCTGCTGCTGGCATCTATCAGGCTGCTTGCCACTGTTACGGTAGCCTCTATTGTTTTCTTTATGTCGGGAAGATTTACTTTGATACGGCTTCCTACATGAACTTTATTCAGGTAGTTTTCGGGAATATTAACCGTAACTTTCAAGTCACTTGCATTTACAATCTTTATCTGTGCCAATGTACCAGCCATACCCACAAAAGCTTCCCCTACTCGTACATTTACGTCATCCGCAATACCGCTTACATCGGCATAAACATTTGCAAATTCCAATTGATCCTTGTAAATTTTTACTTGTGCCTCTGATGTCGTTAATTGTGTTTGCAGGTTATCTACATTATTTTTTGCGGTAAGTAATTGTACTTCTGTGCCAATATTCTCAGCCCATAAAGCCTTCTGTTTCTTGTAGATTGTTTTGGCGAAATCCAGTTGGGTGCGCAAAGTCTTCAGCCCATTTTCGGCAGCAGTGTAGCTTTGTTGGGCAATGGTATTATCTAATTGAAGCAATAACTGTCCTTTCTTTACCACATCACCTTTCTTTACAAACAAGGCTTTCACTTGTCCACCACCATTTTTAGGCGTTACATAAGAGATGTTGACTGCCTCTATTTTTCCCTCCAAATCAATAAAATGACTAAACTCCTGTGGTGCAATGGTGCTTAAAGTTACCAGTTTTGCCTTCTCTGCTTGAACAGAAGAAGGATCTAATTTGGCAATTTCAGCTTCTAGTCCTGCAATCTTTTTTGTAATGTCGGTCTGTTGGTCTTTTAGCTTAGCCAACTGGTCTTTCTTTTCTTTGATGGCTGCATCCCCGGTCTTGTTTCCACCGCAAGCCGCCATTGTTATTACTGACAGTATCAGTATTGCTCTTTTAATTTGTTTCATGTTAGTTATTTATTTGTGATTAAAGTGATTTAAATGAAAAGAATAACTTTTCGCTCTTATGTCTTACTTACGACTTATCCCTTACTCCTTACGCCTGATACTTATAGTTTCCCAATTGCCTTTTTATAATCTACTTTGGCAATGATAGCATTGTACAACGCGTTGATGTAATTGGTCTGTGCAGTAACAAGGTCCGTTTCGGCAGCGTTAATCTCTGTATTGCTTCCTGTACCTACCTCATATTTCTTTTTTGTCTGATTATAGACCGCCTCAGCCAATTCCATGTTCTTCTTCTGGAAGTCGATGGTAGCAATTGCCGATTTAAAGTTTAGTGTAGCCTGTTCTACTTCAGCATCAATGTTAAGTTTCAGGTTATCTATGTTGTTTTCTGTTTGCTGTAGCTCCAGTTTAGATTGTTTCACTTTGGCATCTTTGGCAAAACCATCAAATAATGGCACCGAAATATTCAGAGATACCCATGATGCCGGATACCAGTCGCCCTTACCAAAGAAATTAAACTCATGCCTGTACGCTTGCTTTGCATAAGTTCCACTCAAAGCCACAGTCGGCAGGTAAGAAAGCTGGTATCTTTTGATATTGTATTCATTCAGTTTCTTACCCAATAGCGCATACTGAAATTCCTTCCTGTCATTGTACAGATAAGGTGCATCTTGCAGGATACCGTCCTTTATTTCTGCTTCGCTCAGTGTATCAGTCAGTTGCAATTCGTCTTTCACGGGCACTCCCATCAATGTCTTCAATCCAACGTAACCAATGTTGATGCTATTCAGCACACTTATCTTCTGTGTTTTCAGGTTAGTCAGTTGCACGTTTACTTTATCAACGTCCAGCTTTTCTGCAAAGCCATTCTTGTACAGCTCTTTGCTGTCGTGTTCCAGTTTTTCAAGCCTTGCAATGTTGGCATCCAGTAGTTTCACTTGTGTTTTACTCACCACCAGCTGATAATAGACTTTCTCTACATTAACTTTAATGGCTTCTTCGGTTACTTCAACATTTTTTGATTGAAAATCTAAGGAAGCTTTTCTTGCTTGTAGTCCCACAAATACTTGCCCATCAAAAAGAAGCTGTTGTAATTGCAAACCAGCACTAGCATTGTAGTTCAAACCAAAGCTAAGTGCCTGATCGGCTGTCTGACCAGGAAAAGCTCCTGCCGGAATAACCTGTGTAGGAATATCGAAGTACTTGGTTGCGCCGATATTTCCAGACAGGGATGGCAAAGCAGCTGCCGTTATCCCTCTATTTTCCTGACGTTGAATTTGCAGGTTCAGCAATGCATTCTTGACCTGTGTGTTGTTCTTTTTGGCAAAATCTACTGCCTCTTGCAGCGTAAAACTATGCGTGTTGGTGGCAGGCAACTGTGCAGATGCCTTGGAAACAACCAACAAAACAACATAGAGCATCACTGCCATTAAGTGTTTGTGTCTTATCATATTGTTTATTTTTTTCTTTCTTGTTTATATTTATCAATCAGTTCTTGTCCCTTCGGTGTAACCAATCCATGCAAAAAATTATCTGTTATCTCTACGCAAAGCTTCGATAAAGGGTAGCTTCCATGCGGAAAGTAGTTCAGGTTAAAGATGAGAAACATACTACCAATCCTAAACTTTGTGATGATGTCCACATCTATTTCCTGTCTGTAATTCCCTTCTTCTATTCCTTTCTCCAGATTCTCTTTTATCGTCTCGTACAGGTAGGCATTATGATGTTCGGTAAACTTTGTAAACGCTTTTGGATGGTATTTTTCCAGGTCGAATAGTATTGAGGGATTAAATCCTGCAAACAGTTCTTCCATAATGTCTAGTGCCAGAAACAGTTCGTGTACTGCATTCTCTGCTTCGTGTTTGGTTTGCGAGCAGTCACACTCCATCCTGTTAATCTCTATGTCCAGCACCCCGTCCACCAGTGCCTCTTTGTCTTTGTATGAATGATAAATAGTCTTTTTCGAAATGCCCAACTCCTTAGCTATCTCATCCATACTGATGCTACGAATGCCATACCGCATAAACAATTCGTGTGCCTTCTGTACTATCCGTTCTCCTATCTCCATATCTTCAATAATCTGCGGCGAAACTATGGAAACTTTTTTTGTTATTTAAGTTTCCGTTAAACTTTTTTTCTTATTTAGTAAAACAAACTGATTTTAAGCCTGACAATTTGAAAGCTGCTTGTTGGTTAAAAACATCATTTTTCTACCTGCTGAAACTATTACTTCCTCCATTAAAATATTAGTATTACTTTAGCCGAAACGATTGTTATGCAAGAGCCTTGGCGTATTGGAAAAATGATTAAAATAGCGGATGAAACCCCCAACACGAAACGTTTCTGGATTGAAATACCAGAGCTGGAAAGTTTTGATTTTATTGCGGGACAGTTTGTAACCCTCGACCTCCCCATACACGAGGAAAAGCACAAAAGATGGCGTAGCTACTCCATCGCCTCCCCTCCCGATGGCACTAATGTAATTGAACTGGTTATTGTACGCTTGGAAGGTGGTGCCGGAACAAGCTATCTGTTCAGAGAAGGACATGTGGGGATGGAAGTGATGCTCCGTGGACCTATTGGCAAGTTTACTCTGCCCGAAACGCTGGACAAGGACTTATACCTCATCTGCACCGGAACAGGTATTGCCCCTTTCCGCTCGATGGCGCAATATATTCACGCACACAAAGTACCCCATAAGAAGATTAATATCATTTTTGGCTGTCGACATTTAGAAGATGGCTTGTACATCAAAGAGTTGAAACAACTGGAAAAGGACGAACCCAACTTTCACTTTTATCCTACCTACTCCCGGGTAGCTGATGTGCCGGAAGGTAGTTTTTCGGGTTATGTACATGGGGTGTATGAGCAACTTATTAAGGCTGCAAGCAACGGAGAACTGGCACCTGCCAACTTTTACTTGTGTGGATGGAAGAATATGGTAGATGATGCAAAGGATAAACTGGTGCAGCTAGGCTATGACAAAAAGGATATTCACTTGGAACTATATGGCTAGGAAGGTAGTTATGAGTTATGAATGATGAGTTATGAGTGAAAGAAAGCCACAGAAATTAATGTTCTCTGTGGCTTTCTTGTTTTATTCTAACATACCCAAAACTTTCTTGATTCGGCTCACGGTTTCTGCTTTACCCAATATCTCGGCTATCTCGAACACACCGGGACCGAACTTACCCCCTACCAACATAATTCTGAATGGCAGCATCAGTTCACCGGGCTTTAGCTGGTGGGCAGCGGCCGATTCCTTGAACTCCTTCTCTAAGTCAGCGGCTTCCCAAAGCGTACTTAACTCAAGTGCGCGCAGTAATTCTACAAAGAAAAGGTTCTTCTTCTCGTCCCATTTGGGTTGAATAGAAGCAATGTCTATCGTCTCCGGCTGCTTGAAGAAGAAACTGCCTTGCTCCACAAAATCATTCAACAGCACACAGCGTTCCTTTATCAGTTCCAATACCCTTTCGAACCCCTTATTGTCTTCAATCGCTATATTCTGTTTCTCAAACAATGCCTTCACCAATCCGGCGTATCGTTCCACAGGCAGGTGTTTCAGCCATTCCTGGTTATACCATTTCGCCTTCTCATAGTCGAACTTGGCACCGCCCTTGTGCACGCGGTCAATACTGAATTTCGCTACCAGTTCTTCCAGAGAGAATACTTCTTGTCCCGTTCCATCGTTCCATCCAAGGGCAGCCAACATATTCACAAAGGCCTCAGGCAGAAAACCACGCTCCCGGAAACCAATGGTTACTTCCTTGGTTTTAGGATCAACCCAATCCAAGGCAAACGTAGGAAAGCCGAGCCTGTCGCCATCTCTTTTGCTTAGTTTGCCATTGCCGTCGGGCTTCAATATCAAGGGAAGGTGTGCCCATTGCGGCATATTTTCCAACCCAAAAAGGTATTTCCAAAGCAACACATGCACAGGCGCCGATGGCAACCATTCTTCGCCACGGAAAGCATGTGTAATCTGCATTTTATAGTCGTCCACCACCACAGCCAGGTGATAAGTAGGCATCCCATCAGCCTTCAGCAACACTTTATCATCCACCTGATTGGTATTAAAAGTAATCTCTCCTCTAATCAGGTCATTAAATGTCACCTCTTGGTTCTCAGGCAATAATATCCTGATCACATAAGGCGCACCAGAACTAAGAAGGTGTTCTGTTTCGTCAATCGTAAGTGTCAGCGAGTTCTTCATCATGCCTCTGGTAGCATGACTATACTGAAAGTTATTAATTTCTTTTCGTTTTGCATCCAGTTCTTCAGCCGAGTCAAAAGCGTAGTAAGCTTTTCCTTCTGCAAGTAGTCTGTCAGCAAATTCCTTGTACATCGCCTTGCGTTCGCTCTGCCTGTAAGGGGCAAAAGGGCCACCGTGCAACGGACTCTCATCCGGCACCAACCCACACCACGCAAGGGTTTCGAAGATATAATCCTCTGCGCCCTCCACAAACCTCGTCTGGTCTGTATCCTCAATCCGCACTATAAAATCACCGCCATGTTGTTTGGCAAATAGATAATTAAACAACACCGTACGCACACCACCGAGGTGCAAGCCACCCGTAGGCGATGGCGCAAACCGTACCCGAACCTTTTTATTGCTAGCCGTATCTGTCATAGCCGCAAATATACGCAGCTATCTTTTGTGGGAGGGATTCTTGTGGGAATGGATGGGTTTTCTTTCGTTCTACTAAATGTATCCGCACACTTATTTGAACACATTTAGGCGACAGATATCCTCCCTAAACAATCCATTTACCTAGCCACCCGCAACAAGCACAATTTTATTTTAACACATAGAAACATAGTTACATAGCGCACATAGTCTTGATGCTTAACCTGTGTGTTCTATGTAACTATGTATCTATGTGTTTAATTATTCCTCCTTCCTCCTCGCCCCCTACTCCCATTCGCACACTTGTCTGAATACAAATAGCAGAACGAAACTATCAGTAACAAGACAAACAAGTGCCTTTAGGCACGGGATATTGGTAGAAATAGGATGCCCGAACAAACGTAAAGTCCCGCTAGGGCAATATTATTTAGTTAAGGGAGCGACTGTCAGGTTGAGCTTGTCGAAACCGGGTTAAATTAAGGTTCCTTCCTGCATTAAACGCCTTCGACAAGCTCAGGCTGACACCCTGATTTCCGTCCAATAGTATAGATAAAAAGCCTCAACCTAATAACATTGCCCGCTAGGGACGACATATTATTGCTTATTGATAGAAGGCAATTGCTACTTGTTTTCAATTAAATCTCTATATCGTGCCTACGGCACTTTCACCAATCTAACTGTGCTATTGCTACCAATATGTTGTCCCTAGCGGGACTGGCAGCACTCATTTTACTTGCAAGATTTGACAACTTTTAGAAAGTTGTCAAATCTGTTACTACATTTCGCCCCCTACTCCCATTCGCACACTTGTTTCAACACAAGTAGCAGAACGAAATCCTACCAAAATAATCCATTTACCTCACTACACAGCAACGAATAGTATATAATGGCGTCATTTACAAGCCTACATTGCTGTGTACCTTGTATAATGACCTCATTTACCTCACTACATTGCCGTGTACCTTGTATAATGGAGTCATTTACCCCACTACATTGCTGTGTACCCTGTATAATGACCTCATTTACCTTACTACATTGCCGTGTACCTTGTATAATGGCGTCATTTACCTCACTACATTGCTATGTAGTTCGTTAAATGGCGCAAATGGACCTTTTTCGTTGCTGTGTAGTGAGGTAAATGATTTTTTTCAATACAATCCGCCTCTTTTGAGTTGATAAAATCATAATTATTTTATTAT
>CAITVK010000025.1 GCA_903895845.1 uncultured Chitinophagaceae bacterium
CTCATTTCGTGTAACATACCATAAAACCCATGTAATACAGCATTTAAGGCGTGTAATACAAGATAAAACATTTGTAATACAAGGTTTAAGGCGTGTAATACAAGATAAAACTTATGTAATACAAGATTTAAGACGTGTAATACAAGATAAAACATTTGTAATACAAGGTTCAAGGCGTGTAATACAGGATAAAACTTATGTAATACAAGATTTAAGACGTGTAATACAAGATAAAACACTTGTAATACAGGATAAAACATCTGTAATACAAGGTTTAAGACATGTAATAAAGCATTTAAGACATGTAATGAGAATAAATACTATTATTAGAAAGCGAAATGAAGGTATGAGATACGCAAATTGCATTTTAAGATACGATAATTACCATTTATTATGCAATAATGAAACTTCAAAACGCAATAATCTCATTGTGAGATACAATAAAGTTACCAGGAAATGCGTTAATCTTAACATGAGATTCAATAATTATACAAAAAGCATTGATTATTTACAAAAGACATATTTCAAGTAAAGAATATAAAGAGTAGAACAAATAGGCGAAAGAGAAATATCTTAAATGAAAAAATTATAAAACAGATTTACCAACGAATAAAATGTGTATATGGCCATTAAAAGATTCTATTGTTTATTGTTTGTGTTGTGTGTTTACACGCCGGGTCTATTTGCCCAACACTTCATGCATGGTGCTGGAGCCACAATTTCTGCAATTGTAGGTACTGTGAAAATCCCCGGTGGCTCAGAGAGTTTTGGGCTCAGCCAAACAAACCTCACCTATTTCCCTAGGTATAACTTTATCGAGAATGAAAATTCTTCCATCAGTGTGGGGGCACCCATTGGGGTAGGTCTTGCTGTAGTAAGCAATACCAGTGGCGATGATGCAGGTATATCCTTTGCTTATGACCTGCCAGTAGTGGTAGATTATAATATGGGATGTAAATCCACAAAAGAAAATGATAAGCATTTTGGTGGTTATGTAGGTGCAGGTTTTGGGTACTATAAAATAAGTATATCCAATAGCGAGTATTCAAACTACAATGGCGCTACCTATGGCCCAATGCTAAGGGGTGGTGTTCGCTTCAAATTGCCAAAGTGGGATAGCGAAGCTGTAACGATAGGTATGTACTATAAACAGGGAATAGAAAGCGATAAACTCACCACTATTGGGTTTAATGTGCTATATGACTTTTAAGGTTTACTACAGCTCATTGTAAAGGTAAATAGAGCCTTTATAAGGGTCTAATAGTTAAGAGATAAATACAAAGCATGCAAAGTTTTCCTTAAGTACTACTTTGTGGTTAAGTGTCTTTTTGGTAAAAAAAAGCATACATTATAAATCACTATCAAACCTTTTTAGCTTCTCTTCTATGTATGTTTCCACCTTCTTATCCCATTCAAGTAATTAAAAAGAATGGAATCGTATTGGTATCCCCGTATCCCCTTTATGCCTCTACTTCCATATAGCTTTCTATAGGTTCGCAGGTGCAGATAAGGTTTCTATCACCGAAGGTATTATTAATACGTGCCACACTAGGCCAGAACTTATTTTTGGAAACATAATCGAGCGGAAAAGCAGCTACTTTGCGAGAATAAGGATTGCTCCACTCATCGTTGCAGATAACCTGTTGTGTATGCGGTGCATTTTTTAGTGGATTACTATTTTTGTCGTAAACGCCATTCTCAACTTCTTTTATTTCAGCATAGATAGCAATAAGTGCATCGCAGAAACGATCCAATTCTGCCTTGTCTTCACTTTCAGTTGGCTCAATCATAATGGTTCCGGGCACAGGGAAACTCATTGTAGGTGCGTGGAAACCGTAGTCGATCAATCTTTTTGCCACATCTTCAGCCTCTATTCCACTTGTTGTTTTGAAAGGGCGCAAATCGACAATAAACTCATGTGCCACACTGCCGTTGTGGCCTGTATATAAGATTGGGTAGTACTTCTGAAGCCTTGCTTTCATGTAATTTGCGTTGAGGATGGCATATTCTGTGGCAGATTTTAGACCATCGTGTCCCAACAATTTTATATAAGCGTAACTAATCAATAAAATAGACGCAGAGCCGTAGGGGGCGGCGGAAACGGAATGTAGAACCGTTGACCGTTGATCGTTGATATTAGGTTGACGGTTATCGGTTAACGGAAAGCTTTCCTGCAATACAAAGTGTCCGGGGAGGTAGGGTTTTAGCTTCTCTTTTACACAAATTGGTCCCATGCCTGGTCCGCCGCCGCCATGTGGGATTGCAAATGTTTTATGTAAGTTGAGGTGACAGACATCTGCACCAATTTCGGCAGGAGAAGTGAGTCCTACTTGTGCATTCATATTGGCGCCGTCCATATATACCAAGCCTCCTAAAAGATGTATGGTTGCACAGATTTCTTTGATAGCTTCTTCAAAAACCCCATGTGTAGACGGATAGGTAACCATGAGGCCAGCTAAGTTATCTTTATGCGTTTCGGCCTTTGTTTTGAGGTCTTCTACGTCTATGTAACCATCTTCTGTACCTTTTACCACGACTACTTTCATCCCAGCCATAACGGCACTTGCTGGATTGGTACCATGTGCCGAAATGGGTATCAATACCACATTCCTATGCTGATGACCCTGTGCTTTGTGGTACGCCATAATGGTTAATAACCCCGCATATTCGCCTTGGGCGCCACTATTGGGCTGCAAACTACAGGCATCGAAACCTGTGATGGCACATAGGTAAGTGGAAAGCTCATCTATTATTTGTTGGTAGCCCTTTGTTTGGGCAGCTGGGGCAAAAGGGTGAATCTTGCTGAATTCGGGCCAGCTAACTGGTATCATTTCGGTAGCTGCATTCAGTTTCATGGTACAACTTCCTAAGGAAATCATGCTGGTATTGAGTGATAAATCTTTATTTTCCAACTGTTTAATGTAGCGCATCATCTGACTCTCACTGTGATGCGTATTAAAAACAGGATGTGTGAGGTATGGAGAAGTTCTTTTGGCGAAGTATGGGATGGTGTTGACTTCTTCCTCGCTATCGAAGTTGATGGTTGCCTCGTCGAGACCGTTTAATTGCGCAAAAGTGTAGGCAATATCCAAGACATCGGTTTGAGAGGTGGTTTCATCCAAAGAAATAATTACGTGTTCGGCATCCGGATAATAAAAGTTTATATTGTTTTCCTCGGCAAGGATGCGTAGGGTTTCTGTATTTGCTTTTATTTTCAGGGTATCGAAGCAATAGGTGTTCAAATTATAATAACCCAACTCTTCCAATGCTTCTGCTAAGACCTGCACAAGTGTGGCAATACGAGTGGCTATATCTTTTAACCCATCGGCACCATGATAAATAGCATACATGGAAGCCATATTGGCCAATAAGGCCTGCGCCGTACAAATGTTGGAAGTTGCTTTTTCGCGTTTGATGTGTTGCTCCCTTGTTTGCAGAGCCATGCGCAGGGCTTTGTTACCTTTTGCATCGATACTTACGCCAATCAGGCGTCCGGGCATACCTCTTTTGAACTCGTCCTTTGTGGCAAAGAATGCAGCATGCGGGCCACCATATCCCAATGGCACTCCGAAGCGTTGTGCGGAACCTATTGCTACGTCGGCACCTAATTCGCCAGGGCTTTTGAGAAGCGTCAGTGCTAAGAGGTCTGTTGCCAATACCGTATAGCCATTTACTGCTTGAACAGTCTCTATAAATGCTGTATAATCTTCGATACTACCGTTGCTATTTGGGTATTGAATGAGGGCACCGAAGAAACTATCGTCTATTGGGGTTATTTTGTAGTCGCCAAAAACAAGTTCTATTGCCAAGGGAGCAGAGCGGGTGATTAGAACATCTTTTGTTTGCGGGAAGATGGCATCATCAACAAAGAACTTAGGCTTTTCGGCAACTGCACCTTTGTTTACATGATGAAATAACATACTCATTGCTTCAGCAGCGGCAGTGGCTTCGTCTAAAAGGGAGGCATTGGCTATTGGAAGCCCCGTAAGGTCGGAGACCATAGTCTGAAAATTGAGTAAACTTTCTAATCTGCCTTGGCTAATCTCTGCCTGATAGGGTGTGTACTGTGTGTACCAGCCTGGGTTTTCGAAAATGTTCCTTAAAATTACCGTAGGGGTGATGGTATCGTAATAACCTTGCCCGATATAGGATTTGAATACTTTATTTTTAGCGGCTATTTCTTTTAATTCTTGTAGAAAGGCAAACTCGCTGATTGCTTCGGGAATGTTTAATTGATGTTTTAAGCGAATGGATGCCGGGACGGTCCTACCAATGAGTGTTTCGATATTATCCACTCCAATTGTTTCGAGCATTTCTTGTGTATCTCTCTGGTTAGGGCCAATGTGTCTGTTACTAAACTCTTTATTCTGCTGTTCAAATAAACTACTCATATGTGTATGCTATTAGGTACTAGATTAATTACCAACAACTATTCTCTTTGTTTTAGATAAATTATTTCCTTTTGAATTTAATTGGAATAATAGTAAGAAAAGAGCAAAAAAGAGAAGAGGGGTAGTGACTAAATAATGTTTTGTTGATAAGCTGCAAATGTAGCGAGAGGGAGGTGTAGTAATAGCGACCCAAATCATAATGGGGAAAGGATGTGGATGAAAAAGCAAACGCTTACAAAAATGTAAGCGTTTATTAAACAAGCAAAAAAACACACATCGTTAGAGGCCGGTGGTTTCACAATCTGATTGACAGTCTGTGTTGAATTTATATGAGTAGAATGTTCTTTGTTTAGTTACTATTTAAAAACATACTATCTATTAATCCGCATTTGATAATGCAATGTTAAATGAAAAAGTTAACATAAAATTCATATTGCCTACGTCTTGTCGCGTAGCTATTGTATAATTAAAAATTATATATTTACACTTGATGGGTCTGTTTTAAAAAAAATTAAATTATATTGTGCTATGTTGTGAAAAATATTTAGAAATTATTAGTGTTTTCTGCCTAAAAAGTAGTTGAAGGATGTTTTTTAAGGTAACCCATCGGCATGAAAAAGTTATTAACATTTTAAAAAAAATATTTAGCAGGTCTTGAGTTAATTGTTTAACCTATTAAAGGCTATCATTACACTATCCGCTAACTGTTTTGGGTAGCTTCCTCTGTTCGCATCTCTTCACTAGTCTTTCTACTGCCATCGTGACTGTAACCAGGAGGACCAAAAAGGTAGTTTAATCTTTGTTTTAGAGTAATATTGGGTTGAAATAGGTCTTTTGTTATCTGTTGCCATTCGTGGAATACAATAGTTAACGCATTTGGGTTCTCCATATTTTTAGTAAGTCCGTAGCGGATAGGCTGATAGGCGGTTTCTTCTAGTTCGGGCTGAAAAGTGCCAAAGAGTTTATCCCAAATGATGAGGAACATGCCCATGTTTTTGTCTAAGTATTTAGGATTAGAAGCATGGTGTACCCTGTGATGGGAAGGTGTGACCAAAATGTATTCTAGCCAGCCCATTTTTTTGATCAGTTGGGTATGTACGAAGATGCCCCATATTTGAGTGGCGGCATAAACTAACAGTATATCCAAGGGTTTGAATCCCAAAAAGGGGAGGGGCAGGAAGTAAATGAACCGATATAAAGGTTGAAATACAGACGAACGGAAACCTACAGAGAAATTGTATTGCTGACTGCTATGATGCGTAACATGTGCTGCCCAAAAGAAGCGAATTTCGTGGTCGAAGCGGTGTAACCAATAATAGAGGAAGTCTTCGGCAACGAAAATGCATATCCAATAGTAAATTCCTGTTTGCCAATTGATGAGTCTGTGGAGGTAACAGTAATAAAAAATACCCACATAAATAACCCGGAAGAGTAGATCGACACCTGCATTAAGCAACATTAAGTAAACGTTGGTAATTGTATCCTTGAAAGTATATTTTTGGTTATGCTGCCAATGAGACAGCAATAGTTCGCCACCAATAAGTATGATATATATTGGGGTGGATGTAAGTATCAGCCATTGTTCCCTAAAATCTTCCATATTTTTTAAAAAAATTGAAGCAAAGTAATAGTCAAAAGATGTGCCTACAGCTAACTTATGTCATATTTTAATTTTTTTTCACTTAATTGACGCTTTACAGACTATAAAAACGGGTATACAGCGCTTGAGTCGTTAAAAACTTGTTAGCTTAATTTTATTAAAACAACATCTCCCTTTACTTTGTAGACAATAATGAACAAATATTTCTACCTATTTCTTTGGCTGCTGCTGTTTTTCATCTCATTTGGGGCTATGGCACAACTGCCAAATAGAGCAGGGGCAACTTCAAGCAATCTTGAGGAAGGGATTGAGCGAGAGTCTATACTGTTGCCTTGGGAAGACGTGAATAAACGTATTAAAGAAAATATGTTTGTGAAGGTGGAAACCAATAAGAAGCAATGTTTTATTGGAGAGCCGCTTTTGGTGACGTATAAACTGTATACAAGGTTACAGTCCCATTCTAGTGTGGTGGATGCGCCTACTTTTACTGGTTGTAGTGTGGTTGAGATGACTACAAATGAGCAAAAAGAAGAGGATGTAACCTTGAATGGGAAACCTTTTCGTACTTATATAATCAGGAAAGTGCAATTGTTTCCTTTGCAGGAGGGGGCATTGCAACTTGGTTGTGCCACACTGGACAATGAGGTTGAATTTTACAGAAAACAGACAGCAGGTTATCAAAATATTACCCAAAAAGTAAAGTTGACCAATGACCCGGTTAGTGTTCAGGTTGTTCCATTGCCATCCGATTCGGCTCAACATTTATTTACTGGCGTAGTAGGCAAGTTTTTTATTATTGCCAAGGTGAGTAAGCCAGTGGATACGGCCAATGATAACAATAGCCTTGAATTGAAGATAACGGGCAATGGCAATTTTATGAATATGGTTTGTCCAACGGTGGTCTGGCCTTCAACTATTCAAGGGTTTGAACCACAATCTAGTGAATTGCTTGATAAATTATCTTTTCCTGTATTAGGACAAAAGGTTTTTAATATCCCTTTTACCTGCAAAAAGGTTGGTGAGGCGATTATTCCAGCTATTACCTTCACTTATTTTGATGTAGAAACAAAGAAATATGTTTCATCGGTCACTGATTCGATACACATTACGGTTAAACCCGAGATTCCCTTGATAGATGAAAGCAAGCTTTCGCCAGAAATTACCAATATACAATATCTATGGATTATCCCTGTGTTAGCTGGAGTTGTTGGGTTGGTATTTTTGCTTTTTTCTGTAAAGAAAAAAAGGGTATCTCGTATGGATTCGGAAATGGTTGTGGCAGAAACCAGCGTAGAGGGCGCAAAAAAGGTTGATTATGAAAGCCAATTATCTGCTTTGGTATTTATGCAGGATAGAAAAATATTTTATACCGAAGCAAAAGAACTAGCATCAGCGTTGAAAGAGACTAATGTCAATGAAATTGAGGCAGAATCTCTTACGCGATTGATTTCTTTTTGTAATGAGGCACTGTATGCGCCTATCGAGTCTAATAAAGAACTGATATTGAATACTTTACAGGAAATTATTCAGTTGAGAAATAATATTTAGTAATTTAAATTAGTTTTATTATTCCGAGTATTTGTAACCAACACTCCTTACTGACTGAAAGTGTTTTGGATTGCGATTGTCTTGCTCGAAATTCTTTCTAAAATTCAGTATAAAATTGTCTATTGTTCGTGTAGTAGGGAAAATATTATAACCCCAGACTACTTGTAATATCTTTTCACGGGTAACGACTTCCCCCTTATTTTCAATCAAAAGCTTCAAAAGCATTGTTTCTTTCTTACTAAGCTCGATAGTTTTTCCTTCAAAGGTTTTTGCGCTTTGCGCTTTGAAGTCGATGGTGTTGCCTCCGAACGAATAGGTTTCACCGATGCCTTCCCTGACCTGAAGCTTTTGATTTTTGGTTATCAATTTTTCTACTCTCAGCAATAACTCCTGCAGATTGAATGGTTTGGTGAGGTAATCGTCGGCACCTTTTCTTAATCCCAGTACTTTATCTGCACTTGAGTTTCTGGCACTGAGCATCAGAATGGGAGTGTCAAGGTTATTTACCCTCATTGTTTCAGTAACAGTAATGCCATCCACTTCGGGCATCATCACATCTAATACAACCAGATCGAAATAGCCATTTGCAATTGCTTTTAAGGCCTGTGTCCCATTAAAAGCACTTGTAACCTCATAGCCTTCCATTTCTAAGTTCAGCTTCAGGGTCTCGTGAAGGTTTTCTTCGTCGTCAACCAATAATATATTTCCTTTATTTTCTATCATGGTATGTGTTTAATGTGACTGTAAATATACTTCCCTTTGGTTCATGGTCGGTTATTGAGATATGTCCTTTATGTTCTTGTACAATCTTTTTGCATAGATATAGTCCAAGCCCGGTGCCTTTTGTATTTCTTACTTTTTCATCGCCGCTGCGATAAAATTTTTCAAATACCTGCTTTTTTTCATCATCAGAGATACCGGAGCCTTCATCCAAAACCTGCAGAATTGCTTTGTTGTTGGTCTCTTTCAGACAAATAACTACTTTCCCTTCCTTCGGGGCGTATTTAAGGGCATTTTCAATCAAATTATTCACTAACATCTGTAATAGAAGTTCTTCGCCTAAAACGTATATGTCTGAGTCAATAGTTGGTTCAATGATTCTTTGAGGATATCTGTTGATAAAATCCTTTGCACTACCCGAAACAATGCTGGTTAAGTCCAGTTCCTGATGCAATGGTTTGTGTCCTCCGGCATCTAGTTGTGCAGCTAAAAGTATATTGTTGCAAAGGGTATTGAGTCTGTTAGCTTCCTGGAGGGTATTGCTGATTAATTTTTGTTGTCGCTCCTCATCGAGCTTTCTTTTCTGTAAAGTTTCCAGGTTTAGTTGCGCTACTGCAATTGGTGTTTTTAGTTCGTGGGTTACTGCCATCATAAAGTTGTGCTGTTGGTGCGAAAGACGAATTTGCCTTCTTGTGGCGCGAAAAACAAACACAGCACCAAACAGTATCAGTGCCAGAAAGGTGGAACCCTCGCCAATGTATTGCGCTACTTTTCGATTGTGGGCGGCTTCAATGAGTATTGCTTTGCCAATGTAGTGTGGATCATCTTTTTTTAAGGCAGACAAAAGCATGCTTGCCATCAGGTTATTTTGCTTTTGCAGCGCCACAAACCACCATACTAGTGCAGCGACCATATAGGATAGCAAAACCCAGTAAACGACAGTTACAATGGTGAGCTTTTGCTTTGTGGTGAAGGTCATAACGTTGCTTTTTCTACTCTTATACCTGCATCAAGCACTGACTGTAATGGATTTTCGCGCATTACCTGTTGCAGCGTAAATTGATAATCGCCAGCCTTTAATTTAATTGGGGCATTGGTAATACGAACACGATGTGTGTAAATATCATCTATGCCACTCCCCAGCCATCCCTTACCATTATTGGCTAAAATTAGTTCCAGCTGTTGGTTTACGGGGGAAGAACCGGGTGCTTTTGTGGTAACGTTCAGCCATAGGTTATTGAAATGATAGGCATCCTCGTGGCGGATCACTACAAAGATGTTATAATAGGATATTGTATCTGTGATTGTAAAGGTGAATGATGGTTTGTTGGTAGTATTCCACTGAAAATTGTTAAACGGTACTCTTTTTTCGTAAACATCGATTGTGTTGCAGGCTGCAAGAAAGAGAAATGAACAAATAATAACTAGACGAAATGCGCTCACTGTGAAAAATTTTTCCAAAGATAATAGAATCGGGAAACGTCAGGGGCGGAAATCACGAGTTTGGTATCAACTACATCCTATTTTCATGTAAAACTGTTATCTTCTTATCAATGGTTTCAGCAAAGCCTCCAGTCCATTCAATTTTATTTCGTAGAGTGTTTCCAAGGCTATCCCTATTTTGCCTTTGGGAAACCCATTTCGCTTGTGCCATTCCAAATAAAACATGGGAAGCTTGTATATCAGTGTACCCTTATACTTTCCATATGGCATTTCTTCCCTAGCTATCTGAAAAAGGATGTCGCCATTGGGTTGAGGGGTGTTGTCTTGCATAAAATAGTTGTTTTCAAGCTTTTGTCAGTAGCGTATTTACAAGTAAGACTCCTATTTACAAATAATAGAACTACGGCCCTAAACCAATTTTTAGTTGCAAACCAAACCTTGTGGTGATAGTAGGAGCGGAGGTAGAGATATAGGGCGTTGTTCTTCGTTGATCGAAGAAAAGCTTAGCATCTATACGTTTGTTCAAAATGTAGTCGATGGAAGGTTGTATAGTAACTACTTTTTGCCCACCAGTACCATAAGTATTATATTGATCTAGCTGACTATTGGTCGTTTGATCATTTCTAACCGATACATCCAAGCGATAATTGAGGTCATTTTGCAATTTCTTTTTGCCATTGCCTGTGAGGAATGGTATCTCAAATGGTAGCTTAACACCTTTTACTTTGTATCCTGCGCCTAGTACAAATTCAGTACTATTGGTTTCACTCAATTGATAGTCAATCAAGCTCAAACTAAGCGTTCGGCTCTTTTTATATTCCACTCGAACATTGATGTTGGATTTAGTAGTGGCATCTACGCCCAACAACGGGCCAAAATTTTCAGCAATGGTTATGTTAGGGAATATGTAGAATGGCACATAATTATGACTAACTGTATCGTAGAAACTAGGTGCACTTAAACGCGAAGTATCTTGGAAGTTTAGTGCACTCGTAAAACTATTCATACTCAGATTGCCCGTATAGCCATGCGTGATGGTTATTTGTGTGAAGTAGTCTGAGAATGGATGTAGCTTAGTGAGTCCACTATACGTCATCCTCCAGTTAGGCATTGGCTTTATACCCGCAAATGGATTTGTTTTAATAGAGCTGTAATTCTCATTTATCAATGGGATCTTATGCGGGTCTTTTCCAGTATATGCGGCAATAAATGCAGGAATCAATACATCCTGTGAGTATCGCCCATAGCCATAAGAATAATTTGGTGGCGATACCACTCCACTTCTGCTGTATGGGTTGTTTTGTGCCACCCTGTTGGAGATAATGGGACGATAAGCTTCGAAATTCAAAAAGGTGGACGAAACAATATTCGGACTTGTTTTCCTGAACAAAGTATAGGCGGATATATACGAAATATTGAAACCTCCACTCGCATAAGGATTCAGGTGTTGAGGGGAACTTCCACCCGGATTCAAAGTGTCTTTATAAAGCTCGGAATATTCCTTGCTGAATGTCTTCTCGATGTTCAAATCTATTTTCAAATCTTTAATAGGCTCCAGTTGGACTGCAATACTTAGTTTCTGCGCAAAGTTCTGCCTGTATAAAAAGTTGAAGCTACTATCCCTGCTTATGAGTCCTAATGCAGCCTTGTCGTCCAGCCAACTTGGGGTTGGTTGCTTTCCAAATATATATGACAAACCTGGCTCATTTGTTTTCCAGTCTTGTCCCAAAAATTGGGTACTATCCATATAGCCCGGTATACGGCTGGTATAGTTTTCACTATAGTTGATTGAAATTCGTTTTACTGAAGCAATAAAACGCCCAGTGATTCTCTCAAAATCATTTAGCTCCAATGGAGAATTCATTTGCTTCAAGCGTTCCGCAATTCTGATGTCACGCTTTTGTTTACGCCACTTACTCAAAGCTTCTCTCTTTTTAGCGCCTGTAAGTAAGAAACCATTTTTGTCGGTGATAATCTCCTCCCTTGTTTTTACTTCTATCCCTAAAGCATTAGTCGGATTATTGCTTAAACCTGGTGTTTTGTTGTTTTTACCATTTCTGTTTGGAGTAGGCAGATTGGTATTTGCAGAAAACGCATTGGCAGCTTTCAACCAATGAATACGGTTATAAATTTTAGTCAGATCTATTTCTCCTGTAAAAGTATTGCTCTGACTATTCTCTATTGTATTGCCCAGTCCTGTTGCCAATAAACTCGCTGCAATCCAGTCATAAGAAGTTCCATAAGCATAGCGGGCCGTAAGCCAATCCAATGCTGGAATCTTATACAATGGAACGTTATAACTGGTAGTTGTCTTTTGCGTGTATTTAGTGTTTCTACCTCCCTTAAAGAAGTTCGTCCACATACTATCTTTCTGTCCTTTAGAACTCAGGCCTCCATCTGGTTCATCAACATAGGCATTGTTTGTTGCTGAGAAATCCAAATTGATACTTCTCGTCAAGTCCCAACGCAAATTATAGAATCTGTCAAAAGTAAAATACTTGTCATAAGTCGTATCTACCCTTTCCACCTTACTGCCCACTTCATCAGTATTTACAATTCGTGGCGTAAACTGACCAAACTGCCTGTTTACATCTGCTCTCACACTGATAAGGGAAGGCTTTAAATTAAAATTAAAGTCTTTGATAAGGTTCAGCCACGGGCTTGAGTTTTTGATCAGATTCTTGAAAGGTTCTTTGTATTTTGTTGAATTGTTGTACGTGTAGCCAACATTCACTTTATATTTTTTGATGTCGTTGTACAATACCGTCGGACTTGTTTCAGAAGTATGGGTATATGAAATACTCGCATCGAAGTTGCTTGCACTCAACAAATGCGGCTTGCCTTTCGGCAAAAAGTGCATATTAGTAAGGTTGATAGTGGTAATGGTCGTCTGATCTAAAGAAGCCCTTTTGATGGAATCTCTCTGTGCTTTTGAATTTGCATTACTTAGCTTATAAGAATAAAGCACATCCTGATCGTAAGGGTCGTATTGTGGTGTAACAATGTTTTTGTTGATACTTGCATAAACAGGCAATGCTACATTAAACTTCTTTGGCAATAGCTTGGCAGCATCTAATGAGATAGAAGCAGACAACTGGGTAAGGTTGTCTTTAGAACGCTCATTGGTATGCTGTTCTATAGTACCCCATCCTTGCGAATAATGCCCAGCAGAAACAGAAATCTTACCTAAATCGGATAATTGTATATCCGCTTTTGCAACAACGGCATAGGCGGGTTTTTCATTGATTCCCGAAAGCCTCAACTCATCTACCCATACTTCTGCACTCACAGTTTTTCCAGAACGGTTTTCAACTCCTATAAGAATCCCCTGTACTTGTGCAAAATTTGGGTTACCCATTATACTGTATGTCTTGGGGTCGCCTTTGATAGAATCACGATAAATTTTTGTAACAGAATAGCCTGGAACCTTATCTCTTTTTAACTTGAAATTTATCAGATCCTGCAAATTAAAATCAAGATTATTGGCCGCAGGCCAAACTTTATATGGGTCAGTGTAGGCAACATTACCATTTGGAGGCGTAACTTTTAGAGGTACTTTAATTTCATAAAAGTTATTAGTAAAATCTTGTCCAATACGTACCACCAAGTTAAGGTCGTTATCGTTTATCGTCTGAAGTTGATCAGGTATATTTTCTGCGTGGGCAAACATTGATAATTTACCATAAGACCTCAAATCTAGATTTGTCGTTTTAAAATCTGCCCTTGCTTCGCCATCTCTCAGGTTGTATACCTGCATACTCATAGATTGCTCATTCTGCAAGATATTCACCCCGTTATTGCTCAGTTGTTGCACCCGCTCAATGCCCGGAGGTATCACATAGTTTACAGGTTTTTTGGCATAATCTTCTTGAATACTAACTGCCCTTGTGTTGAATGTAGTGGTATTGTAACTCGATAAGCTATCCAACGGGGTAGCTACTCCGGTTGTATCCAATGCGTAAGTGTAATTACGCCATTGATTTCTTACCAGATTCAAAGTGGCAAAACGTAGCACCGTTGAATCTTCAAAGCCTGTCATATACATACGTAAGTAACGGACAGATTGAAAGTCGGGGATATTCCCAACGTTGCTGGTATAATTTTGAATTGGAACACGAAACAGATACCAGTTTTCCGATTTGGAAGTACCATCCGCATACGTAACAGGAACAGAAGTTACCTGTGCAATATATGGGTTGTCAGAGCCAACACTCATGTTTGTTTTCAACGGTATCTCGTATTCAAAATATTGTTCTGTTTGATTGAGGGTGTTGTCATGATTAATGTCCTCATCATCAGGATACAGCGTAGACGCGGGCGCAAAGGTTGAACTGCCAGAAACAACAGGCGAATTGCCATCTGGACCATTATAGTTTTTGTACCGTCCCAGCAAATCAGAATTGGCTCCAAAAGATGTGTCCCTATACCAGACATAGTCATCATGTGATGGATCTTTGTATACCTTATTGTAAAATTCTGGAGAAAAAGTTGTCTGTGCCTGTTGCAGATAATCTCTTCTCTTATACCTTTCAGCAGAATCATCCAACCCATCATAACCCACATCCTGATAAACCCTGTCTGAAGGGTTATTACTAAAAGCTTGGGTTATCTGAATTGGGTTGAGTGGTGTTGTTCCCCATACACTCGAGCTGTCAACTGCTGCGGGTAGGCTAGGAGTGTTCAAACCATTCTCATAAGAACGTTTACCATCTTTCAAGATGTCTTCACTTACATCTCCTAAGTTGATGTACAATTTACCACCACTGCTTGTAGGGTTCTTGATAAACGGATCCTGAACCCAGAATTCTATGTATTGAAAGTTATTGGTAATGAAATCTGTCTGATCCAATGCACGCATCAAGCCCCCCCATTTACTTTTTGGGTCAGTAAAGTGGCCATTCTTGTCTATTTTGTTTGGGTCTGCTTCGTAGTTATAAGGGCCTAACTCTTCTGGATAGTAAGCAATATCAAACGTGGTTGTTTGCGTATTGGTAATATTGGTGGAAGTTTGAGGAAACAACTCACTTGTATAAACCAAACGGGTTCTTGGGTCGCTCAATGCCTTCAAATTACTTTTCAATGGATTGGTAGGACTATTCTTGTCTTGCAAGTTTGGTTCTATATTGTACCAGGCAATCTTCGCCCTGCTCTTTCCATTATTAAGATCATTGGTAAGATTGAATTCAGGAAAACGTTGCGGTGTGGATGCCAACGCCCAAGCCGTAAGTGGAAAACGAAGATCTAGGTTGCTGGTAGAACCCTCAAAGTCGTCCACATAAATCAAACCACTGCTGCCACTACCTATTTGCGCCGGGTGACCAGGCTTTAGGTAAGCACCTTCAATAGAGGAAGTGATATAGCTGTTTGCTTTTGCAGTATAAAAAGGTAATCTGCCCAACAAGCGAGTAAGGCCAGGCATTTCCGATTTGTAGCTAAGGTCTGCACCATACATCGTGTTATTAATAGGATCCTGCCCATAATCTACCTTGGTATAATACGGACGTTCCTTTAGTTTGGTGATGGAAAATCCTGCTGATAGTTTTTTATTAAAGATATATTCTGCCCTCAATCCAAAGAAGCCTTTCTGTTGTACGCCAATGTTGGCATTGTTCTCAAAAGATACACTCACCGGAACCCCAGAATTTAGGATGGACTGATTGATAATTTTCACGCTACCCAAGTTATAATCCACAACGTAGTCTGCACCTTCTACCAGTTGCTGCCCACCTGCCGTCACTTTTACAGAACCTTGTGGTATGTTGAACGCTCCCAGATAAATTTCACTTGTTCCCGTAGCAGTAGCTTGTCCTTGCATCTGATAACGATCCAATGTGTTATTGGTAAGCGCAATCGCCTTGATTGAGTCGTACAGTGGAGAGAAAAGATACTTCTTCTGAATATCAGCGGAAGTGCCATTAAAGGCTAACCGTTGCAAATCCTTACCAAAAGGTTGCAACACAGGGAAGATGATTTTGCCCTGTTGCGATAAAACAGTAAAGCCTTCCACATAATCAAAAACACCATCAGGTTGTGGGTCACCTCGGCTGTTCAATCTGTCCAGATTCAATACTTTCAACAACGGTTGACCACTCACTGCCGGTGAAGATTCTGGCAAATACATCTTCAACCCACCACTTGGGTCATTGTAGTAGATGTTCAATTTGAAATCCTTTTGCGATAAACCCGTAACCCCCAATGAGTAAACGTTTTTCATCATCAAATCCCAGATAGGTAGATTCGTTCTTGCAGCAGTCGCTTTCAATAACTTCAAAAAGAGTACCTGTTGCACACCACCTTGTGTAGAGGTTGTGTCTGCGGTGGTGGCTTTACGTCCGGTATCCAATCCAATATCCGATGCAAATTCACCCACCTGATACACACGTCCGTTAGCAGTATATTGATAAGCTACTGCCAATACATCGCTTGGTTGTAACGACGTATTCAAGGAGATGAAACCTGTTTGCGGGTTAAAGTAGAACTCGTTTGAAGACAGCTGACGGGCAAAAGTTATTTCATAATCCGTTACAGGATTCAGGTTGAGGTTATTTAATTGCGTACCAACGGTAGACGGACTACGGGTAGGCGATTGCAAGCCTCCCGAAACCAATTTAGAGTACAACCCGTTAGACCCATTGTCGGGCAAGCCATTGCCCGGATTGCCCCCTGCATTATTGGGATTGTATGGATTAGATTCCCCTAAGTCCATGAAGCCTGCCACAAAACGTGCATTGGTCGTAGCGCCTGTTCTGTTGGTAATCCATACTTCCACGCGTTGTATCTGTGCCTGAGAATTTACCACAGGCAATTGAGCCATGGCAGTGTTAAAGTTGTTTTTAAAATACTGTCCTAATAAGAAGTTACGGTTTTCATCATAGTCATCCAGCTTTAGGTTGAAGTTGGTTGTCGTTGCTCCACCTTTCAACGATTGTGTCTGTGTCTGACTCTTTTGTTGTGCAATAGCCGCTGTAATAAATAGCTTTCCAAATTGCAACTGTGCTTTCAATCCAAACAAATTCTGATAGCTAGGCTGCAAGCTACCCCTTGATTGCCAGGACATATTACCCGCATTGATGCTTTTTATTATTTCGTCGTCCTTCCCTTTGTATTCCAGTTTCAGCTGATTCAGGTAGTCAAAGTTGGCAAGGGTATTATAGCTGAGCGGTATTTTTAGTTTGTTACCAATATTCGCATTTACATTAAAATTGGTATTCATGTTAAAATCAAATCCGCCACTGCTTCGTGCCGATTCAGGCAAAGTAGGATTCAATGTTTTTTGTCCCTGATAGCCCATCATGATATCAATAGAACCTTGTGGCTGAATATCTACTTTAAGGGCTTGCTGCAACTGTTTGGTCAGGTTGCCCGCAATACTATCCTTGTTGGTAAACTTATTAAATTTGTTCTCCAGTCCATTCTTATTGCCATTAGCCGCGCTGTCTCCTGCCCCAAAAATTCTGTCAAACAAACTAGTGTACACATTATGATGTGGTCTGCTTAGCTTTTTATTCAGTTGCATCAACGCATCTGCACGGTCTTGAAAGTATTGATCTTCATTCAGATGATTCTGCAAGGCATAAAATTCTTCGAAAGAAAGATAGGTAGGTTCGCGATAGATATGATTGCCTACACGTTCATAAATAAAGTATTTCTTTGTTTTAGGGTCATACTCTATGTTTTGATTGATGATAGACGTATCCTTAATGTCGAATGGGTTTTTATTTCGCCAAGTAAACCAGTCACCACGGCGGTCTTGCAGTGGAAAAGTCAACGGATCCTTTGGGTCAACCGTAATGGTATCCAACTTCTCAGGCAGAATACTACTGTCTTTTATTGCAGGTATAGAATCTTTCTTTTGGGCAAAAGAAGTGCTGATCCCCATAATGAAGACACAACCAGTAAGTAGGAATAAAAATGAAAATCCTTTATAACAGTTCAAATCAGGTACCCTTTGTTAAGTAGAAGTTTATGCTATAATTATAGACTTTTAAGTGCTTGTTTAATCAATTCTTCGAGTGCAATATTAGGGTTTGTTTCAATTACTTTTCTAATTGCGTTCTCAGCCATCGGTCTTCCAATCCCCAAAGCCACCAATGCGGTAATGGCATCATTGTCTACAGATTGTATGGCAATGCCTCCCAACGGATTTTCAAGTGCTTGTTTGCCAAACTTATCTCTCAGTTCCACTATCAAACGTTCCGCACTTTTCTTGCCAATGCCTTTAATGCTTTCCAGCACTTTTGTATTACCTTGTATAATGGCACGTTGTATCTCCTCCGGCTTCATCCCCGATAGCATCATTCTTGCAGTAGCAGCACCAACGCCAGATACACTGATCAGTTGCAGGAACATATCCTTTTCAGCATGGTCAATAAATCCATACATAGTCTGTCCATTCTCAAAAAGGTGTAGGTATGTGTACAACAGGCCACTTTCTTTGTTGGCGATAGCACTATAGGTGTTCAGGCTGATTTGCAGGTCATAGCCAACGCCATTTACATCCACAACCACCCGTGCAGGTGTCTTGTCTACAAAATTGCCCCTTACAAATGCGATCATAATAGCTGCGAATGTAAGTTTTTACAGAAAGAAAACGAAGGTCCACTTATTAAAATCGGCATAATAATCGTTAAATAATAAGAAAGTAGGCCAATTCACAACGATTATATCCTTAACAGCCAGTTTTTTACACACCAATCCAAATCAAGCCCCTAAATCCAAACAGTAGCCCTCCTCCGTAACTGATTTTGGTAGAAGAAAGGATTTTTAGATGAGAGACTTTGTTTTATTCATTGCTGTGATAGTAGGTTTGTAAGGAAACAACCCAAGGCTTAGCGAAAACAAGAGCGTGCTATTATGTAAATCTAATAGTATCGGCTGCCCTCATTCGCTTTTCTCCTCCTAGGTGAAGTCAGGAGGTGGGTTTTAATTCCAAATAGGCTACGACATAGCATTGCAATCTTTAAATCAATCTAATAGTATCGGCTGCCCCCATTCGCTTTTCTCCTCCTTGGAGGAGGTAGGAGGTGGGTTTAAATTCCAAACAGGCTACGACATAGCTTTGCAATCTTTAAATCAATCTAATAGTATCGGCTGACCCCATTCGCTTTTCTCCTCCTTGGAGGAGGCAGGAGGTGGGTTTTAATTCCAAGCAGGCTATTCAAAATACTAAATCACTGACAGCTAACTTAGCGAAACCACACGTGAAACACGTGCGGCAGCCCTTGTTAGATTATACCGATTGACGTGGACTAGCTGGGGACGACATTTAATAGACTCCCAGATATTCATTGGCTTATTGTTTCCTTTGCTTCGCCATAGAAGGTCCAGTTTAATTTTAGGGTTGATAGTTTTTCATATGCTGCAATTTTTTGGATCATTGACTTTCTATGTCCTGAACCAAGTAAAAACACAGCTTGGGTATATTGATTTTTTTTACTGTAATTGTAAATATTTTGAAGCATCGCGTTTTCACGGGTGTCATTATGCTTAATAAATAATTGATAAACACGAAGTAGTTCATTTTTGTCAATATCAATCCCTAAAATATTTGTAATTACGATATTCTTTTGTTCAGATAAATACAAACATTTATCACTATTAAGGAAACTAAAACCATAATCTGCAGTTAACAAAGAATGTTCATTATCTATTATATTGTAATCATCGTATTTTTCAAATGTATCATACATCCAATTTTGTTCACTATCAGATATTAATCTTGTTTCTATATCAACGGGAATGTGTTCAATTTTATGGTTCTGTAAATACTTTTTGACACATTTTATTTCAGTGATTAAGTCGGGTTGTGAATTAAACGACTTAGCATTATAGATGATGTTAAATAAATCGCTAGGTAGTTCCTCAAAAATCACATCAGGATTTATCGTTTCGATTATTTTATACAACTCCTCGGAATTGCATTTTCCTAATTCCCCATGTTGGGTTACAATAATTGCAATGTTGTACATATTTTTATCATTGTAAGTGTTCTTCACCGCTAATCCGAATCAAATTTGCTACCATCTTCGCTGCTACACGCGTTTTGTCTGGATTTGCTTCAATCAAATAGTTGTTATAAAACCAGGTAGCCAAATCACTGACAGCTATCTTAGCGTATTCACAAGCGAAACGCGTGCCTTTAGCTCTAGCAGATTGTAGCGATTGACGCGGACTAACTGGGAAGTTTGCTGTATTTCAGTTAGAAACTGGTTTGACTATTAGACACAAGTGATGCTATCTCAACACTTGCGACAGAGGGTTATTTAAAGCACCCTTTCAAACAAGGGTTTCCACTCTTTTGATTTTTTCCATAAAATCGGTAATGAATTATTTGGACAAGTATCGCTAAAAACTACAGTTGCTTGACAATCACCAAATCCTAATGGACAATTTTCTTCCAATTTTCTCCCAATCCCATAGCAAACTGATTTTGCTTTCTCTCTATCAGTTATGTTTTGGTATATAGCAGAATCTGAAGAGAAGCACATATCACTCGAACCTAATATATCTATAAATATTACCTTTACGTTTATTCCTAAATCAGCAAAATGCTTTTCAATCTTTTCTTTAGCACTAGAAAATCCAACAATTATACCTAGATAAATTTGAGTATCATTTTTCTCAAATAAATCAGGATATTCTCTAGATAATTCCTCGAAATATTCGCAAACGCTATTTCCAGTTCCAACAAAATCGTCGATAAACACTATTGACTTAATAGCTTTATTCAGAGAAATAACATTTGTAATCTTGTCCTTCTCTACTACGTACTCAAAGTATATTTCTAATATATCCGCAAATTTTTTTGCATAGCTTGCACCACTTTTTCCAATCTTATCATGATAACTAACTAAAATGTCATCTCTTTTTCTTTTTCCTTGACCAACAAATCTTTCTAAATTCCTCTTAGAAATATCTTTTTTTATTTCTCTCCCCAATTGTTCTACTTTCTGATTGATTATAAAATCATCGTAGTATTTTATGTTTTGAAGAATTCTTAGTACTAATCGTTGTTTAGTATTTTCTCCAAATTGTTCCAACCATTCTCTCACATTTTCTATTGTAATTTGTTTACCTCTGTAACTTTTCCATTTATTAACTAATTCTAATAGTTCATTTGAATGAATAATAGATGCTTTTTCTATCCTATTTTGTTCATTAATTCTGTCTTCATCTGAAAAAGTTAGAATTATTTCTTCTGCACCAGAAACGATTAGCCACTCTTTAAAAAACTTAACTTTAATAAAATATTTACTATCGTTAGCTAATAGAACTTTTCTCTCACAAAACTCTCTTAAAAGTGATTTTATTTTCTGTTCGTCAGGAATAACCTTGATTGCATTATCTAACACGGAATTGTCTGTTAAAGTCTTTCCATCTTTTAAAAGAGACTCAATTGAAAGTAAAAACTTCCTCCTGTCAATTGATATTTTTTCTCTCTCAGTAGATGTTTTGGGTATCCCATCATCCCAAAAATGTGCAAAGGCATTGGATTTTTCATTTCTTATAGCTTTATTAATTGCTTCTTGCATTTCTGTATTTGTTATATAATTATCTCTTTTATCTAGGGCATAACGAAATAAATATTCACAAATTATTACCGTAAAATAAGGATTTCCAGAAGTATACTCATAAAGTAAATTTACTGCTTCATCGGTAATTTCAAAATCAGATATTGGTTTTCGCACCAAGTCTTTAAAATCATTTAAATAATCTCTTTCAAAATAATCAACAGTAAATGATCTGAAGAAATTTATTTGCATACCCTGATTACTAATGATGTATTTCATTAATTCACCCCCAACAAGTAAAAAACCAATATTAGGTTTACCGCTAATTGCTCTTATTGAAACAAAAAAGCTATCTCCTATTTCTGTCTTTCCATACAAATCTGGATTTATTTGATCAAATTCATCAAGGATTATCATTATTTTAATATCTGGAAATCTGTCAAAAACCTCATCAAGAAAATCATTAATAACACTAAAAGAATCATTTTGACTTGGAATAGAGATATCGCTCAACCTTTTGTCTGCCGATTTAACTTTAATACAAATTCTTTCAACCAATTTATTTATTGTACTTAAAGCATTTGACGAATTAAATTCGCCTGTTTCAAGATAAATAACTATAAAGTCTTTCTTTTTTAGATTATTTATCTTGCTTTTTAGTGTTTTAGCAATAGAGCTTTTACCAACTCTTTTTTGTCCAAATAGATAGAATGAAGAAAGGGTACTTTGGTTAGTATTCGCATACAATGTATTGAATATTTCTTTTCTTCCAATTAGCTTGGATTCTATTTCTACGGCATTTGTAGAAAATGGCGTTTCATATTTCAGCTTTTCCCAATCTATGTCATTTCGTTGTGCCAACAATTCTATTTGGCACTTATTAGTATCTTCAGTTTTGTCATAGTTAACCCATGATACAACAAGTTCAATCAAAATTTCTTTTTGAATACTTGTATTTTTTACAGGGAAATCTATTTTTTGACTTTCAGTAACCTTGCCTAGATTAACCTTTTTCTTAGGGATTTTTAAATCACAAGAGGAATCGAGTATTTCGACAACTGTATCATATGCATAACCTTCGCCACTTTTTTGAAGAAAAAAACTCAAATTAAATTCACTTTCCAAGTTCCCGAAAGGATACTTTTTATTTATTCCACTTAAATTAAGAATTGCAGGTTTATTTATTGGGCTCTGCTCGAATTCATTATTTATTAGTTCGATTATTTTTCGTAAAGGGGTCTCCAAATATTCTTTACTGTAGAATGTGCTACACTCGGTACACTTCTCTAAGAATGATTCAATATTATATTTCAGAGAGTCTATTTGGTCTCCTTTTTCAAATAAATCACTACTCTTGTATTTAGTTATTTGACTAAATATCGAGTTAAGCTCAGAGTCATAATTTGCTGGAAGGTAATGATAAATAATTAATTTATTTTCTTTGTAATTAATCTTATTTCTAAAATCTTTATCGTTAAAATCATCAATTCTCCTAAGAGTTGAAAGAGTTAGAGTAGACAAATTACTCTCAATCTCAATAATGTAATCTTTAAGATTGCTTTCTTTTATATAGTTTTCGGTTCTCTCATTTATGCCTCGTTTTTTGTAAATTGAAGAATCTGATAGAACATTATCAAACAGCTTAAAGGCTTCAATCTCAACTATTTTTGGCAAATTACCTCGGTTATTTAATATTCTTAGTAAGCATATTGAGATAAAGTCTCTGGTATTTCGAGCTAAAGATTTATCAAATAATGTATTTATACTATTTTGATTATTAAGACCTATCTCTTTGTGTTTAAATATATTTTCAGCTAAAACCTCCAATAATTCTTTGTCAAATGTTGTGTCCTTTATATTTTTAAAGGTCAAGATTACCTCATCAATTATAGATAAAGGACTACAGTCTTGTTTACTTTTTAAAATGTCGATGATATTTTCTTTTGTCATTTTATAAATATATTTAATTCAGGCGCAAAACTTCTGTAGAATGTCTTGTGTTTACTAGTTAACCCAGTTTTAACTGGCACTATCCCAAATGTCCGCATCACTCGCTACAATCTACTAGGGCTAGCGCATCGCCTGTGGCGTGTGCTTTCGCTTAGTTAGTTGTCTTTCTTAGCATCACTTGTGTGTACCAGTTAAACCAGTTTGTAACTGGTAATTGCTAAAGTCTCCATCATCCATCCCTTCCGTTTCCAAAGATGCGATAAATTAATCAACAACTAATATAAAAACACAAAACCCCGTATAAATACGGGGATAAATTATAGAAAATACAACCATATAGGGGGGGCGCTATGTCATTTATCCAGAAAGATCTAAAATTATTTTTTAATCATTTACACACTTTAATGGACATTATCATCTATTTCGTGTAACATACCATAAAACCCATGTAATACAGCATTTAAGGCGTGTAATACAAGATAAAACATTTGTAATACAAGGTTTAAGGCGTGTAATACAAGATAAAAC
>CAITVK010000026.1 GCA_903895845.1 uncultured Chitinophagaceae bacterium
TGAATAATTAATTTTTGTCCCAAGGGGCTGTTCCATCAATGGTGATACCCATGCTACGTGCAGTACCAGCAACCATTTTCATAGCACTTTCAATGGTAAAGCAGTTAAGGTCGGGCATCTTGTCTTTAGCAATTTCTTCTACTTGAGACCAAGTTACTTTACCAACCTTTACACGGTTTGGTTCTTTACTACCTTCCTTAATTTTTGCTGCATCTAACAGTTGAAGAGAAGCGGGAGCAGTTTTAATAACGAAGTCGAAAGACTTGTCCGTATAAACTGTAATTAAAACAGGAACAACTTTTCCCATTTTGTCTTGAGTTCTAGCATTGAATTGCTTACAGAACTCCATAATGTTAACGCCTTTAGAACCTAGGGCAGGTCCAATTGGCGGGGCAGGGTTGGCCTGACCACCTTTTGCTTGCAACTTTACGTAAGTTGAAATTTCTTTTGCCATTTTTGACGATTTAATTGGTGATAACGTCTGAAATTTCCGTTCAGACTCCCAAGATCAATCATTCTCACTTTTATCGAAAGAACTTTTTGGGAGCGCAAATGTAGGGGAATAATTTAGATTGGGGATAAATGGTGAAAATATTTTTTGATATTCCCTGTATTACGCAGTAAAAAGATTTGTTTACAACTCCAATAGCAACGAAAAGTCAGCGAAAAGAGTTCACACAGAAAATACAAATTTGTTTAGTTAAATAGCTTTTAAAACCTTTAATCGCTTTTTCTAGCTGTTTTAGGCAATGTACCCATGTATCTTTTATAACATTTTGTGAAGTAAGCAACAGATTCAAAATCCAAAATGCCTGCTATTTCTTTTATTGGAAGTCCTCTTTCACTGTTCAGAAGGATATTGGCTTTTTCCATCTTTCGTTTCATGATATAATTGTTCGTGGTCAGTCCATACTTTGCCTTAATCAATCTGGTTAAGGTACTTTGACTGGTAGGAATTTCTTTTGCCAACGATTCTATTGATATTTTCTTTTCGCCATTTATCATTCGTTCCAATAGCATATCAATTCTTTCGATGGTGGGTATTGATTTTTTCTTGCCGCTGTTTTCAAACTGAACCACTGTTTCAAGAAGTGTTCTGCGCTTTGTTTTACCAGTTAGATCCAACAAGTTCTTTACCTTCAAAACTAGCTGTACCAGATCGAAAGGTTTTACCAGATAGTCATTGGCACCTAATTCCAACCCGTTTCTGATTGTACTTTCATTTGCTAGTGCCGAGATAAGTATGATGGGTATGTGATATAACTCTTGCGTATTCTTAAGCATCCTCAAAAAGCTTAATCCATCAATATCGCCAGGAAACATAATATCCAACAAAATAATGTCGGGAACAAAACTTTGGCATTCTTCTAAGCCATCTTCCAACTCGTGCAACACTTTAGTTTCAAATTCCTCTTTTAGTAAGCGCACGATAACCGCAGAGAAAGACTTTGAGTCCTCGATAATCAATATACGATTCAAGCTTTTCATTATTTTTCATTTTTAAAAAGTTCATCAATCTATTTATTGATGAAGTTCACACAACAAAAGTTGTGTAAAGTTATAGGTCAATCTTCAATTTTATTTATGTTATAAACATTTTCCCTGATTACTCTATCCAACTTTTCAACCAAAGGGGCTATCATATCAGTTAATTGCTTGTTGTCGTCATCCATTTGAGAGGAATCTAGCATACTGGCAATCGCCATCAATACGGCAATTGGCTCTCTGATTGTGTGCGACTGATGCTGGGCGATATCCCTAAGGATACTATCTCTTTTCTTTATTTCAATCCTAAACTTATCTATTTCTGCCTTAAGCTTATACTCAATCTTAGAGTTTTTATCTATACGAGTCTTAATTGCTTTCAACAAATCGCGGATGGCAACCGGCTTTGCAAAATAGTCGTCGGCCCCCAAATCCATCCCCTTTCTCATTGCCGACATGTTGGCATTGGCAGTAAGAAATATAAACGGGACATCATATCCAATCTCTTTAAAAGACTCAAAGAAAGTATATCCATCCATCTCGGGCATCACAATGTCGCAAATAACAATATCTATTGCGGGCAATTCCTGCTGCAGATACTCTAAAGCAAACTTACCATTCGAAAAATGATAAACAAAATACCCAGATAGTTCAAACATCTGCTTAAACTTTCTTGAGAGTAGCGGTTCATCCTCAACAAAAAGAATTACTTTCTCCATTTTGGGCAAATCTATATTAAATAAAAGGCACAAATACCCCTATGACGATTTTGGATAACTAATTGACATTTATTGCGCTATCTAATTGGTGCCGTTCGGTTAGGTTTGCATTTTTTAAAGAAATTGCTTATCAGATTACATTTCAATCACCCAGACAAACAAAAAAAAGCAATTGCTGTATCCACAATTTAGTTATACCGATGTAAATAGAACCCGTGAAGAAGACAAAGATCTGCTTCACACGTACGAGCAAGTATTGTTTGATGCAAAGCGTTCGGTAGCTATAGTGACATTGGACTATAAAATTGTTTGGATAAACAAAACAGCAATCGACACTTTCGGCTACTCCTTGGAAGAATGTTTGGGAAAAAGAATATCTGAATTGATTTTTGGCAAAGAAACCGATCCGCAAATCTTAGAAACAGCAGTTAATGCTATTGACAATTTTAAAACAACAAGTTACGATCATATTGCATACCGTAAAGACGGAAGTAAAATATGGATTGGTGTGACCTTGAAGCCTTTGTATAATCGCAAAAATGAAATAGACAAGTACTGCATTTACGGATCGGACATTACCAAGCAAAAAGAAGAAGAAGAAAGGGTTGCGCAAAGCGAGCAAAAGCATAAGCAGTTATTGGATAGCATTGCTGAAATAATAATTGAACTAGACACAGCTTTTAATGTTGTTTTTGTAAATCAAGCTTGGACTAAAACATTGGGCTTCGAATTAGAAGAAACAATTGGCCGAAGCTATTTGGACTTTTTGTCTGAAGAGCAAAAGGAAAAGGTTCTTGCAAATGATTATTTAATCAGATTGGATACCTCGAGGAAAATCAAACGGGAAGCTGGCATCTTGACAAAAAATAAAAAGTTGAAATGGTTTGAAATTAAATCAGAACCAATATTAACGGCTTTGGGCGAAGTGAATGGCTACACAGGTATTTTCAGGGACATCACAGAGGAAAAAAGAAATGCCCATTACTACGAACTCCTTTCAAATAACATAAAGGATCTCATTGGCGTGCACGATGAGCATACCAATTACTTGTATGTATCTCCTTCAATCAAGCAGATTGCTGGCTATGACCCCGAGGAAATATTGGGAAAACCTTCCTTCTCTTTTTATCATCCCGATGACATCCCAAAAGTCACCAAGTTTAGAAATAGTAATATTCGCAATGCCAACAATCCCCAAAAAAGTATCGTGCTTAGATATCGCAAGAAAGACGAGTCATATACTTGGCTGGAATTAAGCGCAAAATGGTTTTATGATGAATATTCTGGTGCTTGGCGTACCATAACATCGGGACGCATTGCCGATGACCGTGTGAGAGAAGAAGAAAAAATTCAGGCTGTGTTGGCTCAGGAAAAGAAGCTAAACAAACTAAAGTCAAACTTTGTAAGCATCATCTCTCACGAATTCAGAACACCGCTTGCCATTATCAAAGCCGTTTGCGAGTTACTGAAAATGCAAATAGAAGCCAAAACACCCGGCTTGGAAGAGCAATTGGCTGAGGACTTGGTTGCAATAGAAACGGAAATAAACGGGCTGACTTCTTTGATTGATGACGTATTGATTTTGGAGAAGATAGAAACTGGCGATGTAACCCTTAACTGCAAGCCAATTGAAATGAGATCGCTCATTTTGCCCATCATACACCGCTTAGCCATCAAGCATAAGGATAGAAAAGAAATTCTTTTTAATATAATAGGAACGCCTAAACTATTATATGGTGACGTACAATATCTGGAAATTGTATTCAGCAATTTGCTCTCCAATGCCTACAAATATTCTAAAGGAAAACCCGAGCCAATTGTAACCGTTACTTACATGGAAAACGATGTAATCATATCTATCAAAGACTTTGGCATTGGCATACCTGAAAGAAATATGAAGAAACTTTTCACGGATTTTTTCAGGGGAGATAATGTTAGGGATACAGAAGGAACGGGACTAGGACTAAGCATTGCCAAAAAGTTTGTTGAAATGCACGATGGTAAAATAATTTGTAACAGCAAAGAAAACGAAGGAACAGAGATGATAGTCAGCTTGCCTATTTGCAAAGACGAACTGATCTAACAGCATTTTCGGAGTATAAATAGTAGTATGGAATTGAAAGTTTTGATTGTTGACGATAACGATTTGATTCATTTTTTACATAAAGAAGTTTTAGAAGCATCGGAATTATCCAAAAATCCTGTTATCTTTTCAAATGGAAAAGAAACTTTGGATTATTTGAATGACACACAGGAAAGTGATGACACTTTTTTGGTCCTTTTAGATTTATCAATGCCCGTAATGAATGGGTTTGAGTTGTTATACCACCTTTCTGGGTTGCATAATAGTCGTAACATCCGTATAGTCGTTGTAAGTTCTTCGGTTGATGAAAATGACAAGAAGAAAGCGTTTGAATATACCAATACAGTGGATTTTATCGAAAAACCACTCACCGTTTCAGATTGTTTGCGCTTGAAACAATTGCCTTTTGTGAGGAATAATTAGCTGTACTTAGAAAACCAATAGGCTAAATCTTTTCTTTCCAATAGAGCTTTTGTCGCATCCAAGGTCTTGGAAGCGGCATCCGAGATCTCTTTTGTCGCATCCAAGGTCTTGGAAGCGGCATCCGAGATACCTTTTGTCACATCCGAGACCTTGGTAGCGATATCCGAGATACCTTTTGTCGCATCCAAGGTCTTGGAAGCGGCATCCGAGATACCTTTTGTCGCATCCGAGGTCTAGGTAGCGGCATCCGAGACCTCATAAAGAATAGAAATTACCTTCATCGGGCTTAAATAAATCCCCAATATTAACGCATCCGACCCTTCCATTCTATTTTACCCACAGGGCATAGTATTTAGCACATCTGGCTAAATGGCCGTTGTATTTAGAAGATAACTTTGCCTCCTTTCTCAAAAGTGTAACTATATGAAATTGTCTATCAAGTTGGTTTGCCTTACAACCTGTCTCCTTTCCTATTGTCTTTATGCCTCGGCTCAGGGATATAAAAATCCCGTTATTCCTGGCTTTTATCCCGACCCAAGCGTTTGTAGAGTGGGAGAAGATTATTATCTGGTAAACAGTAGTTTCGAATATTTTCCGGGCATTCCCATCTGGCATAGTAAAGATTTGGTGCATTGGACACAGATTGGCAATGTGCTGAACAGGGCTAGTCAACTGCCATTGAAAAACGTGAAACCTTCCAATGGTATCTACGCCCCCACCATCCGTTTTAACAAAGGAACTTTCTACATGGTAGTGACCAATGTGAGTGGTGACAGGCAATATAGCAACTTTTATGTTACCGCTACCAACCCGGCAGGGCCTTGGAGCGAGCCCATATTTGTGGATCAAAATGGAATAGACCCTTCTTTGTTTTTTGATGAAGATGGAAGAACTTATTTCATTTCCAACAGAGCCCATAAATCAACAGATCCAAGGGCAATTTATCAAAGTGAAATAGATATCAAAACCGGGAAAAGATTGTCGGAAATAAAAGAACTCTGGAAAGGAAGCGGCGGCAGCTATGTGGAAGGACCGCACATGTACAAAAAAGATGGTTATTACTATTTGCAAACGGCAGAAGGTGGCACTGCTTACGGACATTCTGTTGCCATCAGCCGTAGCAAAAATATATGGGGACCGTTTGAGAGTTGTCCTCACAACCCCATCCTAACCAATCGGATGGCATACAGCATCATTCAAGGAACTGGTCATGCCGATATGGTGCAGGCGACAGATAGTAGTTGGTGGCTGGTACACCTTGCTTTCCGCCCAGCGGTAGATGGAATTCATTTTATTGGAAGAGAAACTTGCCTTACGCCTGTAGAATGGAAAACGGGCGAATGGCCTGTGGTTAATGGAAATGGACAAACGGATGAAACGATAAA
>CAITVK010000027.1 GCA_903895845.1 uncultured Chitinophagaceae bacterium
CGCAACATAAGGGTGTATTTTAGTGATAAAATGGTGGTACATTATATCCTCTAATTTACACCTTTTTTCTTAATCTCTTATCCCGAACTCACGTTAAAATAAGAAACCCCCAACCTGATAAATCAGAGGGGGTTTCCTTCATTTGCAGTTTGCTTCGGTAGCTATTTTAAGCAATCTTGCTATCTATCTCTTTACTCAATAGTTCGAATATCTCATCTAGTGTTCCTTCACCTTTAATGCTTTTTACTTTGTTAAAAGGCTTGTAATAATCTGCCACTATCGATGTTTTGTTCTTGTACTCAACAATCCTGTTCCGCACAACAGCCTCATTGGTGTCATCGCTACGGCCGCTGGTAAGTCCTCTGTTCAGTAATCTTTTCACAAGCTCTTCTTCGCTTACTTCCAAGGCCAGTACGATACCTATTTCTGTTCCCTTCAGTTTCAATAACTTATCCAATGCTTCTGCCTGAGCAGTAGTACGAGGAAAGCCATCAAACAAAAATCCATTTACTTGTGGGTTTGCCTCCAAGGCGCTGCTTATCATACCTACAACTACTTCGTCAGGCACTAGCTGACCAGCATCCATCAGTTTCTTAGCTTCCAGTCCTAGTGGAGTTGATGCGGCAATCTCGCTTCTTAATAAATCACCTGTAGAAAGATGTTTGAGGTTGTACTTAGCAATCAGTTTTTCACTTTGGGTACCTTTGCCACTGCCCGGAGGGCCAAACAATATAATGTTGAACATTTGCGAGACGCGAATTTTGAGCTGCGAATATAGGAAAAGCCATCAAAATTGGTTTAACAAAAACTTAAACAAGACTAGTTACGTTTATTTGTAAGGATAGGTTGAGTTAGGCGTCTAGGGTTATAAGAAAAAATAAAAGCATCATGAAATTATCATTGATTTTAATAACGGCAACTTTGGTTTTACAAAGTTGTTATTCTCAAACAAGTACAAATAAAACAAGTAATATGGACAATGCTAAGCCAGCAAATCCTGTTTATTCAAAAACGGATAGTAGCAAAGTAAATTTAAAGGAGGATGAATGGAAGAAAGTATTGAGTCCCGAAGTGTATCATATTGCAAGGGAGAAAGGTACCGAGCGACCTTACACCAGCAAGTTTGAGGATTTTAAGGAAGCAGGCACTTATTATTGTGCGGCATGTGGTAACCCGCTATTTAAGAGTGATGCCAAGTTTGAAAGTGGCTGTGGATGGCCAAGTTTTTATGAACCAATCAGCAAGAATGCCATCATTTATACACCAGATAATTCTTACGGCATGAGTAGGACCGAAACGCAATGCGGAAGGTGTAAAGCACATTTAGGTCATGTGTTTAATGATGGACCACCACCTACAGGCTTGCGTTTTTGTATTAATGGCGTAGTGCTGGACTTTGAAAAAGCCAAAGAAGCGGAAAGGCATTATAATTCAGAAAACAAAAAATAGAGATAAGGGGGGACTTCCAATCCCGATAACAAAAGGCGATTGAATACTTATTTATTCAATCGCCTTTTTTGTGTTGGTAGTGTCTATCAATGATTGTAGTACTTAGTTTAATAAAAGCCAAAATAAAAAAATAGAACGTAATATTTTTTTGTATTAAATAATTTACTGTAACATTGCACCGGAAACAAGCTGAACATTGTTTAGTAATCTAGCTAGCCTAACAGTTGCTCTCCTTCCAAATTTTCAATTTATAAGATTTATTTCAACTTAACTTTAATACGATTATACTGTATTCGCACACCAAGTACCCTATTAAAGGCTTTTTAATTAACATTTACTTATGTACGACATTTCTCAATTGAATGAACTGCTACTACCCCAACTCTTGGAAGTAGCCGAAAAATTAAAACTTACCAATGTAAAAAAGCTTAATAAACAAGCTTTAATTTACAAGATTGTGGATGCTCAGGCTGCTCAAGCCACAGAAAAAAAAGAAGAAGCTCCTCGTAAACTAAGGACTCGTAAGCCCATTGTTGTAAAAGCATCTACTAGCAATGGCATAGAAGAAGCCGTGGTTATGGAACCTACACCACCACCTCCTCCTCCTGTTGTTCAGCTAGAAATACCAGTAGCAGACGTTACTCCCGTTGCTGAAGAAACTGCTTTAGAAAAAACGCCTAGCAAACGTAAGCGTAAGCCACTGAATGCGAAGCCAACAGAAGTAGTGCCTGCAATAGAAGAGACACCAACAGAGTCAGTGAAGGAAGTAGCAAACAAAGAAACCCCTAAAGCGAAGGAAGAAGAAGAGGAAGAATACGATTACTCCGATTTGGAACTGGGCGAAGGCATTGATCCTGCACAGATGAGTCTTGCAGAGATGTTGTTACAAGCTACCGAGCACCTTAGCAATCAGATAGAAATACCGTCTCTATCTCTTCCTGCTATCAACCAAGAAATTGGTGAGGATGATGACGAAGATGATGAAGACGAAGAAGAAGAGGAAGAAAAGGTGAATGAGCAAGAGGGCGAAAACGTAAATAAAGCCCCCATAGAACATACAGAGAGAACGATAAGACCTAGCAAGCGGGAGCCAATTTTCAATATTGAGTTCGATGGTATCATCACCGGAGAAGGCGTATTGGAGATGATGGTGGATGGCTATGGCTTCCTTCGTTCTTCCGACTACAACTACCTTAGTTCGCCAGATGATGTGTATGTTTCTCCTAGTCAGATTAAGTTATTTGGTCTCAAAACAGGTGATACAGTTGTGGGTACTGTTCGCCCACCAAAGGAAGGTGAAAAATATTTTGCCCTTTTAAAGGTGGATGGCATTAATGGCAAAAGACCAGATGAAGTAAGGGATCGTGTTCCTTTCGACTACCTTACACCATTATTTCCTTTCGAGAAACTGAACCTTTTTACAACTCCTAGTAACTATAGCACACGTATCATCGACCTGTTTACTCCAATTGGTAAAGGGCAGCGTGGATTGATTGTAGCACAACCAAAAGTTGGTAAAACAATGTTGCTGAAAGAAGTAGCTAATGCCATTGCTGCTAATCACCCTGAATGTTATTTGATGGTGGTACTGATTGATGAAAGACCAGAAGAGGTTACAGATATGGAGCGCAGCGTAAACGCAGAAGTTATTGCCAGTACTTTTGATGAGCCCGCCGAAAAACACGTGAAAGTCTCTTCAATGGCATTACAAAAAGCCAAGAGATTGGTTGAGTGTGGTCATGATGTAATTATATTATTGGATAGTATTACACGTTTGGCAAGAGCATACAACACAACATCACCGTCTAGTGGTAAGGTGTTGAGTGGTGGGGTGGAAGCTAATGCAATGCAGAAGCCAAAACAATTTTTTGGCGCAGCCAGAAAGATCGAATTTGGTGGTTCATTGACCATTCTTGCAACTGCTCTAATAGATACAGGTAGTAAGATGGATGAAGTAATCTTCGAAGAGTTTAAGGGTACTGGCAACATGGAATTGGTGTTGGATAGACGCTTAGCCAATCGTCGTATTTTCCCAGCAATTGACTTGGTAGGATCTAGTACAAGACGCGATGATTTGTTGTTAGACAGAGATGTTCTTTCAAGAATGAATATCCTTCGTCTCTTCTTGAATGATATGAATACGGAAGAAGCAATGAATGAACTATTGAAACGTATGAGAGGTACCAGAAGCAATGAAGAGTTTTTGGCTAGTATGAATAGATAAATCATCATAATAGAATATACTGAAAGCGGTCGGCATAATTAAATGCCGACCGCTTTATTTTATATTTAATCCTTAGATGTGTCTTGAATTTAGCCCTTACTTCTTTACCACAGGGGCTTTTATCAGTAAAACAGGCAAGTCGGTATTGTGCAATACTTTCTCGGCTACGTGGCCAATAAAAAAGTGATCATGAATATTATGTCCTTTGTTTCCCAACACAACCAAATCTGGTTTTAAGTCTGTTACTGCTTGTAATATTTCCACATAGGGGATGCCAAATAAAATCTCTTGTTTGATAGGGATTTTGTTTGGATTCCTTTCAGATAACCAATTGGATAACTCCTCTTCTATCTGCTTGAAAGATACGGAAGACATCTCTTCGTGTGCACCTACTACATGTACTACGGTAATTGAAGCATTTCTGATAATAGCTGTGTCGTACGCGTATTCAAATGCATAAGATGAAGTGCTTGAATAATCTACGGCGCAAAGAATGTGTTTAATCAAAGACATGGCAAAGCTGTTTGTTAAGTAATGTTTTACAAAATTGTAATTCCAATGCAAACTTATTTAAAATAAGTATCCAAGGAAAGAGTCTGTATGTTAATTATTGGTAATGTTTTTTGAGCGTATTTGAACTTCGTTTTATATACCATCAATAAATGCTCGTATTGCCTTTTCTATCTGTTCATACTCCAATAAGAAACCATCATGACCATATAAGGATTCTATAACAGTATGTTTGGCATTGGGGATATGCTGCGCAATAAAGTTTTGTTCCTGCACTGGAAACAACAAATCGGTAGAGATGCCTATAACCAATGCCTTTGCTTTAATTAATTTAAGTGCTGCTTTTACCGATCCTCTATTTCGACCAACATTATGGCTATCCATTCCTCTGCTAAGAGCGTAATAGCTGAATGCATTAAATCGTTTCGCCAGCTTTTCTCCTTGGTACTTTTGATAAGTCTCTGCTTTAAAAATTTGTTCATCTACAGAATGTGTAGCCGTTTTATCGGTTATTCCGTGTTGAAAGTGTTCATAAGTGTCATGATTACGATAGCTGATGAGGGCTATACTACGTGCCGTCTTCATACCTTGCAATCCTGCATTTGCATGTTCTTCTTTCCAGGTACAATCACTTTCTATACACATCCTCTGTGAAGCATTAAAAGCAATACCCCAGGCTGAATGTTTTGCATTGGTAGCGATTGGGATGATGTGTTCAAATAAATTAGGTTCATCAATTGCCCATTCCAATAATTGCTGTCCACCCATCGAACCGCCAAGGCCTAGTTTTATTTTAGTAATCCCCAACTCTTCCTTCAGTAATTGATAGGCCTTTATCATATCCCGCGTTGTAAACCAAGGGAAGCTATGATAAAAGGGCTTGCCTGTCTCCGCATTTATTTCCAACGGTCCTATACTGCCATAGCAACTGCCAGGGGTATTTACGCAAACAATAAAATATTTTTCTGGCGTAAACAAGAAGCCTTCTCCAACCAAACCCGGCCACCATTCTACGGGATTATCATTGGCCGTTAGCGCATGAAATACCCAGATAACATTGTCTTTCTGTTCATTCAACGTGCCAATAGTCGTATACGACAAATGAAGGTTTGTTACGCTTTTGCCACTCTCCAATTCAAATAATCCCTCGTGTTTAAAAATCTTCGACATAGTTAGTAGTAGGTAAATAGTTGTTTTAGAACCGGTTACCAGGTGTTGTATCACTTTGCAAAAAAGTTGATACTTAGTGAATATGATAAAATTAAGAAAGGGTAGGGGATTACATGTTACGAGTTACTGGTGACCAGCAATCCGCAACAGCAAAAAAAAAGCCCGTCCAAAATAAATCAGACAGGCACTTGATATTACAGAAATCCAAAGGAGTTTTTGATAAAAATTGAACCAGCACTGACTTATCTCTCCCCATAATGGGGTGGAGTTGGCACCTTCTAAACAAGCGTGTACTTGTTTGGGTTGCCAAGGCTTCATCGGGCCAAATCCCTCTGCCTTTCTTGATAAGTAATAAAAAGAACTGCTGCAAATGTATAGGTACAGAATTTAATTTACCAAATAGAAATTATAATCTGAAGTTATATCGGTTCAATTCTATTCGTTATTTGACTGTATTAGCCTTAAAATAAGAAACTGGAATCCAGTAGATTTTGGACTATAAAACCAACGACAGTCTGAAAAACTTGGGCCTCAATGAGAATTTCTATTCACGCCCAACTCACTTCTAAAGTTATCTGCCCTTGGTTGATTTCGATATAATCACAAACACATGGTAGCAAAAAATCTTTACCTAAGTAATTCTAACTATTTTCCTTCAAACAACCACCACAATCTCCTTCGAGCCTTTTTAGGAACAGGCCGTAAATGCTTCTTAATGTGTTGTAAACCCTCCTCAATGTCGTCTGTAAAAAGAAATAAATCAAGATCATTCATTGAGATTGTTCCACTATCTGCCATATCCTTTATATAATCCATCATGGGCTGATAATAACTTTTTCCATACAGCACTACCGGAAAGTGATTGATGGTATTGGTTTGTATGAGGGTCAATGTCTCATACAATTCATCCATTGTGCCAAAACCACCGGGCATTATCACAAAGGCATAAGAGTATTTTACCATCAACACTTTTCGTACAAAAAAATATCTAAAAGTAATGCTTTTGTGTACATAAGGGTTGGCAGATTGCTCGAAGGGTAGCTTGATATTGCAGCCGACCGATTTGCCACCTGCTTCAAATGCGCCTCGGTTTGCAGCTTCCATTATGCCAGGACCACCGCCTGTCATTGTTGTAAGTCCTTGCTTGGCAATGCCTCTGCCAAAAGCCATTGCGGCCTGATAATATGGGTGACTTTCTTCAAAGCGCGCACTACCAAACACGGTAACGCAAGGCCCTATAAAATGAAGTGTCCGGAAGCCAGCAATAAATTGTTTAAATATATTCCATGCAAATTTGAGTTCATAAAGCCTAGGCCTAGGTCCCTCAAGGAAAATAACAGATTGATGTTTTGTACTTTTTTTCTCTTTCATATCCATAGCAATTTCAAAGCGTAAAACTATTGGAAACTTTGATAAGTGAGACTACTTTATATTTGCGGCCTCCTACCCTGCACCTTTTTCTATGAATGGTTTGAAGGGAATAGATGTGTATCTGATTTAGCTTAATTAAAAATAAGGATTATGAAAAGAGTTATTGTATTGCTATCGTTAGTACTACTGGTGTTGAATGTGTTTGCGCAAGAAAAGAAAAAAGAACGCAAAGGAGAGTTTTATTTTTCGTGGGGATATAACAAAGAGTGGTATACGCGTAGTAATGTGCGGGTTATGCAACCTGGTCTTGGAAATGATTATAAGTTTGTGGGGATAGAGGGGCATGACCATCCGGGTTGGAATGAAGGACTCTTTCATATTGCATTATCCATACCGCAATACAATTATCGGATCGGTTATATTTTCGACAAGAAACACGGCTGGGGTTGGGAAATAAACTTCGATCATACCAAATTTATCTTCGCTGACCAGAATGCACATGTGGTTGGAAAACTAAATAACAGGCAGGTAGATACGTCTATAGCTTTTAATAAATCAAATGGGTATTACTATTATCTGAATAATGGGGCTAACTTCTTGTTGTTTAACCTCACAAAACGTTGGAACTTTTATCAGGATAAAAAGAATAATTTTAAGCTGGATGGATTTGCAAAAGGCGGAATAGGGCCAGTAATACCGCATGTAGAAAATCAGTTTGGATATACACCAGACAGCACCAAGGAGAGGAACGATCCTCACTTTCAGCTAGGCGGTTGGAATATTGGAGCAGAAGCAGCAATACGTGCTACCTTTTTCAAAACAATCTATCTGGAATATGCCAACAAATTAGACTTCGCCAGCTATAGTGGCTTGAGAATTTATGAAGGCAGGGCAAGACAGAGTTTCGGTACGTATGAAATGATTTTGAACCTAGGAGTTACATTTCCTATGGGACATAGAGAACACTAAGCTTGAATGAGCATGGTTCTTTTCCCTTTAACACCCCTGTCTGTAACGTTTATATATAAATCTTGAGAAAACATATCTACTTTCTGAGAAAACATATCTACTTTCTCGAAAAACATATCTTCTTTCTCAGAAAACATATATAGTTTCCTGAAAAACATATCTACTTTCTGGGAAAACATATCTACTTTCTCAGAAAACATATCTACTTTCCCGAAAAACATATCTTCTTTTTGAGAAAACATATATAAATGTTGGAAAGAAGTATATAAACGCCAAATTACCTTCTCTTTTCCTGGTAATAATTTAGACTTTGTATATGGTGGTGTTGTGCGTTTTGATTATAACAAGGTAACTATGGCTTTCAAGTTAATAGGGTAACTAAGTTGTCACCAACTAAAAAGCCTTGAATACATTTAAGTATTCAAGGCTTTTTTAAAGTAAGTATCTTCAGAAACTAAGCTTCATTCCAGGCAGCCAATATTTCTTCTGTATGATTTTTAGTATCAGGCTTTGTAATAATCTTCTTAATTTTTCCGGTTTCATCAATCAAGAAGGTAGTTCTGGTAGTGCCCATATAGGTCTTCCCCATAAACTTCTTTTCTCCCCATAAGTTGTAATCGTCCACAATTTTCTTTGCCTCATCTGATACCAGAGGGAAAGGCAATTCGTATTTCTCTTGAAACTTCTTGTGGCTCTTCACGCCGTCCACGCTCACACCAATAACCTGAAATCCTTGAGCAATCAATTCTGTGTAGTTATCGCGCAAATTACATGCTTGTGCCGTACATCCCGGCGTGTCATCTTTTGGATAGAAATAAAGGACAACTCTCTTTCCCAAATAGTCCTTAAGTGCTATTGTTTTCCCATTTTGATCCAACGCTTTGAACCCAGGAGCCTTACTTCCTTCTTTTAATACTGCCATCTTAATAAATTTGACTTATCGTTTAATAATAAATAATGAATACCTTTTTTGGGTTGAAATATAGCCTTTGTTATTTACAATAGACAGTTTGGCTATGAAACAAGCCGCAAAATGAGCTTAATTACAATTTAATTAACACAATTGCGATGAAAATTGTTTGGCAGGTGTGCTAATTTGATTGGTTAAAATTAATCTTTGCATGTTTACACAAGCGTTGAACAGAATGATTAGTTGTGGGGACAACTGTAATAAAAACATAACTGTCTTAACCTTAGTTTTGTAGCGACACCTATTGTTGCAAACTAAAAAGTGCAATTAATCTTAGAACTCAAAAAGTACGTTGGTATGGTAATAAATTTAAGTGAGCAACATAGTCTGGTAAGTAATTGGATTTCTGAATTGAGAGATGTAGATACGCAAAAATATAGGCTTCGTTTTCGGAGAAACATAGAGCGTGTGGGCGAAGTGGCAGC
>CAITVK010000028.1 GCA_903895845.1 uncultured Chitinophagaceae bacterium
ATCTAAGTAATCGAAAACCTAACTATTTCGGGCTTCTTTCAGCTCTTAAAAGAACTTATTTGAAGCTTAAAAGAACTTATTCAAGACCTAAAAGAACTTATTCAGCGTATAAAAGAAGTTATTTAAGCCTTGAAAGAACTTCTTTGAAGGGTAAAAGAACTTATTCAAGACTTAAAAGAAGTTATTCAGGCTTTGAAAGAAGTTATTTAAGACCTAAAAGAAATTATTTATGCTTTGAAAGAAGTGATTTTTTATCCTGTGAAGCCGCTGGAAGTCCCAATTAGTGTGGCAAGAAGCGTTGGATAACCGTAGAAATGTAGAATGGGTAACTTTTATAACCTATGAGACGAATCGTTTTATTTGAAGTGGTTAAGTTATGGGGAGAATGAGGGAAAAGGGAGGAAATGTTTAAAAACAAAAAAGATGTTAAAAATAAAATTGTATATTTTTTAAACAATACTCTATTTTTGATATAAATATATTTTAAAACAAAAACAATTAAAATGAAAACGATTAAAATCTTGCCGTATCTTCTAGCATTTGTCATCTTGATAAGCAGTTGTAAAAAGACAGATACCCAAACTTTTGGTAGTGCATCTAGCTCTTTTCCAACAAAGACAGTACGAATTAATTATAACTATCCTATGCAGGTACCCAACGATACTATTATATGTTTTTATAACTATGATAGTATTCAGCGAATAACCTCTATACAATACCAATTTCATACGTTCAGCGACACTAGCTACACAACAACTTTTAAATATACTGGAAGTAGTAATAACGTAAATGAGGAAATAACATCTATTGTTACTCGCAATGGAAGCAAGCCTGTAGTTATTCATTATTATGTTTACAATTATTTAAATTACTATTTAAAGGATTCTACAGTAGATCTTACAACAAATACCAATACTGTTAAATCTTATTATTCATCAAATGGAGCAAATATCGATTATAATAGTTACCTCGATAGTTCAGGAGTAGATGGGGTAGTTGTTGATAGTTTTTTTCATAGCAATGGAAATCTATCACGTTTATCTCAGGGAGTATATAGATTAAAGAATGATAGTTTACTGCCCGGTACTTACTATTATGTAAATGATGTTTACACTTACTCTAACTATCTCAGTCCATTTGTAAACGTAAAGGGCGGAAAAGAGTTTGCACTTTCTTTTGGAGGAGTAGATTTTTTAAATCGAAACCTACCTGCTACTGAATCACTTGTATTTATCAATCAGCCCCCATCACCAAATGAATCTGGTTTTTCAGATTTTTCATATGTATTTGATGATAAGGGAAGGTTAACACAGATGAATGAAAGGCAAATTTCGGGAGATACTGACTTAGCAGTGGATATTGACTACACAATTAATGTCTATTATTAAACACCACACGGTCAACAACCTTCAAAAGGTTGTTGACCGTAGCAAACTTATCTTGTGGAATAAATACCATAATAGCATAGACCCGATGTTGCCTGCTATTTTGTGCGACACCCTGCATCCTCAAAGCCTCTGACAGCATTTAACAAAAAAACATTGAACGTAAAGAAATTTGTCCTAAATTCGTGGACAAATGTCTAAAGCAACAATTATGGCAACAATTACAGCAAATATTACCAATAGGCTTGACAAAGAGATTTCAAGTATAGTCAAACGTTCAAATTTTGACAAAGCATTTCTTTCTACTAAAAAGGACATTACTTATGCTGACTTTCTGTCGAATAAAATGTTGATGATTTTCGTAATCAGAGAAGGTGTTCCATATTCTCTTTTTAGTTTGATTCAAAACTTTACACCTTTTTCTGAAGATAATTGGGCAGACTTTTTAGATATATCCACAAAATCCCTACATAGATATAAGCAAACTTCAAAAAGCTTTAAATCTATTCAATCAGAGAAAATAATTGAGATGTCTGAAGTTACTAAAGTTGGGCTTGATGTATTTGGAGAGATGGAAAAGTTTAAACTTTGGTTAGAAACACCAAATTTTTCATTAGGTAGCTTAAAGCCATTAGAACTTTTAAAAGACTCATATGGAAAGGAATTGGTAATAAGCGAATTGACAAGAATTAATTACGGAATTTTAGTTTAATGGAAGTTTATAGATTATCAAAACAAATCTACGCCTCGATTTTATCAGGCAAAGGTGCTGCTATTAAAGGGGCAAGATGGAACTCTATTGGCGTTGAAATTATTTATACCGCAACTAATCGCTCTTTGGCTATGGCAGAAGTTGCGGTTCATTTTAGTTTAGCGACACTACCGAGTGACTATATGATGGTAACTATTCATATTCCAGATGATATTTCGTTGCTTAAACTAAACTCAACAGATTTACCTACTGATTGGAATACTTTCCCTCATCCTTCTACCACACAGGCAATCGGAGACCAATTTATTGCGGACAATAAATACTGTGTATTACAAATTCCTTCAGCAGTTACACAAGGAGATTATAACTTATTAATAAATCCTAATCATCCCGATTTTAAAAGAATCAAAATTATATTGACAGAAAGTTTTCCATTTGATAAAAGAATTTTCAAATAAAGCAGCAGGCAGCATTGGGTTTTATGCAAGTTGGGCAGGACATAGTAACATAGGCTAATTGCAAATCCTAGCTTCAGTTCGGTCAGACGAATATCTATCAACTTTTGTTCTTAACTTCAACTTTATATTTTTAATCAGCAGCGGTTTCGGGCAGACGCAATACCAAACGGTCAACAACCTTCAAAAGGTTGTTGACCGTAGCAAACTTACCTTGTGGAATAAATACCATAATAGCAGCCACTGCACGTAACCCTGTTGCATCAATTCCAGTTTTTTGAAGATTACAGACTCAGCCAGCACAGTCAGTATGAGCCCCAACCAAAAGGGAAATTTTAATTAAGTACACATCGCCAAGCTAGCCCACAAACAATTCTGCTATATTTGGAGTACTGGTTATGAAAAAACAACAATTGAATCTTTTTAGTCTCACGATGATTGTGGTGAGTTTGGTAATTGGGATGGGCATTTTTAAAACGCCCGCTTCCATTGCAGCCAAATCGGGTACACCTGTCATCTTTTTTGCTGCATGGATTGTAGGCGGCATCATTGCACTATTTGGTGCATTGGTTTATGCAGAAATAGGAATGAGATTGCCTTCTATTGGCGGGTATTACAGTGTTTTTGCCAAATGCTATCATCCATCGGTAGGCTTTACGGTGAATGTACTGATACTCATCAGTAATGCTGCATCCATAGCCGTTGTTGCATTGATTGGCTCCGATTATGTAAGTGACTTGTTGTTCGGAAAACCTTCGGGAGAAGCATTTACGGTACTTACGGCAATTGTGCCAATTGCGTTGTTCTATGGCGTTAACTTATTGGGTTTAAAAACAAGCAGTCGCACCCAAAACATATTGATGGTTGCCAAGATAGGTTTGATCGTGTTGCTCATTTCTGCCTGCTTTACTGGACTCAATATTGCACCTCACGGTTATAATACTGCTGGGAAAGTGTATGTTTATGATGGTCACAATGCCGGATTATTGTTGATGGTTAGTTTGGTTGCGGTATTCTTTACCTACGGCGGCTATCAACAAACAATCAACTTTGGAAGTGAGACAAAAACATCTGCCACGCTGCAAAAAGGAATTGTTATTGGCATTATCATCGTTTTGTGTTTGTATCTGGCCATTAGTTATGCTTATGTAAAAGTGATTGGCTTCGATAAAATGAAGAATGCAACGGCTATTGGTGCGTTACTGTGTGAGACCTGGTTTGGTAAAGCCGGCGGAAAAGTATTTGATGCCTGCATGTTTTTGAGTGTATTGGCTTACGTAAATGTATCGTTGCTAAGCAATCCGCGGGTGATGTTTGCCATGAGTACCGACAAGATATTTCCTAAGATATTCGCTCACAGGCACCCAAAAACAGATGCGTTGATACCCGGTCTCACTGCTTTTGCGGTAACTGCAATAGTAGCGGCTTTCTTTGGGAAAGAAGTGGAGAATGTATTGGACTTTAGTATTTTTTTGGATTGTATTGGCTTTGTAACATCAGCAGGTGCATTGCTTATTTTAAGGAATAGAGGAAAAGGCGATGCCGAAGTAACAGGTATGGCAAGGCATATAACGCCCTATTTATGCGTGGTCTTTGTGTTATCTTATCTTGTTGTTGCCACCGCTGTTGTAATAGATAATCCTATGGCAGCCATCACAGGTATTGCTTTAATGGTTTTGTTTTTTATGATTTACTTTATTTTTTATCATAATAAAAAGGGGAATTGATACTAAATAATTAGAAAAAAGTATTAAGAAGAATCTATTTTTGATTACTTCAAATCCTTTCATTTACTTTGAACATTATGAAATCCCTATTATACATTCTTCTTTCAATAATTGCACTGAAAACAACTGCGCAAACCAAGTGGGATTTGCGTAGTTGTGTGGACTATGCAATGAAAAATAACATCTCAGTAAAACAAGCAGATGTGCAAGCGCGTATTGCTGCTTTACAACTAAAACAAGCACAACTTGCGGTGTATCCCAACGCTAATCTCACTTCGGGACTAGGCACTCAATTTGGTCGTTCCATCGATAGAATTACCAATAGCTATAGTAATACACAGGCCCTCTACAATACTTTTCAGTTTCAAAGTGGCATTCAGCTTTATAACTATGGTCGATTAAAAAACAATATTTCTTATGCTGAGTTCTCTGCTAAAGCTGCGTTAGCAGATGTAGAGAAAGCGGCAAACGATGCGGCTTTGAGTGTCTGTACCTACTACCTGCAAGTACTTGCTGCAAAAGAACAAGTAACAATTAGTCAGCTACAAATTGGTCAAACACAAACACAACAGTCCATCACACAGAAAAAAGTAGAGGCAGGTGTTTTGCCAGAACTAAATCTTGCAGAGATAGAAGCACAACTTGCGAGTGACAGTAGTACCTACATTTCGGCAGAGATCAACTACGAGCAAAGTGTTCTGGCATTGAAGGGGGTATTGAACCTTGATGCCGCAGCCCCCTTTGAAGTGGTGATTCCTGAGGTAAGTGCCATTCCTGTTTTACCTTTGGCTGAGTTGCAACCAGAACCTGTTTATCAGCTGGCATTAGGTACACAGCCACTTCAGAAAGCAGACGCCTTTCGCATAAAAGCAGCAGAGAAAAACATTGCTGTCAACAAAGCGCAACTCTATCCCACGCTATCTTTTGGGGTTAACTTAGCTAGTAACTTTTACAATTCTTTCAATAAAGTTGATGGCTATACACTAAGTGGCTTCTCGCCTAATGGAGATAAGGTGACAGTTGGTGGCACTGATTATTATGTAACGACTCCTGTAGTTTCGGTAAAACAATCAAAAAACAGTTTTGGGGAAATATGGAATGGTTACGGCAATCAGCTTAATAATAATTTCGGACAGACGTTGGGGCTTAATTTAAGCGTCCCTATTTTTAATAATGGGCAATATCGGATAGCTTACGAACAATCTAAACTCAATTACAAAACTCAGTTACTTAATAAAGAAGGGGCAGACCTCACGCTGAAACAAAATATTTATACTTCTTATTCAAATGCAGTATCGGCTTTACAAAAACTAAATGCCGGAAAAAAAAGCGTGGAAAGCAATCAAAAAGCATTCGACTTTGCCAACAAACGTTATGAGTTGGGATTGTTGAGTACAATAGATTTATTGACCAATCAGAATAATTTATTGCGCGCCAAGTTGCAACAGGTAAGCAATGAATATGATTATATATTTAAGATGAAACTGTTGGAGTTTTATAAAGGACAAGGATTAAAATTGTAGATATTAGATAATAGATAGTAGTCAAATTAATATCAGCTACTATCTACTATCTATTAATTACTATCTAAAAAAAATATTATGAATAAGACATTACTATGGATCATCATTGGCGTAGTGGTATTGCTAGGTGGATTGTTGGGTTTGAAGAAAGCAGGTATCATTGGTAAGGAAGAGGGAGTGATGGTCGCGACCGAAAAGGCTATTACCCGCACTATCACCGAAACAGTGAATGCAAGCGGAAAGATTTATCCGGAAGTAGAAGTAAAGATTAGTCCAGACATCAGTGGGGAAATAGTTGGACTTTATGTAAACGAAGGCGATACTGTGAAAAAAGGACAAGTACTTGCTAAGATTTATGCAGACATCTATCAAACACAAAAAGATCAGGTATCAGCAGGATTAACGCAGGCAGAAGCACAAAAAAGCAATTCAGAAGCGAGTATTGTAGGTCTGAAAGCGACATTAGATCAGGCTAAATTAACTTACGACCGTGAGCAGAAACTATTGAAGGAAAAGGTTATTGCCCTCTCAGAATTTGAGACAGCGCAACAATCTTATCTGGCTGCTCAATCCAATTACTACGCTGCAAAAGAAGGGTTGAAAAGTAGTGATGCCAACATCCTCGGTAACAGGGCACAATTGGCCAAAGCGGATAAAGATTTGAGCAGAACTATTATCACAGCACCAATGGATGGCGTGGTGAGTTTACTGGCTGTTGAAAAAGGAGAACGCGTAGCTGGAAACAGCTTTAATGTAGGTACCGAAATGATGCGTATTGCAGACCTTGGCAGCATTGAGGCACGGGTTGATGTGGGTGAAAATGATATCCCTAAGGTTAAGATTGGTGATACAGCTTTGGTGGAAGTAGATGCTTATACAGGACGTAAATTCAAGGGGATTGTTTATAAGATTGCCAATCCTACTACTTCCCTCACCTCTTCTACCACAGATGTAACGGAATATAAAGTGCACATCCGATTGTTGTTAGATAGTTATAAAGATTTGATTCTTCCACACAAAAGTTTTCCATTCCGTCCTAATATGAGTGCCAGTGCCGACATTCAGACAAAGACAAAAACGAATGTTTTATCTGTTCCCCTCAATGCGGTAACTACTCGTAGTAATAAGCCAGACAGCAAACCTGCTACAGACAAAAAAGACGATAAAAAGGATGGTAATAACAATAGTGATGACAGCAAAACAAAGGCTGCACCTGCTGCAGATAGCTTTGATGAAGTTGTTTTTGTCCTGCAAAAGGATGGTACGGTAAAACAACTGAAGGTGAAAACGGGCATTCAGGATATTAACAACATAGAGTTGATTGATGGCCTTAAAAGTGGTGACGAGGTAGTGATTGCGCCCTATACAGTAGTGAGTAAGACACTTAAAACAGGCGACAAAGTAAAAGTTGTAGCCAAGGATAAACTATACGAAGACGATAAGAAATAATTATTAGTTATGAATGATGAGTTATGAGTGTTAGGAATTCAATAAAACACGCTACAACTCATATTTCATAACTCATAATTCATAACTAAATAAAGGGCTTGATATGAAATTTGGAATGATTGGAAGCGGAAGCTGGGCAACTGCATTGGCGAAGATTTTAACGGACAACGGAAACACAATTCAATGGTGGATCAGAAACAACAAATCGGTAACTACTTTTAAGAAAAGAGGACATAATCCCCACTATCTTGGTGCTGCCTATTTTAATACAGAGCAACTACTACTAAACTCGAGTGTGGAGGAGGTTATAAGGGAGTCGAACATTTTGGTAATAGCTGTTCCTTCGGCTTATGCAATTGATGCTTTATCTAATCTACCTAAAGATGTTTTTAAGGGTAAGAAAATAATATCTGCCATCAAGGGTATCCTTCCTTCCACCAATCAATTATTGAATGAATACCTGAGAGAAGCTTTTGATGTGGCCATCGAAGACTATTTTACAGTGCTTGGCCCTTGCCACGCTGAGGAAGTGGCTTCAGAGAAGCTTTCTTATCTTACCTTCTCTGGCATTGACGAAGTGTTTGCCGCACAGATTGCTTCTTGTTTTCATACCGAATACATCAATACCAAAGTAAACCATGATATATTGGGTGTTCAATATGCTGCTGTGCTTAAGAATATCTATGCATTGGGGGCTGGTATTGCACATGGGCTAGACTATGGCGACAACTTTTTGAGCGTCTACATTGCCAATTGTGCCGATGAAATGGTGGGTTTTTGTAAGAAAATGGTCTGGGACAAAGAGAGCGAAGAGGAACAAAAGAGCATCAATTATTCCGCTTCTGTTTATCTGGGCGATTTGTTGGTGACCTGCTATTCACCGTATAGTAGAAACCGGACTTTTGGTAATATGATTGGCAAAGGATACAGCGTTACGGCTGCACAACTGGAGCTAAAGATGGTGGCAGAAGGCTACAATGCCTGTAAATGTATCTATAAAACCAATGAGCAGGCACAGGCTTCTATGCCTATTGCCACTGCCATCTACCAGATACTTTGGGAGGAATTAGGTGCTGAAGAAGGGTTTAAACAAATAGAGAACTCCCTGTTTTAAAAAAACTTACAGGCTATCCAATATCCGCTGTTGTACTTCAAGGAACTCTTCTTTGCTGAGACTTAGTTTGGGATTCAGCAGGTTCATATCTTCTGTTTTATTCATTGGAATCAAATGTACATGTGCGTGAGGCACTTCCAAGCCAACTGTCAGAATACTCACTCTATCACAAGGATATGCCTTTTCAATTGCTTTTGCAATCGGCTTGGCGAAGGTTAATAAGCCAGATAGATATTCGTCTGGCACATCAAACAATTTATCAACTTCTATTTTGGGAACTACCAAAGTATGTCCTTTTCTTAGAGGGAATATATCGAGGAATGCAATAAAGTGTTCGTTCTCCGCAAGTTTGTAACAAGGTATTTCGCCTGCGATAATTTTTGAAAAGATAGTCATTTGAAATATGAATTATGAGTTATGAAATATGAATTATAAGTTACTGATAAGTCTACCATAATAAAAAAGCCCCTACAAATGTAGAGGCTCTCAATGTTTATCGCACTATTTTTAGATGTTTATTGCATCTACCTGAAACTTAATGATGCCTGTTGGGGTGCTTATTTCAGCAATTTCTCCAACAGCCTTACCTAGTAATCCGCTACCGATGGGTGAAGATGCAGAAATCTTTCCTAGTTTCAAATCAGCTTCTTTCTGACCAACAATCTGATAAGTCATTACTTTCTTGTTAGCCAGATTGGTGATAGTAACTTTTGTCAACACTGCCACTTTACTGGTATCGATGGTGTTGGGATCAACTATTTTAGCGTTAGCGATGATGCCTTCCAATTGTTTTATTCTTGCTTCGAGCATCCCTTGCGCTTCTTTTGCAGAGTCGTATTCGGCATTTTCCTTCAAGTCGCCCTTTTCTCTTGCTTCGGCGATGGCTCTCGATGCAGCGGGTCTGTCTATGCCCTTCATGCGTTGCAATTCTTCGCGCATTTTGGTGAATGTCTCTTGTGTTACGTAGTCGCTCATATAAATCTGTTTAGACTGTTATCAAAAAAAATACAACGCCACAGAAACTGCGGCGTTGTATCAGGACAAATATATAATAATCTTAAATAAAGAAAAAAATAAATTGTTAATTGAGTATTTACTGGTGGTGATTTACTATTTATCCAACAATTATACGCATTTCCTTGCTTGGTTCCAGCATTCCCTTACTTGGTTGCGTCACTCACTTGCTTGGTTCTGTCATCCACTCGCTTGGTTTTGTCCTTCCCTCACTTGGTTCCAGCATCCCCTTGCTTGGTTTTATCACTCACTTGCTTGGTTCTAGCGTTCCCTTGCTTGAGTGAAAGCCTCACTCGAGCAAGGGAATCACCCATTTACGCATGTTTCTGATTATAAAACGAATATCTAACGTAAAGAATCGGGTATCGTGAGTCGGGAATCGCTAGTATTATCGCTTACATCAACTGGCGATTTTCGATTCACGACTTCCGCTCTATATCACCACATTAATCATCCTTCCTTTTACGAAGATGATTTTCTTAGGCGCTTTTCCTTCCAACCATTTCTGTACAGTTTCGTTGGAAGTCACAGCCGCTTCTACTTCTGCTTGCGCCATATCTAACGGAAGATTCAGGTTAGTACGCACTTTTCCATTGATGCTCACCGGATATTCCTTACTACTTTCCACTACATACTTCGCTTCAAACTGAGGGAAAGCAGCATCAATAATGAAGGTCTCATTACCCAAGCTATGCCATAGTTCTTCCGCAATATGCGGCGCATAAGGAGTTAATAAAATCAATATCGGTTCGAGGATGGCACGCTTGTGACATTTAATATCCGCCAAATCATTCACGCAAACCATAAAGGCACTCACAGCGGTGTTAAAGCTAAAGCGTTCGGTGTCATCTTCAATCTTCTTGATGGTACGGTGCAATATCTTTAGTTCATCGGCGGTAGGTTCGGCTTCATTCCAAACTTTACCCTTTTGTTCATCATAAAACAAACGCCAAAGCTTCTTCAAGAAACGGTGAACACCTTCAATACCTTTCGTATCCCAAGGCTTACTTTGTTCAATTGGCCCCAAGAACATCTCGTACATACGGAAAGTATCTGCGCCAAATTTGGTTACAAGGTCATCTGGATTAACCGTATTGAATTTAGATTTAGACATCTTTTCTGTCTCAACACCGCAGATGTATTTTCCATCTTCTAGGATTAAAAAAGAAGCTGAATACTCATTATTCCTCCATTCTTTGAACTTATTAATATCCAATTCTAGTCCATCAACGATATTAACATCAACATGAATGGAATTTAAACTGATTTTAGAGTATTCATTTAATACTGAAACTCCAAATTTCAATTCAGGGTTTACTTGATGTAAATATTCTAACGCTTCTAAAGTTCCCATGTGAATCATTTTAGAATAATGCCCATGAGAAATATATATGTCAGCAATGATGTTTCTTGAAATATGAATAAAATCGGCTCTATATACAAACCTACTACTGCCCGTAATCATCCCCTGATTCAATAGCTTCTTGAATGGTTCATCAAAGCCTAAGTGTCCTAAGTCGTACAAAACCTTTGTCCACAAACGGCTATACAATAAATGCCCCACGGCATGTTCCGTTCCTCCAATGTATAAATCCACCTGATTCCAGTAATCCGTCGCTTGTCTGCTGGCAAATTCAGTGTCGTTGTTATTATCCATATAACGAAGGAAATACCAGGAAGACCCTGCATAACCAGGCATGGTGTTGGTTTCAAGCTTACCACCAAGATCCCCATTTAGGGGGGAAGGGGGGCGATTGAACCATTCAGGAATATTAGCCAATGGGCCTTCGCCATCTGGGCCTGGAGAATAAGATTCTACTTTAGGTAATTCAAGTGGCAACTCACTTTCAGACAATGGATAGGCAATGCCATTCTTCCACACAATCGGGAAAGGCTCGCCCCAATACCGCTGACGGCTAAAGGCTGCATCACGCATACGATAGTTAATCTTGCGCTTGCCAATGCCCATTTCTTCTAGTTTATCCACCACTATCTGTATGGCATCACGCAATACCACACCATTCAAAAAGCCACTGTTCGTAAGCTTTGCATCTTTGGTAGCATTGGGTTCTGTGCCATTAAAGGCATCGCCCAAGATATTTGTGATGGGAATATTGAAATGATTGGCAAACTTAAAGTCACGCTCATCACCACAGGGCACTGCCATGATAGCCCCTGTTCCATAACCCGCCAAAACGTATTCGCTTATCCAGATAGGTATTTCGCGACCATCAAACGGATTGATGGCATAAGCACCTGTAAAGGCACCGGTTATCTTTTTCTCGGCTTGACGTTCACGCTCACTACGGCTTTTTACGTAAGTTATATATTCTTCTACAGTCTTCTGTTGCGCTGCAGAAGTAATCCCCGCCACCAACTCATGCTCTGGTGAAACCACCATAAAGTCAACGCCAAAGATGGTATCGGGTCTTGTTGTATAAACCTTTAGTTGTAAGTCAGAACCTACATTTGCTTCGTTATCGGTTAACGGTTGACGGTCAACGGTTTTCACTTTGAAATCTATCTCCGCCCCCGTACTTTTCCCAATCCAGTTGGTTTGCATTTCTTTCATGGCATCGCTCCATTCCAGCTTCTGCAAATCATTCAATAGACGGTCTGCATAATCCGTAATGCGTAAATACCATTGGCGCAAACGCTTCTTTTCTACTGGGTGTCCGCCACGTTCGCTAACACCGTTCACCACTTCATCATTAGCTAACACTGTTCCCAATGCCTCGCACCAATTCACCTCGCCATAACCACAAAAGGCCAAACGGAACTCCATCAATATATCTTGTTGTTCCTTCTCAGTAAAGGCTTTCCATTCTTCAGCAGAAAAAGATTTTACGGTAGCACGAAGTCCATCTATTTGTGTAGAACCCTCTGTTTCGAAAGCCTTCACCAACTCAGTGATGGGCGTAGCTTTCTGTGTGATAGGGTTAAAATAACTATTAAACAATTGAAGGAAAATCCATTGTGTCCACTTATAATATTTAGGGTCACAGGTCAATACTTCCCGATCCCAATCATAACAAAAACCAATCTTATCCAACTGCTTGCGGAAGTTGGCAATATTCTGCTCGGTAGAAACCGCTGGATGAACCCCATGTTCTATTGCATATTGCTCTGCAGGTAACCCGAAGGCATCATACCCCATTGGGTGCAATACGTTAAAACCTTTTAGGCGTTTATATCTACTAAAAATATCGCTGGCGATATAGCCTAATGGATGTCCTACATGTAAACCCGCACCACTAGGGTAAGGAAACATATCCAACACATAATACTTAGGCTTGTCGCTAGTATTACTCACTTTATAAGCCTTAGACTCATTCCATTTACCCTGCCATTTCTGTTCTAATTCCGAGAAATTGTATTCCATATAGTCGTTTATCTTCCAAAGAGGAAGTTTTATTTAAAATCTGTGTATAAATTATATGCTAAAAATAGGGTTGCACATACTTTAACAACTACCTAAACCGTTTAAGAGGTGCAAATGTAGGCGATTGGGTTACATTTGCGCCTAGTCGTACTCACAATATAAGATAGATTTACAATGGAAACACGAGGCAAAGGGAGCTTGAAAAGAAGTAAGCCCAACTACATTTTCAGTATTATCGGCGTAGCATTGGTGCTGTTTATCATGGGCATCATGGGATGGTTTTTTCTGAATGTGAAGCAAGCGAGTAACTTGTTTAAGGAGGATATCCGCTTTAGTGCCTATCTGCGTACGATGAATAAGGATTCTATTAGTCAGATTCAACAGTTTATTGCTCAGAAGCCTTATGCAAAGGGGGTAACTTATGTGAATAAAGAAACTGCAAAAATCATTTGGAATAAGGAAAATAATGAGGACTGGGCGAAGATACTAGACGTGAACCCATTGCCAGAAAGCATTGACTTCTATGCAAAAGCGGCTTATGTGAACAAGGATAGTATGCAAAAAATATCTGACGAACTGATGGGGAAATATGGCAATCAGATAACCGATTTGCAATATCCCAAAAGCCTTGTTACCAATCTGGATGAGAAAGCAAAAGTCTATGGACTGGCGTTTCTGGTGATATCTATTTTACTATGTGTGGTGGTTATCTTTAGTATAGACAATACGATAAGATTGGCTATGTTTAGTAATCGTTTCCTGATTAAAACAATGCAAATGGTGGGCGCAACAAGAAGCTTCATTGCCCGGCCAATGGGCATTAAAGCAATTATAAACGGCTGCATCAGTGGGCTGCTTGCAATAACCTTATTGGGTGTGCTGATTGGATGGCTTGAAAACCAAATTCCTGAGTTAAAAGCCATCAATGATACCAACCAGACACTTTTGTTGTTTAGTGGAATGATTTTACTAGGTGTTGGCATCTCGCTTTTCAGTACGCATAGAAGTGTGATTAAATATCTGAAAATGAAGTTGGATGACCTTTATTAACTGATAATTATTAATTGAAAATTGATACAAAAAATGTTAATTATCCCTTGTCAATTGTCAATTATAAACTGTCAATTATCAATTATCAATTATTCATGCTATTATTGCAACCTAAATGAAAAATGATGAGTAAAGTAAGTAAACCCACCACATATACCTCAGCAGCAAGCAAAGAGAAAAAAGTTGTGCCATTGGCGCCCTTATTTACTAAAGATAATTATCTGTGGATGATTATTGGCGGGGTGACTATTGCACTAGGATTGTTGTTGATGAGTGGCGGCAAGAATCAGGATCCTGCAGTTTTCGATACCAATGTGGTTTATAGTTTTACAAGAATTACGGTAGCCCCTATATTGATTGTAGGCGGATTGGTAGTTGAGATATTTGCTATCTTCAAGAAGCAAAAGACAGCTGAATAATTTATAATTAGTAACTGATAAAGAGAAAGGCGATGAAATTTAGTTTCATCGCCTTTTTTGTTTTATACCATCGCCTTGTATTTATTCCTTCATATACGCTTTAGACCCTTTTGGAAATTGAGACTAATTATTTATATCTTGTACTTCATGAAAATATTTACGGTCTCAATTTTAGATGTAACATACTGATTGCCCCAATCAAAAAACCTTCCTGTACAACCAATACAGCCAAGCTTTATTCATCATTCATTCGTTCTGTTACCTTTCTTTTGGTTCTGTTCGGTTTTTACTGTCGCTACTTGCTAATTACTGGAGTTCTTGTATGAGTCAATTAGAGTGCTTTTTAGCTAATTGAAACCTCTTATTGAAATAATATATTGAAGTTGGGTTAAGTTAAAATTTTCTAGCGAATTAAATAATTGTAGCCACCCATCGCAACCCCCACCATATTCCTATTACGAAACATATTGACTGAAAGAAGCGGTCTTATTGTCAAAGAAGCCTATTTGTCTTTATCAACAACGTACTTGTCAGTCTTGATGGAGCCGCTATTAGTGAAAGTATTATTCTCCAACAGATGCCTTGCCCGTACATTGTCACCATAAGAAATGAGGGTTTTGTTAGGGTTGCAGTTTATGAATTTATTGTTTGTAATGGATGATACCTGAACACCAAATAGATTTATCAGAGAAGAATCGTTGGTGCAGTTTTTTAGTTTATTATCAGTGAATTTTAGGTTAGGTCCCATGGTGCTTTCGTCTTTTCCACCACGGTATAAATTCAGAATACTTCCTTTGTTATCGGCAAAATAGCAAGTATTTATTCTCATGTACTCAACGTTATAATAACCCACATTATCGATTTCTTTATCTAATGTAAATAAGTTGCAAGTGTTATTGTTAAATTGACAACCATCAATAATAATTTCATCGGAAATAGAATACTTGGGAGTAAGTAGAAAATTTGTAGCAACGAGATTTTGGATAGTACAAAATGATACATCAATATTGGAATGATTTGAACTACCACTTGTATCAGTACTTATAAAACTATTCACATTGCATCCATTGGCGTTTATGTTTAAATCAAAGAATTGAGCAGAAGCACCGCCTGGAACAATAAATAAAGCAGGAATAATTTCAGTTGTTTTGAAAGAGATAGACTTTTTTATTTTAGATAAAAACCTTGAATTAACGTAAGTGATAATAGGTTTCGTAAACAAATATTCATCCCCAGTTAATTCAATGGTTATAGAATGCTTGTCTGTTTGCATAGCTCTGTAGATATCCTCAGCAGTTGCACATTCCACACGATAGCTATCATTATTCATTAAATCATTGGAAATAATATTATGTGAAGAAACCCAATTTGCTCCCATTCCTGTCAAAGGATTCTTAATTATCTGTTTATAAAAATGCCAATCATTAAACCCAGCACTCTTGGGGAATCCGTTTTTCAATCGATACGCAGTTTGTTTCTTAAAGCTTTCTGGTAAGATGTCTTTTGGATTATTAATTGAAAGTGGATTGGCTTGTAATGCTGCAATGGAAGTATCTATTGTATGCTTATCAAACCCTTCTAGTAAAGATTGGTTGACTGATTTGCTCACCAAATTATTAGCAAAATAGATACTGTCTGTTTTATCGAACACATGATACAAAATAGAATCCTGGTTATTGGCAAACACATTCTTAAAGATATAGACATTGGCAGGGGCAACACTTCTTTCGCTATCACTGCCCTCGCAAAGACTAAAAGGCGTACAATTAATAAAGGTATTGTTGGCAACAACGGCATCACGCACTGGCAAATAACGATAAGCGGGAGAGTTAGGAACCCCGTTCATAATAGCCAAGGGCGAACGGAAATCTACACCACGGCAATGATAAAATAAGTTATTGACAACCCAATTGCCTTCGTTGATAATACGTACACCACCAGTACCTTCTTTGTCATTTCCTAAAAAGATATTGCCTTCTGCTGTATTGTTATTGCCGTGCCTTAGGTTTAAACCACCTTGACATTCCTTGAAAACATTGTTGCGGATAATATTGCCACAAGACTTTATGGAAATGATTTCCACCTCACCATCGCATCTATCAAAGAGGTTGTTTCTAATGATTGTGTTGCTATAAAAAGTACAATGTTGAGAAACCCCAACCCTGATAATTTCACCTGCATTAGAAGCAAGTGGTGGTCTTGGGGCAAAATAATTGCTATCTATACTATGACCATTTAAACGGCTGCGATCATCATCCAAAATCACCGCTATCAATACACCCAAGTTCTTTTTGTTGTAGAAAGTACAATGGTCTATTCGGTTGTGTTTACCATACAATGCCACCCAATAGTTCTCTTTTATTCGTTGGGGATTATTGAAGTTATTGATAGAGCAATTTGTGATCCGACAATCGTTGGCAACAGCACCCTTCAATCTAAATTCCCAAACATTTCCATCGGCAGCAGCACCATCTTTAAAGTTAAGTCCCTCGATGATGATATTGTTACCACCAATTCGTAAGAAACTTTTACCATTGATCAAAACCTTTCCAGCCGTTTGCGCTTTGAAAACAATGGGTGCTTTTTCTGTTCCACTACAGGTGATTTCTATTTTGCAATCACTCCAGGTGCCATCTTTAAGTACGATAATGTCGCCAGGCAAAGCTTTTTCATTGGCATTTTTTAGCTCGGAAACTGTTGAAACCACGATTGTCTTGGCACTTACATTATAATACAACAACGCAAGTAGAAGCGAAAGAATAACCTTTTTCATATAGCAAAGCAAGAGTTATAACTAATTTATTTTGAACCTACTATTTTCAAAGAAGATTCCCTGATAATCAATTTGGGCCTAAGCACAATCTGTTCATCATTCATATCTTTATCACTGTGCATCATCTCGATAAACATTTTTGCAGCAGTTTTCCCAAGTTCAAAGGCGGGCATCTCAACGGTAGAGATAGTTGGTGTCACTAACCTAGTGGAAGGGTCATTATTCATACCTACCAAGCCAATATCATTTGGCATATTCAGCTTTTTTTCCTTAATGGCCAGCATAGCACCGATTGCCATTTTATCTGCAATTGCGAATATGGCATCTGGTCTGCGTTTCATTGCCAATAGTTCTTTTGTAGCAAAATAGGCATAGTCCTGATTGAAGTCGCAATAAACAATCAAATCCTTATCTACTTTAATATTATTCTGTTTTAGTGCTTTCAGGTATCCTTCCATTCTATTATTACTCAACTCTAGCTTTTTAGGTCCAGAAAGTATTGCGATCCTTTTATAACCTTGTTCTATAAGATGTTGTGTTGCCAAAAAACCTGCTTCTTCATTATCAAGAATGACCTTTGGTGCATTCAAAGCCGAGGTAACTCTATCAAAAAGTACCATTGGTTTGTTTTTGTCTTGTATTTTTTTGATATGATCTACCAGCATGGTATCACAAGAAAGAGAAACGATGAATCCATCCACCAAGCTGTCCATCAAGCGCTTGGTATTTACGATCTCTCTACCATAACTTTCATTGCTTTGGCAAACCATCACCGTATAACCAGCTTCCAAAGCCACTTCATCTATTCCCTTAACCATTGTAGAAATCACAAAGTCCAGATTGGGAACAATTACGCCAATAGTATGGGTTTGTTTCTTTAATAGATGAAGTGCCAATTGATTTGGCTGATAATTTAATTGTTCAGCCAGTTCCATTACGGCCTTTCTTGTTTCTTGCTTTACGTCGTGGGTGTCACGTAGTGCTCGGGAAACAGTAGAAGTAGAAATTTTAAGTGTACGTGCAATGTCCTTAATCGTAGCTTGTTTTTCCATAATAGCAATTGTAAATCTTTGTTTTAGGGGATAAAAGTAAACGATATTTTTTTACTTAAGATAAAATTGCCGGTAACGATTCCGGTAACGCTTTCAAGTATATTATTTTAAATTTATCTAATAAATTGATTTTTATTTTAAAAAATATTCAAAAAATTAGTTTAAAATTTAGATAATATACATTGTTTAAGAATCTCAAACCCATAAATAATACTGTTATTTTACACTTTTTACTAATGAAGCTTATTTTTTACAGTGGTTACACTTTTTTTTATGCTTTTTTAGTATTGTCGATACCAAAAAAGTTTCATTTTCAAAGTTTACATTTAGGTTTGTTTTGAAGAATTTATAAATTGTTACCTAACGATGCGATTGCTATTATTACAGCTTATTCTAGTTACACTTTTTGTGCTGCCATCGGTAGCCCAGAAGCATCCAATTTGCTATAATACTTCCGAAGATTATACACTTATAAAGAAGGAATTACCAACCAATTCAATGCTTAATCAATCTTTCCTCATTATGAAAAAAAGTGTGGATGCCTTAATAGGAAAAGATATAGACGTACCCGTTCCTAAAGACCTTGCTGGAGGATATACACATGAAAAACACAAAGACAACTATATTTTAATGTTTAATGCTTCCTTGTTGTATCAGATTACGGGAGAAGCTAAGTACGCTGAATTGGTAAAAGACTTGTTTTTAAAATATGCAAAGTTGAATCCTACCCTGAAAGACCATCCTCAGGCAAGTGCCTCTAATGCAGGGCATTTATTCTTTCAAGCGTTAAATGATGCTAACTGGCTTGTGTATACTGGATTAGCTTTTGACGGTATTCATGATTATTTAACTCCTGCGGAGAGAAAAATAATTGAAGATGGTGCTTTTAAACCAGAGGTAGACCATTTTACAATTGACTTAGAACCTTGGTTTGGTTGGATACATAACCATGCTGTTTGGTCAACTGCGGCTGTTGGAATTGTAGGTATTGCTACAGACAATAAAGAATATGTAGACATGGCCTTGTATGGCAAAAACAAAGACAGAAGAAGCGGGTTTCTAGCAAACATAGACGGACTATTGTCGCCGGATGGTTACTACACCGAAGGCCCTTATTATACTCGTTATGCCATTCTCCCATTTTATTTGTTTGCCAATGCATTAAGAAATTACAAACCTGAGCTTAAAGTCTTCTATCGAAGAGACAATGTTTTGCAAAAAGCTTTAATTAATTCCCTTCAACAAACAAATCTAAAAGGTCAGTTCTACAGTTATAATGATGCGCTTAAAGAAAAAACTTTTGCTTGCAATGAAATAATAGAAGCGGCTGATATGGCTTGGAATGTTTTTGGTGCCGATACAAGTTTGCTTGCTATTGCAAGACTTCAAAAAAGAATTACCCTGAGTAGAGGCGGTGCAATGATTGGTTCTTTACTTTCAAAAGATGAAAACAGTAATAAATTCTATACCTACAAGCCTATTGAGTTTACAGATGGTGCTAAAGGAGATGAAGGCGGCATTAGCATAATGAGAAGCGGAAAAGATGAAAACCTAGTTTCACTTATCTATAAATATACAGCACACGGGTTAAGTCATGGTCATTTTGACAAGTTGAATATTAACCTGTACGATGGCAAAAGAGAGGTTTTGACAGATTATGGAACTGTTCGTTACATCAGTATCGAGCAAAAGTCTGGTGGGAAGTATTTAAAAGAAGCAAAGACCTATGCCGATCAGACCATTGCTCACAATACATTGGTTGTGGATGAAAAAAGTGATTATAATGGTAATGAAGAAGAAAGCCAGAAGCACCATCCCACTAAATTATTCAGTCATGTATCCGCAAGCAATGTGCAAGTAGTTTGTGCCGAAGACGATTCGGCATATGAAGGTGTAAAAATGAAAAGGACAGTTTATATGGTCAACCTTCCTAACCATAAAAAGCCGTTGGTAGTTGATGTTTTTAACGCACTTTCTGCCGAGCAGCACCAATACGATTTGCCTTTTCAATACACTGGCGTGTTGATGAGTACTAATTATAAATACATCCCTTTCTTAAATACACAAACAACATTGGGTAAAAATAATGGCTATCAGTTTCTGTGGAAAGAAGCAGAGGCTACATTGCAAAATCATCCATTCAGTCAGTTTACATTTTTGGATAACAAATCATTTTACACCATTTCATCACTTACGGACGATAGCACCAAAGTTTTTTTTACTAGACTTGGCGCAAATGATCCCAACTTCAATTTAAGACATGAACCTGCTTATATCCTTCGTAAGAAAGGTGCAAATCAGTCTTTTATTAATGTGATTGAGTTGCACGGCAGTTATGATGCCAATGGGGAAAAATCTACAGATGCCTATTCTTCAGTAAAAAATATTGAATTGGTACAGAATGATGCCGATTATTCGGTTGTGAATATAATGTTCGACAATAAACAGTTATTGATTATTCAACGCAATACAAATTTTGACGAAAAGGCTGTTAACTCAGTATCTGTTAATGGGAAGAATTACTCTTTTAGAGGAAATTTTACAGTATTGTATGATGAGAAAACAATAAATAATTAAACATAAATAATTTATTAAACTTTTAAAAAATCGTATGGAAACGACTAATAAGGTTGAGGAAAAAGAGGTTTTAGCTTTTGTAGAAGATAAGAGCATGGAGTGGGAACAAGTTGCCCCGGGAATGAAAAGGAAAATCATGACCTATGACGATAGGGTTATGCTTGTGAAAGTATATTTTGAAAAGGGAGGTATAGGCACTGTGCACAACCATTACCATACACAGCTAACTTATATTTCTAAAGGAGTTTTTGAGGTAGAAGTAGATGGCAATAAACAAATTTTAAAGCAGGGCGACGTTTTTCATGCAGCTCCAAACTTATTTCATGGGGTGGTTTGTTTGGAAGAAGGTGAATTGATTGATGTTTTCAGTCCAATGAGAGAAGATTTCATAGACTCGGTTAAAGGGTGATATGCCTTTTACATTTCAGCTAATTAACCATATTCCATATTGTACCTGATATTGGAAAATAGTTAGTCGATAAAACATTCAAATTAAGTTTTTCCCTTTAGATGTTCATTTATGTGATTTGAATGGACATTTATGCGGCTTGAATGTCCATTTATACGGCTTGAATGAACATTTATATTGTTTGAATGGACATTTATGCGGCTTGAATGTCCATTTATATGGCTCGAATGAACATTTATGCGCCTTGAATGAACATTTATATGGCTGGAATGGACATATTGATGATAAAAATAGTACGCTTTGCGGCAGTTAGTCACGAAGATTTGAATAGAACTCTAAATAATAAATAAACGATTTAATCAATAAAAAACACTTACAATTAAAATGAGAAAAATGAAAAAATGGATTTGCTTACCAGTGTTTATGATGCTGGCACCGTTTGCTGCATTAATTGCACAACAAGAGAAAAAACCAAACATCCTGTTTATTGCAGTGGATGATTTGAAACCAATTTTGGGTTGCTATGGAGACAAGTTAATTAAAACGCCAAACATTGACCGTTTGGCAAAGATGGCAACTGTTTTTCAAAGTAACTATGTACAACAAGCAGTTTGCGGCCCCACACGTGCAAGTTTGATGACGGGAAAAAGACCCGATTATACAAAGGTTTGGGATTTGCATACGCAAATGAGAGAAATGAATCCTGATATTGTTACCCTACCTCAATATCTGATTACCCAAGGTTATCAAACGGTGGGTATTGGTAAAATATATCATCCAAGTGATGCTTTGGATAGGATTGACCCTGTATCTTGGAGTATCCCTTATATGTTCGCTAAACCCGAAGATTATGCAAACGGATTGGGCAAACCAGCTAACGAACAGTATCAGTTAGCTTCTACCAAAGAATACTTTGCTAGTCATGAAAAAGTGAAAAAAGACGAAGAACCAAAGAAAAAGAAAGGCCAGGATGATAATGATGAAGGTTCTGGAAGCAGAAAAGGACCTTCTACTGAATGTATAGATGTGCCTGATGATGCGTATGATGATGGGGTAAATGCTTTACTTGCAAAGGATGAAATGGATAAATTGTTGAAAGAAGGAAAACCATTCTTTCTGGCTGTAGGCCTACACAAACCACACCTTCCTTTTGTGGCTCCTAAAAAATATTGGGACATGTACAAAAGAGAAGATATGCCTTTGGCTGAGTTTCAAGAACACTCAAAAGATGGTCCTTTAGTAGCTTATACTTCTGCAGGAGAGTTAAGAAACTATACTGATATTCCTCCATTTGTAACAATGGAAGCAGAATTGAACAGGATTGGTTTGAAACCAGAAAAACAAAAAGAGTTAATTCAAGGATACTATGCAGCTGTTACTTATACAGATCATAATGTGGGTGTATTGTTGGATGAATTAGAAAAACAAGGTCAGTTAAACAATACTATCATTGTTCTATGGGGAGATCATGGTTGGCATTTGGGAGATCATGATTTGTGGTGCAAGCATACCAACTTCGAAAATGCAACAAGAGCTCCATTAATTATTGCTGCCCCTGGTTTTAAAGGCGGTTCAACTAAGTCTTTAACAGAACACGTTGATGTATTTCCTACCATTTGCGATTTGGCTGGCGTACCTGTTCCAACTTATTTGGATGGAAAGAGTTTGGTACCGATTATGAAGGATAAGAAAACAAAAATTCTAGAGTATTCTATCAGTCAATACCCACGTGGTATTAAGAAAGAAGAAATGGAGAAGTTGGGTTATACCTCAAAGAAGCTGATGGGCTACAGTTTGCGTACAGATAAATACAGATTAACGCTTTGGATTAACGATTTTACTACTAAATCTCCTTACGATCCAGCTAAATTGTATGCGAAGGAAATGTATGACTATGTGAAAGATCCATTAGAAAAAGTAAATGTTGCAGACCATAAGGAATACAGCGCCATCTATAAGGATTTATACAAGAAGATGCTTGAGTACTTTGCTTCTCAGGTGAGTAAATAATTTAATTTTTTTTGATAATCCCCATAGCTTTTAACTGATGAAGCATAATACCTTTAGAACACTCTTATTCTTTTTCAATTTAATGGCTATGGGTATTTCTTTTGCCCAAACCTCCACTTTGGTTTCTCTGGATACCAATGGAAGGTTGGTTTATGCAACTGATGCAAAAGGCAATAAAATTCCCGATTTTAGCGGGGTTGGATATAAAAATGGCGAGGTCGCAATTCCCACGGTTGCGGTTGTAAAAACTGTTTATCCTGTTGCAGGAGACAATCTCGCCAATATCCAAAATGCAATCAACCAAGTTGCAGCAATGCCAGTTGGCAGTGATGGTTTTAGAGGGGCAATCCTTTTTAAAGCTGGACGGTATGATGTTTCCGATACCATACAAATAAAGGCTAGTGGAATTGTGTTGAGAGGCGAAGGGACTGATACAATCTCAGGCACTCGTTTTCATGCAACTACATTATCACAATATACCTTATTTAATATTCAAGGGAAAAGTGGTTTTAGTGGTACAGGAACAAAAAAGGCTACTACAAACCCTTATATTCCTTATGGTTCCAATCAAGTGATTGTTTCTAGCAACAAAAGCAGCTTCAAGGTGGGTGATTCTATATTGATAACCCGTACTCCCGATAGTGCTTGGATTAATTTTCTAACAATGGCTCAATGGGGCTGGACTCCTACTAGTTATGTCATCTCATTTCAGAGAAAAGTGACTGCCGTAAGTGGTGATACCTTGACTATTGATGCGCCAATGGTAGATATTATTGATACTGCTTTCTCAGTTGGTTCGGTTGTCAAGTATAAGTTTTCAGGAATACAAAAATGTGGCATAGAAAACATGTGCCTCACTTCTGCCTATACTTCCGATACAGCCGAAAATCATGCTTGGGATGCCATTGATATCACTAATGCAATGAATTGTTGGGTTCGTAAAGTTGATGTCTATTATTTTGGATACACTGCCGTTACCATGTATGCAAGCGCTTCATGGGTTACGGTTGATAGTTGCAAGATGATTGATGCCAAATCTAATATTACCGGAGAACGTAGGTATTCTTTTGAGATAGATGGACAACGGAATTTAGTTCAGAATTGCTGGACTCGCAACGGTCGCCACGATTATGTGAATGGGGGAAGAGTGGCTGGCCCTAATGTTTTTTATAACAGTACAGCTACTGTTCAGCAGAATGATATTGGACCACACATGCGTTGGTCAACCGGAATATTGTTTGATAACATTATCAGTAATGCCAACCAAGATGTTCAGAATAGGGAAAGTTTTGGTACTGGACATGGTTGGGCTGGTTCACAAATAATGTTCTGGAACTGTAAAGCAGGTACTTTCATTCTGCAAAAACCAGAAGGTGATTACACCAATTGGGCAATAGGCTGTACAGGGAAAATTACCAATGTTGGTAGTTTAGTTACAGAACCATCTGGTATTGTAGAGTCTAATAATACAAAAATAGCTGCCATCCCTAGTTTGTACATGGCACAGTTAAATCAGCGTTTGGGCATTGGTAACAAACAAGCACAAACAATTACCTATGATACAATACCAACTCACAATCTTGACGATTCCGATTTTACCCCCTCTTGTGCTGCTAGTTCTGGATTACCCATTACATTAACTAGTATGAATACTTCGGTAGCAACTATTGTTAATGGAAAAATTCATATAGTAGGTTTGGGTACTGCCATTATTAATGCTTCTCAAATTGGGGATGGTAACTACAAGGCTGCACCTGTTTATGGACAATTACTAACAGTGGATGCTTCTTTGCCTGTTCAAATAAAAAACATTACTGCTACTCTGATATCTAAGAACGTTCTTATAAGTTGGGAAGTGGCTAATGAAGCGGGAATAAAAAAGTATGAAATTGAAAAGAGTATAGATGGAAACAATAATTTCTCAACTATTGGCTCTGTTAATTCAAACAATAAAACTGCTTATTTTTTCACTGACGCTTCTCCTGTTTTCCCTGCCTATTATCGTTTGAAAATAGCAAGTCTAGATGGAAGCATCAAGTTTAGCAATAGTTTATTGGTTAATAAATCAGCGAATAATATCAGTATCTACCCAAATCCTGTAAATAACAATTTTACGGTAGCTGGTTTGGCTGGTAAATCAACCATAAAGATTACAAATACAATGGGTCAGAAGGTTTTGGAACAAAATACGAGTGCCAATTCTTTAAATCTGGATGTAACTGGATTAAAGAGTGGTACTTATATCCTTTCCATCACAGATGATGCAGATAGAGTTGCTATTAAGAAGTTTATAAAGGAATAATAGACTGATTTTATAAGGGGCTTAGTTCTTTTTGATAGATTGTTTCTCATTTCCAAGACCTTGGAAACCGCATCCAAGGTCTTGGAAGCGACAAATAAGGTCTCGGAAGCGACAAACAAGGTCTCGGATACGACATCCGAAGTCTTGGATACGACAAATAAGGTCTCGGAAATGACATCCGAAGTCTCGGATACGACATCCGAGGTCTCGGATATAACATCCGAAGTCTCGGAAATGACATTCGAGGTCTCGGAAATGACAACTGAGGTCTCGGAAGCAACAGAAGGTATCTTGTAAAGCAGTGTTTAAAAATAAAATAAAGATTAAATGAATAAGAAAAGGGTTTTGGTGATGGCTATAAGTTTGGTTGTCACGGTAAATATGTTTGCACAAGAACAGAAAAAACCAAATGTTCTGTTTATTGCCATCGATGATTTGAAACCTATTTTGGGTTGTTATGGCGATAAAATGATAAAAACACCAAACATTGATCGTTTGGCTAAGATGGGGACTGTTTTTATGAGTAATTATTGTCAGCAAGCTGTTTGTGGGCCCACTCGTGCTAGTTTGATGACGGGAAAAAGGCCAGATTACACTAAGGTTTGGGATTTGCAAACGCCCATGAGAAATGTAAATCCGGATATTTTAAGCTTGCCTCAATACCTTATCACACAGGGATATACTACGCAAGGTATTGGTAAAGTATATGATTCAAGAGACGTAGATAAGGATTTAGACAAGCCATCATGGAGTGTTCCTTATTATAAAACGGCAGAAGAATATTATGATAAGACAGCGGGATTGCCTGTGAATGTAGAGTATCAATCAGCAGAATGTAAAAAGCAGGCGGCCAAGTTTACGTTGGAAGCCGAAGGGAAAGGAATTAAGGGGAAAGATTTAAAGCAATATATCAATGAGCGTGTGCGCCCCACAACAGAGTGTTTGGATTTGCCGGATAATGCTTACGAAGATGGTGCTAATGCCTTGAAAGCAAAGGATGTTTTGATTAATTTAAGTAAAAATCCAGAGCAGCCCTTCTTTTTTGCAGTGGGTTTTCATAAGCCACACCTCCCTTTTGTATCTCCTAAAAAATACTGGGATTTATATAACCGGGAAGAAATGCCTGTGGCAAAGTTTCAGGAAAAATCGAAGAATGGAGTAGATATCGCCTATCATAGTGCCTCGGAAATGAGGTTGTATACAGATATACCTGAATTGCTTTCTTTCACCGATCAAAAGCCTTGGGGAATTACTTTGCCTTTGGCGAAACAAAAAGAACTGATTCATGGCTACTATGCCGCTGTTTCTTACACCGATGCACAAGTTGGGATTCTCCTCAACACATTAGATTCTTTAGGACTAACAAAAAATACAATTATTGTACTTTGGGGTGACCATGGTTGGCATTTAGGTGATCATAATTTGTGGTGCAAACACACCAATTTTGAACAAGCTACTCATTCGCCTCTGATTATTGCTGCACCAGGCTACAAAGCAGGAGAATCGGTTTCAATGACAGAACATCTTGATATTTTTCCTACCGTTTGCGAATTGGCCGGCGTAAAAATACCAGAAGTGGTAGATGGAAAAAGCTTGGTTCCTATAATGAAAAACAAGAAAGCAACGATTATTGAATATGCAGTAAGCCAATATCCCAGAAGCAGCCCAAAATTGGAAACTGGTAGGTTGGGTTATGATAAAGCAGAATATATGGGTTATTCAATAAGAGATAATCGGTATCGTTTTACAATCTGGATGGATAAAGGGTTTAGAAGTACACAACCTTTTAAAAAGGAATTGGTGATTGGGGCAGAGCTTTATGATTATAAAGTTGATCCATTAGAAACGGTGAATGTTTATAAGGAAGCGAGATACACAGCCATATCGAAAGAATTGGAAGCGAAAATGATTAATTATTTTAAAGAACATGAAACAAAATAGAAGATGAAGAGCATTTTTATCTGGGTATTACTATTAATCAGTACAACTACATTTTCGCAGGATATAGCAAAAGGAAAATTAGTTTACTCAAACAAACTGTCAAACGAGAAACTACTGAAAGGTTGGGTTTTGGAGGGAAAAGCAAATTTGGAATTTAAGAATGGCTGGATGCACATGTATTCACCTAATGAAGAAAGTCACCATGTGTATTGGTGTCCTAAAAATTTTCCTGCAAACTTTATTGCCGAATGGGATGCTCAGAACTACAAAATAGAAGCAGGATTATGTATCATCTTCTTTTGTGCCAAGGGCTTACACGGTGAAGACATTTTCGATTCTTCTATGCCCAAAAGAACAACTGGCAACTTCGATGATTATATCCGTGGGGTGGTTAACTGTTACCATGTTTCGTATTATGCCAATGGAAGGGATCATCCTGGAAGACTGATAGCTAACCTCAGGAAGAATACAGGTTTTCATCTGATAGAATCGAGTGAGCCCGGTATTCCTCTAAGTTTTACGGGGGTAAATCATTTAAAACTGGTAAAGAATGGTTCCTCCATTCAGATGTTTGTAGATGGTAGAAAAATAATTGATTGGGTTGATGATGGCAAACAGTTTGGGCCGGTGCTTGGCGAAGGTAAAATTGGGTTCAGACAAATGCAATGGACGCACTTTGCGTATCGGAACTTTAAAGTTTGGGAGATTGCTGATGAGGGTAAGAAAAATTAAAAACATAAAAACACAGGAACAAAGGGAACATAGCCTTTTAATTGCTAAAATAAGTGTTCTATGTCTCTATGCAACTATGTGTTAAAACAAAATTCTAAAATGAAAGGAATGAAAAAAGGAGTACTGATTATTGCAATAGGCGTATTGCTTTCTAATGGGTTATTCGCGCAAAAAATGGAAGGCAATTTGTCTAGGGCGGATGTGGTAAAGATTGATGTAAAAACACTACCTGCAAAAAAGGCAAAGCTGAAAGCAAAAGATCCTTTGGCAGTTGCAGCTTACGACAAACTAATAAAAGATGCCAATGAATTATTGAAATATGCTCCTGTGAGTGTAATGGACAAAAAGGCTTTTCCGCCTAGTGGAAACAAGCACGACTACATGAGCATCGGGCCGTATTGGTGGCCTGATACCAGCAAGCCGGGTGGTGTGCCATACATTCAAAAGGATGGTCAGATAAATCCGGAAGTGCATGACTTTACAGATAAAGAAAACCTGCCGACGCTTTGTGAGAATGTGTATACCCTTGCTTTGGCGTATTATTTTTCTAACGATGAAGCGTATGCAAAGCACATTACCCAACTGATGCAGGTTTGGTTTCTGGATACCGCTACCAAAATGAACCCCAATCTTAACTATGCCCAAGCAGTGAAGGGACGTTTTGAAGGAAGGCCAGAAGGCTTGATTGATACCCGCCACTTTATTTATATGTTGGATGGCATTCAGCTTCTAAAGACTTCCAAAAGCTGGACACCACAAAAAGATGCCGCATTAAAGCAATGGTTTTCACAGTTTTTGGTTTGGATGAACACCAGCAAGAATGGAACGGGCGAGTGTAACGCTAAAAATAACCACGGCGTTTGGTTCGATGCACAAAATCTGGCAGTGGCTCTTTATGTAGATAGTACCGAGTTGGCAAACAAGATTGTAACTCGTTCCATCAGTAGGTTAGACAAGCAAATGAATGATGATGGCTTCTTCCCAGAGGAATTAAAGCGTACCACTTCTTTGCATTATTCGGCTTTTATCATGAATGCTTTCAACATAATTGCGGTGCTTTCAGATAAAACGAATACCAGTTTGTGGACGGCAACTACCCCTTCTGGTAAATCTTTCAAAAAAGGATTGGATGCGTTAACCCCTTTTCTGATGAAGGATAAAGAGTGGACAGGAAAAGAAATCCGTCCGTTTAATTTTCAGGATGCGTATCCGTTGTTGTTGAGAGATGCAGACAGGTACAGCTGCCCCAATTGTTTGGAGGCTATCAAAAAATTGGCAGGTGAAAAGTACCAGAGTTTATTGCTCAACTTATTATAAAATATTATGAGCCACAAAGACAAAATAGTTTTTTGCCACAAAGACACAAAGTCTCTAAGTGGCACAAAGAAAAAAAGAAAGAAAAATAAATTAGAACCTTAGTGCTTCTTTCTGTCTTAGTGTCTTTGTAGCGAAACTTTTAAAATAAATAAAATGAAAAAAACACTTTTTGCTGTTGCATTGATGGTTGCCATTGTTGCCCATTCTCAGGAGGCTACTGATACGGCCAAGAAATTCAAGCCCGTTGCCATCCCTGATAATTACACAAAACAATTGGATGTGGTGTATACTAGCGGACCCGGTTTTCAGGAGAAGCTCGATTTGTATATTCCCAATAAAACTTCCAAGTTGGCACCTGCCATCATCAACATACACGGCGGCGGTTGGGTGAGTGGTAGCAAAGACCAACAAGGTGGCTTTAATCCCTACTTCAAAAATGGTTTCTTGGTGTGCAATATCGAGTATCGGATGACTAAAGAAGCAAAAGCACCTGCCGCTGTTGAAGATGCAAGGTGTGCGTTGGCCTATCTGAAAAAGAATGCAAAAGACTTGGGTATTGATGTAAACAGGATTGTGGTAATGGGAGGTTCTGCAGGTGGACACCTTGCATTAATGACTGGTCTTTTGGAAAACGACCATCGCTTTGATAAGAATTGCGCTGACGTAAAAGACATGAAAGTAGCTGCCATAATAGACAAGTGGGGCATTACAGACGTGTGGGCTTGGGCTTATTGCTGTAAGAGTCATTCTGCAAAAAATTGGTTGGGCGATAAACAAACCGATGAGGCTTTTGCCAAAACAGTTTCGCCAATGACGTATTTAAAGAAGTCTAGTCCGCCCATTTTCATCTGTCATGGCGATGCCGATTCTACCGTTCCTATCGAAGAGTCTTATTTGTTGCACGATAAATTGAAGGAGATTGGTATTAAAACCGACTTGATGGTAGTGCCACATGCAGGGCATAGTTTGGTGGGTGCAAAAGACCAGTTGAAGGTAATGGACGAGCGGATTTTGGCGTTCTTAAAGGAGTTAGGGGTGTATTAAAAGACCATTCAGACTGTCCCGATTTCTTTGCCGGACATACGGATTTCTTTGACGGACATACGAAAAACGCTGCGGGACGTACGGATTTGTCTGCGGGATGTAGGGATTGAACTTTCGGACATACGGATTTCTCTACGGGACGTACGGAATTGTTTGACGTACAACAGGAAATGGAATTTGGACAAGGGTTATAGGTTATCGAGGCAGATTTATATCAAGAATTAAAAAGGTAAATTCTTATTAAACAACAAAAATTTATTTATGAAACAAAGATTATTTTTAATGGTAAGCAAAGCGAAAAGTCTTTGTTTGGTTGGGGCAGTGTTATTATCCATTCAATTGGGTTTTGCTGCCGGAAATGAAATAGTAGTCACCAACAATTCGGAGTTGACTGCCGCTATCAACTCGGCAAAACCGGGAGACGTGATAGTGATGAAAGATGGTGAATGGAAAGATGTTAATCTTGAGTTTGGTTCAACAGCCACAGAGGATGCCCCCATTACCCTTAAAGCACAATCAGCAGGAAAAGTGATTTTAAATGGAAGTAGCGTACTCACTTTTACAAAGCCTAACCTGAAAGTTGATGGGCTGGTTTTTAAAGGAGGCGCCATCACAAAGGGGGCAGTTATCAACTTCAATTCTGATAAATGTACGGTCTCCAATTGTGCTATTATCGATTATAATCCTGCTAGTTTCGATACAAGATACTACTGGATTTTCTTTAGTGGAAACTATAATGTTTTAACGCATTGTTTCTTTAAGGGAAAAAACAATATCGAACCTGTTTTGGGCAATGCCATAGACAATTCCAGACATAATATGGTTACCTTTTGTTACTTTAAAGACATTCCTTGGGCTAAACAAAACGGCAGAGAAATTATGCGTATCTGGGGGCCGGGCAAGTTGGGAAAACCAAGTGCAGATGGTGCTTTCTTTACGGTAGAACACAACCTTTTTGACCATGCTGATGGAGAGGGTGTAGAGATTGTTTCGCTGAAATCGAACCATAATGTAGTACGTTTCAATACTGTAAGGGCAAGTATGGGCGGATTCACAAACAGACAAGGTCATAACAATACATTTGAAGGAAACTTCTTTTTTGGAGAAAACAGAGCAGGCACTTTGGGTATTCGTGTTGCTGGCGAAAACCTACACGTTTTCAATAATTATATCAGTAATGTGTCTGACAATGGACTATTGTTAATGGCCGGAGAGTATATGGACAAGGCTTTGACTGATGGTTTTAAACCGGGTCATGGTAATAAAGAAACCCTTGGTGCACCAAGATACTGTCAGGTAAGAAATAGTTTGTTCGAAAATAATACCATCATCAATTCGGGTGGTAAAGGCTTACAATTAGGAGATGCCTACCGCAAACATTGGCCCGAAATGCAGATGTGTTTGTTGCCAGAAGGCAATACCATCAAGAATAACTTAATCATGAATTGTAAAGAATCAAACATAGATGTTATACCAGCCGATCCCGACCCAGCAACGAGCTTCTTGCAATTTATTCCTAATAAGTTTGAAGGTAATGTTGTTTCGGGTGGTGAATTGAAAGGAGTGGATAATGTAAGTGGCATTATTAAAAAAGATGAAAAAGGTTCTTTTGACAAAAATGGTATTTATATTTTGAAAGATGCAACCGATTCAAAAACGGTAGGCGCAACTGAATATATGACCAATAGTGCCGAGTGCCATCCATTGCAACCAAATGAAGTAGGGCCTAGTTGGATAGTAGGAAAGTAATTGAACTTTAGTAGCAGCAAAACATGAATAAGAAGCAAAAAATAATAATGGTCATTTTGGGTACTTTAGTGTATGGCAATGTACTTCTGGCTGCAAATTATATTGTTTCTACGAAATCAACCCTTATCAGTAAAATGAAGGCCGCCAACCCTGGTGATACCGTGACTGTAGCTAATGGCACCTACAGTTGGGGGCAAGTAAGTATAACCAACACAAATGGCAATTCAACTGGTGCGTGGATTGTGCTGATGGCTCAAACTTTTAATGGGGTTGTTTTTGAGGATAGTACTTACCTGCAATTTTCTGGTACACATATTTTAATCAGTGGTTTTAGGTTTGCAAATGGAAACTCCCAAGCTAACAACGTAATACAGTTTAGGGATAAATCTGGCACATTTGCCAATTATTGCCGCCTTACCAACATTACTATTGATAACTATAATAGCGATTCCACGGGTTCATACAATAACACGGGCTCTAAAAATGGGGGCGATATACTAAACGAATGGGTAGCCATCTATGGTGTACACAATAGGGTTGACCATTGTACTTTTATCAATAAATTCAATGGTAGCCCCACTATGGTTATATGGTACGACAGTACTAATTATCCCGCCAAATCAACACCTACTTACGACAGGATAGACTCTAATTATTTTAAACTTCATGGTTACCAAGGTGCGAACGAGGGCGAAGTTATAAGGGTGGGTACGAGCGAGAACTCGAGAACTAGCGCATATAATGTGATTGAGTACAACCTGTTTGAGGATGGGGTACAAATAGATCCAGAAATTATATCCAACAAATCGGCTTTCAATACCTACCGCTACAATACTTTCCGCAACCATGCGGGTGGGCTAACGCTGCGCGAGGGCAGGTATTGCAGCGTATATGGCAACTTTTTTATCAAGACTACTACTCCCCAAAGTACACAATACGGCATAAGGGTTATAGACAAAGGGCATAAGGTGTTTAATAATTATCTGGAGAATTTGGACGGAAATGCAAGTAATAGTCTGACCACTAATCTTCGTTGCCCCATTATTTTATACAATGGCGTTACCTATTCCAGCGACACCACCGACCCTTATTATGCCAACTTATATTTTGCCGCAGATAGTGCTATCATTGCTTTTAACACCATAGTGAATTGTGTTGGCGGTGCAGGAATAGTGCTTGGCTTTAATGGAAAAGATAGTTCGTTCTACAAGCCACAAGGTATTCTTGTTGCCAATAACCTTATAGAAATGTCCAAGGGACAAGCTGCTTATGCAGATACTGGTGTTACCTTTTCGGCAGAAGGCAATATGTATAAAGCGCCACATGGGCTGGGACTTACTACCTCAACCGGGTTTACAAGTGAGACACTAACTTTTGGCGCAAGGGTTAATGGCATCTTGCAGCCGCCTTCAATTGTTCAGGATGCTGCCGTGAATACCAGCAACTATGTTTCTTTATTGAATGGGCTGGATGTACTTGGAAAAAACCGAAGCCCAATTTACGATGTGGGTGCCGAAGAGCTGAATGGCACCGGTAATATTATTGCATATCCATTAGATTCCACATTGGTTGGTGCAGGGACTCCTTTACAATCTGTGCCAGTAAGATTAATTAGTTTTACTGCTTCTCTCCGAAATGCAACCACCGATTTAAAGTGGACGGTAGCTAATGAAACTAGCTTAAAACAATATCAAATAGAATACAGCACAGATGGAATCAGTTTCAAAGAACTTGGTAATATATTAGCAACAAACCAATCAATTTATAATTATGAATACAATACAGGCGGTAGCCCCAAGAATTATTTTAGATTAAAATTGATAAACGAAGATGGAAGTTTTGTCTATTCAAGTGCAATTGTAATAGATGAACAAGCTGATGCTGCTATTATCAGGCTTTACCCCAATCCTTCCACTGGAAATATTAATATTAATGCAACCAATATCAAACCAAATACTTTTATTGTTATCACGGATTATACCGGCAGAATCCTGAAACAATCTACGATTGCTGCAGGATTGAATAATATCAATGTGAATGGATTAGGAAATGGGATGTACCTTATTCAAATGAAAGAAGAAGGAAAGACGGTTTCCAACTATCCTTTTATTATTTCAAGATAACTTTTTTATACCTACTAACACTAAATGAAAATGAAAATTAGTTTAAGCATACTTACAGTTTTTAGTATTGTTTTTGTTTTAAATTCTAATGCACAAAATATTGATACTAAATCTGTTTTCGCAGATGCAGAAAAACAAACCGAGGTGATGATTAAAGACATTCCTGCTGCCAGGCACGGTAAGGCAGACTTGGTTTCTCCTCGTACAGTAGATGCTTCCGGACAACTGGTATTATCTCCTTCTTTTAGATGGACGAGTGGCTTCTTCCCTGGTGTGCTTTGGTATTTGTATGAATATACTGGAAATAAAAAGTGGGAAGCACAAGCACGGATATTTACCGATAACATTAAAAGAGAACAGTTTAATGGAGGTACCCACGATATGGGTTTTAAAATGTATTGCAGCTATGGCAATGGTTATTTGCTAACTAAAGACGAAATGTATAAAGAGATATTATTGCAATCTGCCAAAACGCTTTCTTCCCGCTTCAATAATACTGTGGGTTGTTTTCGCTCTTGGGATACAATGCCGCAGTTTACTTTTCCTGTAATTATAGACAATATGCTTAATCTGGAATTGATGTTTGAGGCTACCAAACTCTCTGGAGATAGTATGTATTATAAAATGGCAGTCAGTCATGCAAACACAACCATGAAAAATCATTTTAGAAAAGATTTTAGTTGTTATCATGTGGTAGATTATGATAGTACTAAACCAGCAAGCATTATCAAGAAAGTAACCCACCAAGGATATTCCGATGAATCTGCTTGGGCACGTGGACAAGCATGGGCTATCTATGGTTTTACAATGTGTTATCGCGAAACCAAAGACCCTAAGTACTTGCAACAAGCAGAAAATGTAGCAGAATACATTTTGAACAATCCAACGATGCCTGCTGACTTGGTTCCTTATTGGGATTTCAATGCGCCCAATATTCCAAATGAACCAAGGGATGCATCTGCGGCTGCCTGTATGGCTTCGGGATTGTATGAATTGAGTACCTATAGCAAGAAAGGAAAGATTTACAGAAAAGCTGCCGATAAAATGATAGAGAGTCTTACCAACAATTACCGTTCTCCAATTGGCGAAAACAGAGGGTTTATCTTATTGCATAGCACGGGTGCTAAAACACACAATAGTGAGGTAGATGCTCCATTACCTTATGCAGACTATTATTATCTGGAGGCTTTGCTTAGGGCTAAAAAAATTAAAGAAGGGAAGAAGTTGTTTTAAGAAAACACGCTTATCATGAGGGAGTAGTCAACAAATGGTTGCTCCCTTCTTCCAAATTTCAATCCTATGCTTTAAACTCGTATCTTGCTTGCCTAAACTAACAGCACTAATGCTTATTATTCTTTTGTTCTTTTTCGGACATTGGTTCTTGTCCCTATTTTTCCATTCGTTCTTTTTGCATCGTTTTGCTTCCCACAAAATGTACACAACCAGCAAAAACTGGGAACGTGTTTTTTACTTAACCACTTGGTTTGTGCAAGGAAGTTCTTTTTTGGTGCCACGAGCTTATGGCGTTATGCACCGGATGCACCATGTTTATAGCGATACAGAGAAAGACCCACACTCTCCGCACTTCTTTAAGGACATTTACCAGATGATGAGAAGTACGATTTTGATATTCCGTAGCTTTTTAACGGGCAAAAACATTCCAGAAGAACAGTTTACCAAAGATTACCTACCTGTGTGGACAAGGTTAGATAAGTTTGGTCACCACATACTAACCCGCCTTGCTTTTATGTTGGCTTATGTAGCTTTCTATATTGCTTTTGCACCCAACTATTGGTGGTTTCTGTTATTGCCAATTCATTTTTTGATGGGTCCTATACAAGGGGCAGTTGTAAACTGGTGTGGACATAAATATGGCTACAGCAATTTTGACAATGGCGACCATAGCAAGAACTCTACTCCTTTTGGCGTACTGTTGATGGGCGAACTGTTCCAGAACAATCACCACTATGCTAAGGACGATGCAAACTTTGCAAAGAAGTGGTTTGAGTTCGATCTTACCTATTTGGTAATGCGTGGCATGAATACCATTGGCATTATCCAAATAATAAAGTATCCTGCTGCTAAGGAAACTGTTGTAGACTTGGTGGCTGCGTGAAAAATATATTCTTTTATTATTTTTAGATGGTTTGCAATATTTCTATAACGGAAATAAGAAAAGGGATAGATAATTTTCATTTATTAAGGTATACGGTATTTACCTCTGGTTGATTTCTTAGCATTATGTACTGTACAAATAAATATTTCTTTTCTTTCTAGATAGATTATATAAACAATAATGTAGGGAAACCTATCTGTAGCAGCTTCTCGATATTTGCGGTTTCCTTTGCTACCGAAGTATTGTGGGTTAGCAGTTATATCTGCAAGCCTTACTTGCACTTCTTTTAAAAAATCATCCCCTAAGCCTACCTTCTTATCTTCATACCAATCGTAAGCCTCATCTAAATCTAGTTTTACTTTTTCGTGCAACAAATAAGTGTAACTCACTTAGTTGCTTTTTTGGCTTGATAGGTCTCTACCACAGCTTTTTTTATTTCCTCAAACGTAAAAACCTTTGCTGTTCCATTTTCGTAAGATTCAACTCGACTATCCATTTCCGCAACAAAATTTGTATCATCCCAAATGTTGTTGTACTCGTTTGTGTTGTTGGCTAGCTGTTCCAGGTAATCTTCCACAAGTTTAGAAACACTCGTTTTCCTAGCTATTGCTACCCCCTTTGCCTTTTCTATCACAGATTCATCTAGCGTTAAAGTCAACTTTGTTTCCATATATGCCTGTTTATTTACAAATATAACTACTTCTTTTTCTTTAAATAAGCCCTGTTTTGTTTTCAGTTATCTCCACCAGTTTGTTTTCGTCGTTGGTAATATTGTCCAAGGCATAGTGGGTAATCACATTGATGTCCATTTCATCCAGAATATCAACTACATTTCTGTAATTACTGCCATCGCTGGGTTTTATGATGACAAACATACTCTTTGCTGCCACGCTTTTCTTTTTTGCAATCAATACTTCCCTAATGTTTTTGAAAGAGGAGGCCTTGAAGTTAGAAGCATCGGGCAAAAGATTTCCTTCGTAATAAAATACGTTATCGTTTTTGCCTAACAAGATGGTGAGTGCCCCCGAGTTTGCTACAGGCATTCTATCGCCATCGTGTGGCATATTGAAATCGAGTATCTTTTTAGTAGAAAGGGTGGTGGTGAAGATGAAAAAGGTAATTAACAGAAAACCCAAATCTACCATGGGGGTGAGGTCTACCCTTGTAGATTTCTTTTTGCTTCTTTTTCCAACCCTTCCGCTTCTGGAATTATTGGAAGACACTATCTCTGCCATGAACTTATTTTTAAGAATGAATACTACTTGTATGAGTTAGATACAAAGAGGCATTTATTCCATAAAAAAGTTTGGCTACGGTCAACAACCTTCAAAAGGTTGTTGACCGTTAGTAGATCCAACGCTTCTTGCCACACTAATTGGGGTCTTCCAGCGGCTTCACAGGATAAAAACACCAGCTCTTTGAACCTTTAAATGCTATCATTCAGGTCTTCAATGTTAATATTCAGGTCTCCAATGATAACATTGGAGTCTCCAATGATAACATTCAGGTCTTCAATGATATCATTCAGTCTTTCAATGATAACATTTAAGTCTCCAATGATAACATTTAGGTCTTCAATGATAACATTCAGTCTTCCAATGCTAACATTGAGGTCTCCAATGTTAGCATTGAAGGGTTCAATTACATCTGTTTTTCATTAAAGGGCAAAATAAAACGACTGCTATGTCTGTTGATGTTTCTGGGGGGCAGCAAATTTCTCTTTAAACTTCAAGCAGCAATCAGCGTCTTTGGGTGGCTGAATCAATTTGGGGTTCACATTTTCCACATTATCAATCGTTGGTTATTATTTATGATTAAAACACTACTGCTTACATTTTCTTTGTTTGTTATTACTACTTTACAAGCCCAAAATACAGGTTCTATCACTGGAAAACTAATTGATAGTGTGGGGAAACAAACCCTGAAAGCAGCCTCTATCTCCATCATGGATGCCAACGATTCTACTGTTTTACACTTTGGATTGAGTAAAGAAAAAGGTGATTTCCTTATCAGGAATATTCCTTTTGGATTTTATCTGGTACAGATGAGTTTTCAAGGGTATAAAACAGAAAGTCGCAAGGTGACCATCAACGAAGAGCAGCCCTTGGCAGATTTAGGCAATATTTACCTAAAATTTCAGGCAAAAGAATTGGATGAGGTAGTTGTACAAGCTAGTCCGATTGTAGTAAAAAACGATACCATTCAATACAATGCCAGCAGCTTTAAAACGAAGCCCAATGCAGTAGTAGAGGATTTGTTGAAGAAGCTACCGGGTGTAATTGTAGACAATGATGGTAACGTAACGGCACAAGGTGAAGCGGTGCAACGCATTTTTGTGGATGGAAAGCGCTTTTTTGGGAACGATCCAAAGATGGCGACCAAGAATCTTCCTCCAGATATTGTAGATAAAATACAGGTGTATGATGCCATGAGCGATCAGAGTGCCTTTAGCGGCTTTGACGATGGCACCCGTATCAAAACAATAAACATTACCACCAAGAAAAGCAAGAAAAGAGGGTATTTTGGACGTGCATTTGCAGCCGATGGCGACCAGGGACGGTATGAAGAAAACGTAAACTTCAGTAAATTCAGGGGCGACCAAAAGATTACAGCACTTGGGCAGACAAACAACATCAATGTGCAAGGTTTTACGCCTCAAGATGGAGGCGGAAGTGGGCAAAGTAGAGGGGGCATAACCGTTACAAAAGCAGCAGGTTTTAATTTTGCCGATACCTGGAACGGTAAAACTGATTTCTCTGGAAGTTATTTTTATAATAATCTACAAACCGAAAAGGATACAAAGAGTTTTACGCAAAAGTTTTTGCCAAACAATGATACCTCCAGTTTTACCAACTCGGTCAGGACATCAAACCAAAACAGCGAGAACAATCGTGTCAACTTAAACATAGAGCAAACCTTCGATTCGATGAATATGCTCATTATCCGGCCAGATATTTCTTTTCAGAACACCAATTCAATCAATCACACAATATCAAATACCAACAAAAGCATTATTTATGGAACAGATTCTATTAGTCAAAATAACTTAAACCAGATTTCGACGGGCAATAACAAAAATTTTAATGGAAATATAAGCACAACATTCCGTCACCGCTTCAAAGCCCCGGGACATACGTTTTCTATCAGCCTCAATGGAAGTGCCAACCACAATAACAATGCAGGTACCAACAATTCTATCACCAATTATTTCATTCCGGTAGACTCTACCAAGGTTGCCAACCAAATAAATAGCAATTTGGGAAACAGTAATAGTTTTGGAAGTAACTTTTCTTACACTTTTCCAATTGCTTTAAATAATATCATAGAATTGAGCTACGGCTACAACTTCAATAACAATACATCCAACACAAAGACCCTTGCTTTCGATAGCATAACCAATGGGTATACCGATGTAGTGGATAGCCTTTCAAACAATTTTGTCAATAACAGCTCATCCAACAGGGGTAGCATTGGGTATCGCCTCAAATTGGGAAAGATAAACTTCGGCATATCCAACGGTGTACAGTTTACCAACCTTACAAGTACCAATACCAGCAAGGATACCAGCATTAGCCGCAGCTTTACCAATATGTATCCCACTGCAAACTTCACTTATACCTTCAGCAAGCAGGAAAACCTGCGCATCAACTACAACGGGCGCAGCAATCAACCAAGTATCAGTCAGTTGCAGCCTGTTCCAAACAACAGTAACCCTGCAAACATCATCACAGGTAATCCAAACCTTGTTCAAGAGTTCTCACATAGCATTCGTATGTTATATACGTATGTAGATCCTGTTAGCTTTCGCAATATCTCTATCTTATTCAATGGAGGGCTTACATCCAATAAAGTTGTTACCAGCATTACTCAACTTGCAAATGGTTATCAAACGACCACATACGAGAACATGAATGGGACTTTTAACCTAAAAACACATTTAAACTATGGTATACAGTTGCAAGCCCCCAAAAGCAACCTGAATTTTATTACCAATGCAGCCTATAACCGCGATATCAGCTTGATTAATAATGAAAAGAATTATACCAATACTTCCAATGCAGGAGAAAGCATCAACTGGACGATGAACATTCACGAAAAGCTCGATTTAAACATCAATGCCGGGTATAATTACAACATTGTAAAGTACTCTATCAAACCTCAGAACAACAGGAACTACTATACCGAAAGCTTTAACATAGAACCTACTTATACTTTTCCGGGAGATTGGGTGTTGGGTAGCACTTTCAATTATTCTTATAACAGCGGTTTGGCAGGTGGCTACAATGCGCGCCAGCCTTTGTGGAATGCATCGTTTGCAAAAGAGCTTTTTGACAAAAAACAAGGAGAGATAAAAATTGGTGTGTACGATTTGCTCAATCAAAATGTGAGTGTGAGCCGTAATGTAACCAACAATTATATTCAGGATGTGCAGAACAATGTGTTGAAGCGTTATTTTTTGGTAACCTTTACCTATAACCTCAAAAAATTTCCGGGAAGTGCCAAGCAGCTGGATAAGATTATCAATAAGATAATGGATACACAGAATAATGAAAGTGAACACAAGCACAAGCATAGATAGATCACTTTTTTGTCAAACTATTATCCTTTAATATTGTAGTTGCTAGAAATTGTTTTATGAGCAACGTAGAGAATATTGTTATTGCAGGGAAAAGTGAGCACCCCTTGATAGTTAGAAGATTTGGTTATGGCACCATGCGCCTAACTGGCGAAGGAATCTATGGCGAACCACCGAACAGACCCGAGGCGTTGGAGATTTTGAAACAAACCATAAAGAGTGGCATCAACTTTTTGGATACTGCCGACTACTATGGCGAGGATGTAACCAATCGGTTGATAAAAGAAGCCTTGTATCCCTATCCTTCCGACCTAATTATCTGTACTAAAGTGGGTGCTACCCGCAAGCCCGACAGAAGCTGGATACCCTTTAACAAACCCGAAGAACTTCGCATCAGTATAGAAAATAATCTGCGGACACTCAAAATAGAACAAGTGCAATTGGTACACATGAGGGCAATGGGCGGTCATGGGAGTGTCGTTCCATTTGATGAATCGCTGGGGGCATTGTTCGAGATGCAAAAGGAAGGCAAAATATTGCACGTAGGCGTCAGTAATGTAATGCTAGAACAGTTGGAAGCCGCTATAAAGCAAGGAGAAATTGCCACCGTTGAGAATATGTACGGACATGGGCAAAGAACAACTTTGCAAACACCACATGGTGTGAACACGGGTGGCGAAGAGGTGCTGGGCTTGTGCGAACAACACGAAATACCATTGATTCCATTCTTTTCATTGCTCAATTCATTGGGAAAAAAGGACAATCGTATTGCAACAATAGCCCAAAAGTATAATGCAACCGAGGCACAGATCAATCTTGCCTGGTTGCTGCATCGCTCACCTTGGATATTGCCTATTCCCGGAACAAGTTCGTTGAAACATTTTGAGGAAAATTGTAAAGCGGTAGAAATAAAACTTACCGAAGAGGATATGACTTTCCTTGAATAATTGTTTTTATGATGGTTCACAATCAACATGTTGTTTTCTATTCACACAATAGAACGCATAAATTTGCAATCATTCGCTATTTTCACATTATGATACAGGATTCTGCACCCATCAATTTCAATAACATTTTTCTTCGTATTCATCCTTTTCAAAAGTTGATTCTCAGCTTTATTTTGGCTGGTATAGCTTATTATTTTGTAAAAGATACACACCTAAACAGGCTATTACACATTATGGTGGCGTGGGATGTGTTTGCTTTTTCGATGCTTGTTACCAGCTGGATTGTTGTTTTTACAAGGTCGCCACAACAAATACGCCTTGTGGCCAAAGAAGAAGATGGCAGCCTTCTCTATTTTTATGTTATCGTGCTTGTAGCCACGTTTGCAAGCATGGTTACTGTTTTGTTGTTGATGGCTTCTGGCGATACGGCGGGTGCCCCCAAATCAATCTATTTACCAGTTGCAATTTTGGGTATGATACTATCGTGGGTGATGGTGCATACTAATTTTACCTTTCATTATGCGCGGATTTATTATGGAAATATAGGCGACGATCCTAACCAGATAGAGGGAGGGCTTCATTTTCCAGAAGAGGATTGTCCCGATTATCTAGATTTTGCCTATTATGCCTTTGTAATAGGAATGACGTTTCAGGTTTCTGACGTAGAAACAAGAAGCCGCAAGTTCAGGCGCATCACTTTATTGCATAGTTTACTTTCTTTTAGCCTCAATACGTTTGTGATTGCGCTTACAATTAATTTGATTGCAAGCTTGAAATCATAAACAGCAGGATTCGTTCAATAAGCTTTTGGACTTTTCTGCCTCACTTTAGGATTGAATTCAGGTAGAATAATGAATGTTTTCAGAGGGACAATACTCTTATTCCGAACTCACGTTATTTTACAATTACTTTGGTTAAGACTTTAAAACTTCCATTTGTCATCTGAACCAAGTATCCACCTTTTGAAAGTGTTGTAGAAGTATTTAATTGAATAGTACCATCCACTCCGTTATAAGCAATAGTTTCTGAGGCAATCTTGTTTCCTTTCATATCCAAAACAACCGCTTCATAATTTCCTTGTGGCAAATTCTTTATTTCAAGTGATAAATGATTCCCTTTATAAATTGGGTTTGGATAAACGCTGATAGAAGGTACTAAACCTTTTTTATTAGTTAAAACTACTACTGTAGAATAGGTGGTTTTACCTTGTTTATCAAAGGCTTTCAAACGATAATAATTAGTTCCTGTAAAAGGAGAAACATCTGTAAAAGAATAATTGATGACCCCCGCATAATTGCCACTTATTATCTTAGAAGGTATATACTGTTCATCCGTAAACACGTCGCCATCTGCACTGTGTTGCACCATAAAGCCCGCATTATTTATTTCTTCTGTAGTTGTCCAGATCAATTGATTGCTGCCATCTACATTCTCCGCTTTAAAACCAACAAACTTAACGGGTAAGGTAGCCGAATACTCAAAAGCACCGATACATGGGGGAAGTCCGGGAGAGCCAGGAACAGGGTTACCCCAAAAATCAGCAGAAGGTGCGTTTTTTATAACAATTCCAGCATTGATACATGGAGAAGTGGATTTTAATTTGTATCCATCAACAGTTGTAATGCCTGTAGTTGCAGTTCCTGGACTAATAAACAATGGGTTGCTTGTAAGTTTATTGGCATCAGCAGGTTCGCTAGCTGGATGATTGCCGTAAAAAGTATTGTAATCAATAGTTCTGGTTTGCGTAGAGACCCCAGTATCAATCAAGGCATACTTACCACCGCCATTGGTTTTAGATAAGTTGAAGATGATATTATTCTGAAAGTCATACGTATGATTGTTTCTTGAATTTTCGTGAATAAATTGTGGCGAAAGCCCATTTTTTATATAAAATACATTGTTGTAAATATGATTACCAGCAGAGGGATAGTTAAAATATACAAGGTCGCCTAAATCATTCTGACTAATATTGTACCGAGCTGTACAGCCAGTATCAGCGGGATCTGGCAGATTGGGGGCAGTAGTGCCAGGGAGATTTCTTGAATTGCACCCCCAATACAAGCCTTGGCAATTGTCGTGGCTATAACTATACTGAAATATTACATTGATACTGCCCAAATCTGGGTCATACATACTGCCATCTATATTTCCCGGATCCACCAATTGAGTATTGGCTCTATTGTAGTAGCCTTCATTATACTGAAAAACCGTTCCTCTGGCTTTTGAAGAGAACATGGTGTTGCCAGTAGTTCCCACGGCAGTTTCGTAGCAGATATTGTGTTCTATCAAGCCTGTGGAGTCGGTGCATCTAATAATCATTGCATTCTTACCAATATGGTGAAGAACATTGTGACTAACTTTTACATTGGTGTAGCGCCGGGCAAACCAGTTGTTGTAATCACTACCAGCAGGATAGTAAGTATTCCAATCGTTATCAAAGGCCAGCCCAATGTTTTCGCAATAACTAATGGTACAACTATCTATCAATATATCGTTGAAACGAGATTTACTTGAGGACTTTTCTGTAGTATTCAAGACATCAAAATAGATGCCTCCAGTTCGTTTGGGAATTGCTCCATTTAGTGCTGTGCTTCCGCTTCCTAGTTGACCCTTTATGTGATGGATATTTAAATTTTTTAGATAGATATGATTCGCTGTTCCAAAATTACTCAGCGCAACCATAACACCTCTTCTGTCTGCCCCTAATGGATTGGTGCCGTTTTGATATAAACCAACAAAGAAATCGCTGTTGACTGGGCCATGGGGAGAGTTGGTTATCTCCAGATTATTGATTTCAATAAACTGTTGATTGTAAAGATATACAACAGCTTGTCCAGTCAACCCATTTCCTGCCAATAATGGGGCAGCGCCTGTATCATATTTATCTATCACTATTGGATTTCCATTGGTGCCAGAACCTTTAAATGCGAGTTGTTGACCAGACCAGCTACAGCCACTTCTTAAAAAAACTTTTGTTCCAGCAGTGAGGGTCATTGAGTTTAGCTTGGTAACAGAGTTGAATGGGGTATTGATTGATCCATCATTGGCATCATTGCCATTGATGGAGTCTATGTAGTATTGGGTTTGGGAAAATCCAGTTTGGAGAGAAAGCAAGAGTGTGATTCCGAGTATCCAAACTGATTTTATTTTATTATTAAATTTCATTTTGCCTTCTTGCTCCACTATTATAACTGTTTATTTAAGAAAAATTAGTTTAAGGTATCACGAACATTGATTCATTATTGTGATTAATAGCTGCTTCTCTGCTAACTATTCCTATTATTTTTAAACTATGACACTTTATTGGCAAAAGAAGTTCTTGAAATTCTTGATAAATAAAAATTTTGTGTAATACCTCCGAGTTGGATGCTAAAAAAGCTAATATTTGCAAGGCTTTTCAAAGTAATTATTGGATACTCATTACCTAGAACTGAGTACCCAAACACCATAAAGATGATTATGGTGTTATGTTCAAATCGATCTCTCTTACTACCTGATTCTGTCCACTTACTCGATTGTTGCTTGCTATGAAAACAACTTTATGAAATCCTGGTTGCTTAAACTGGTAAGAAAAGGTAGTTAACGGTGACTGTGTAATATTCTTGATTGGGATAGCTAAGTCTGGTTGGGCTACATTTGGATAAAAGCCATTTGAAATAGCCCAATCTTCTGTATAATTAGTACCATATTTGGGAATAAATTTAATTTGTGTACTTGATGTTGCCCACGAAAACAGCGGATTGGCTGTTTTGGAGGTTGTCCAAGTGGTACTTTTACTACCTCCAGGAACAACATTAAAACTAGTTCCGGTGCCGTCCGGAAATACACTTTTCAAAACAAAGCTACCTAGCGATAAGCCATTGGTTCCAAAGTAATGAGTGGTATCAGCAGCAAACTTAAACGCAATGTTTAATGGATTTTCTGCGTTTAAAATCAAATCACTAATGTCAACTGTTGGGGTTATGTAATAAGTATTCACAGCCCAATTAGCTGTAGTTGTTGGAATGGTAAATCTTTTGGTTACATCTGTCCAGATTGTTGAATTTAACATAGCAGAATCTTCAGCTTTTGCTGACAAAGAATCAGGCAATGTAGAGTATGTGCCGGGAAAATTATTTGAAACAAGCACTTTGAAGGCGCCGTTTACTATAGCACTAAGTACTGAGTCGTTGGAAGCCCTTATTTGAAAACTGAAATTAATTGTTCCTCCGGTTTTACTAGTTCTATCCCTATAGTCATAATTGTTTGCCGAGTCGCCAGAGTAGAAGGCAATTACATCTGGGTTACCCGACATTGAAAAAGTGACTATATCATTAACACTGTATGTTTTAGCGTTTGTAGATACCGTAAAGTTTACATCACTAGGTCCGTTCTTAGTACAAGAGCCAAGGGAGAATGTAATTACCAAAAGAATTCCTAAAATAATTTTATGATTCATTTATTGCATTTTATAAAGTTACCAGCCTGGGTTTTGGGTCATTTTGGTATTCACTGAAAGTTCAGAACTAGGGATCGGCAAGAGGGTATCTCTGAGTGTAATATTATTGTATGCTCTCAGATACCTAGTTTTCTGCGATGATGAACTATTGTTAATTGCAACAATGCAAGCGTTGATAGCTTTATTAAAAACACCCCAACGGATCAAGTCAAACTTACGTAATCCTTCAAAACAAAGTTCCCTTGCCCTTTCATCGTGAATTATTTGTCTCAAAGATGCTTGATCTGTTGGCTGTATTATCTGTGCAGCCGCTCTAGTTCTTACCAAATTTAGATAAGACAGTGCTGTGGCAGTATTACCCATTTCATTCTCTGCCTCAGCCGCCATTAACAACACGTCGGCATATCGAATAACTGGAAAATTGGTAGGACTCCAATCAATACTCTTAGGCAATACCTTCTCATAGTCTCTTTTCCATTTGCCACAATCCCTATCCCATGGTGAAGAAGCTGCCCGTGTGGCAGTTCTTGGGACGGTATTGGTACTGTAAGTGAATGTAGGGATGTTCCAATTTCTTCTTATTGTATCGGTTGGGTCTTTTTGATAGATGCTATCATACAAATAGCCCGTAGGTATGTAAGAACCAAATGAATAAACAACATTTGGATTTGTAGTATCAATTGCAGCATAGCGCATTGCAAGCTGGCATGGGAATCTACTACCAGGAGGCATGGTGCCGGAAGGCGTATTATTACCATAAAATTCTATTTCCCACATCGACTCATTTATATCATAGACATCTTCTGACTGATTAATGAATATCTGCCTGTAGTCGGGATTTAAGCTATGAATACCTGAATTGATTACAGACTCGGCATAAACACTTGCCGAGTCATACATTGGCAAACCGAGACTTAGGGGATGGCCTGCCATTTTTAGATACACCCGAGCAATGATACCTTCAATTGCAGTCTTGGAAACGTGAGAGGGGGTTCCTAAATCGGTAATATCCCTTACCAAGGGTATTGCGGATTTCATATCGGAAAGTATTTGATTGTAAACTTGCAGTGAAGGAGTTCTAGGATAACTAAAATTTGCTACGTACACATTAGGCTTAATGAGCAAAGGGACATCGCCATATCTGGAAACAAGTTGGAAATAGAAAAATCCTCTCAAAAAGAGAGCTTCACCCTTTGAAACTTGCTTTACACTAGTAGATGCAGAGGATGAATCAATGTTAGCCAGCAATAGGTTGGCAGCATTAATTCCTGCATACAAATCAGTCCAACAAGCGCTGTAAATTGAATTAGATGACTGGCAATCATACAATGAAGGATTGTTGCTTACATTGTTGCGGTTGTCGAACTGTCCTTCATCATTACCCATCTCGAGCTCGAGAACTAGGTTTCTTGAGAATGTGCCATCCAATGCCAAATAGCTATAAATACCAGCCAATGCCGCATTAATTTGAGATGTATTTGTGTAGTAGTTGGTTGTAACTAACGTGTCTTGAGGCGTAGTTGTTAAATACTTATTGCAAGATATGGCGCAAAATACTAAAAGTGCAAGTGAAATATTTAAAAGAGAACCTTTTTTCATTGTAGAAATATAATTGTTTAAAATGTAATATTCAGGCCACCATTGATTGTTTTTGCACGAGGATAAACAGAATAGTCAAACGCCGGGGTGAGTGCAGTTGGATAAGCAGATACCTCGGGGTCGAAGCCGGTATATTTAGTAAAAGTGAGGATGTTTTGGGCTGAAACATATACTTTGAGTGCTGAAATGCCAATATGCTTCAGAACCTTGGTATCTATGGTATACCCCAACTGAAGCGTTTTTATTCTCAGGTAAGAGCCATCTTCTACGACCCTTGATGAATAAACTTTATCACCATAACCTCCAGCAATAAACATTTGATTGTTTTGATTTTGTGGACTCCACTCATTAAGTACTGTTGCATATTGGTTTTGCATAACCCTGCCAGAATTACCTTCAAATACCAGTCTGTTTGCATTTAAAATCTGACCCCCATAAGAAAACTGTAAGAAAATGCTTAGATCGAAACGGCCATAAATAAAGTTATTGGTAAAACCTCCGATGAATTTGGGATTTCCGTTGCCAATAATTGTCTTGTCATTGTCGTTCATTACTAAATCTCCGTTCAAATCTTTGTATTTGATAAATCCAGGTTGAATTTTGCTGCTAGGGATTGTGGTGTTGGATGTAACATCTGGCTTTAATGTATAAACCCCATTTGGACTTTTTATGAAGTCTTTGTATTGATAGTTTCCATCCCAAATATATCCATACATCAATCCCATTGGCTGACCCACTTTAGCTATATACGCAGGACTTGACCATTTACTATCCCAGTGAATAGTGGATAAAAGAGTTTCCTGACCATAAGTTAATGCCAAAACTTTGTTTCTATTGAAAGCTACATTAAAACTCGACGTCCATTTTACTTTACTTTGTGATAACAAGTTTGCTGAAATAGCTATCTCTAGACCTTCATTCTGAACCTTACCTACATTTTCATAAGCAGATGTATTACCAGATGATGGGGATATATTAGCATTCAACAATAAATTGCTAGTAATTTTTCTGTAAATATCAATCGTGACGTTAATCAAATTTTTGTACATGGTTACATCTAATCCTGCATCAGCTTGAGCAGTAGTTTCCCACTTTAGATTGGGATTTCCAAGTGTAGAAGGAACAACACTGCTGTTTAATGAGCCGTTGAAAGGATAGGCTAATGTTATTGTTGAGTTTAGTGTTGGCAAATACGCAAAATCAGAAATTCTATTGTTGCCAACCAATCCATAACTAGCCCGGAGCTTTACATCGTTTAGAAATTTGATACGTTTCATGAAATTTTCTTGACTCATTCTCCAAGCAAAACTTCCTGAGGGAAAATAGCTCCACTTATTAGCAGCAGAAAATTTTGATGAGCCATCTGCCCTAAATGAAAAAGTAGCTAAGTATTTGGTATCATGGTTGAAGTTTATCCTTCCCAAAAAAGAAGCGAGCGTATTGTTAGTTCTACTAGTCGAAAGTGTTTTGGGTGAACCTTGGTCCAAAGCAGCCAAGCCTAAACTTTCATTAGGTAATTGGCTTGCTGCTGCCCCATACATATAAGATCCGGTACCTTGGAATGTGAAGCCAGTAACAACATCCAAAATATTCTTTTCATCTATTTTCTTGTTGTAGGACAACGTGTTTTCTGACACATAACTATTTCTAGTTGTGTACAAAAACGATCCATTGACTCCATTTGCTTTTCCTACAGTAGTTAAAGGGCTGCCAGATACTGTGTTTGTTCCGTTGAACTCTTCATTTCGACCCAAATCATTGGTGCATCCAACCAATGCCCTGAACTTTAGTTCTTTTGTAATCTCGTGATCGATTGCTAAATTACCATAAAGGTTATTTGCAAATCTGTTTCGCAATTGATATTCTACTGTGAGTAAGGGATTGAAGCGGGCATCGTTGGGGTCAAGTGCAAAAAATGGATCTACCCCAGAACTTAGCAACTTAGTAGAGCTATCAGCTATTGGTCTGTAGCCCCAAACACTAAACATGAGATTGCGGGTTTGGGTCGAGCTATCTTGTGCAGATGGTATAGTACCGTACCCTTTCAACACACTGTAATTGATGTTTATTGAAACCTTGGTTTTTGCATCGACATTGTGATCAAAACGAAAGCGGGCTTGGTATCTGTTATATCCCGAATATTTTACAATTCCATCTTGTTGTAAGGCAGAGCCTGAAATAAAGAATTTTGTATCGGGATTGCCACCACTCATAGATAAAGTAGTGTTAGAGATAGAAGCATCTCTAAAAGTCTCATCTTGCCAATCTATTCCTTGCTGCCCTTTGTAGCTATCTACGATTTTGCCATTACTTAAATATTGGGTTTTTGTATCTGTAGAATCCAGTTGATATTGATATTTCACAAACTGATACCCATTTAGTACAGGAATTTTATTTCCAATCATCTGGATGCCATAGTTGGATGTTAACGAAAATTTTGTTTTGCCAGCAACTCCTTTTTTTGTAGTGATTATTATTACACCATTTGCAGCACGGGCGCCATAGATAGCTGTGGCGGACGCATCCTTCAAAATTTCTATAGATTCTATGTCAGCCGGATTTACGGTGTTGTTGTCTGGATTTTCAATTGGGAAACCATCTACAACATACAACGGAGAATTATCTTGAGTCAAGGAATTGTTTCCCCTTATTACAATTGTTGATGTACTACCTGGTTGTCCGTCGGCGGAAGTTACCTGAACGCCAGCCACCCTGCCCGCCAATGCCTCCTCGAAAGAGCGGACTGGAGCTTTTTGTAGATCAGCCACATTTACTTTAGCAATAGAGCCTGTCAGGTCTCTTTTTTTTTGTGTACCATAGCCAATTACAACAACTTGGTCTAAATCTTTTGCAGTAGTTTTTAAATTGATAACCAATTTGTCTTTAACTTCATTAATACCAACTGTAACTGTTTCGAATCCTAAATAGCTAAATACCAAACTGTCTTTAGTTGAAACTACCTTTATCGAAAAAGTGCCATCAGCTTTTGATATTACTGTAGCACTTTCCCCTTTTTCTCTAATTGTAACTCCTGCTAGGGGAGCATTTTTGTCGTCCTTAACTAGGCCTGAAACAATTATATATCCCGGTCCAGGTGCTTTGGGAATTTCATCTGGCTTAATCTCATTTGAATTAATTGTTACTTCGGGCTGAAATAGCAAGCCCGCTTCCGCCGAACTTCTTTTGTTACTCTTTTTAAGGGAAATGATTACATAGGTCTTGTCCTTTACCTTCTTGAAGCCTAGAGAGTAAGCACTTAAAAGATTGGCTAAATTGATTTCAACAGATTCTTTCGGATTTAATAAATCCTTTGAGACCATTACCCCCTCAACCAATTTATCCTCAAACAAAATATCTACATCAAAAACACTTTTAAAACTCTTTAATGCCTCGGATAGCTTAACCGTAACGGGGGAGGAATCATAGCCTTTTGAAAGAGTAGATGACAAATGGTTGGTTTGCCCGATACACACACCGCTTACAGTGATCATTAATCCTAGGGCAAGCAAAATTCTAGTAAAGCACATATCTTATTTTCTTTATGGCAACAATCAATAAATTTAAAAAAACTAAGCAGACTATTCAAAGAAATAAATAATGTTACTTCTTTTTTTATAGTTGACGTCTAATAGCTGTGCGATAGCATCAATCAATTCATCAGCTTTTTCTGCATGAAAAGTGCCTGATATTTTCCTGTTTGCAAGGTCTTCATTTTGAAAGATTAACTTTATTCCAAAACTCTCGTTTATGGTATTGGCAACTTGTGCCAGTGAAGTTCCTTCAAATAAGAAATCATGATTTTTCCAAGCAACTGCCTCCTCAGTATTCAATAAATGTACTTCATCAGTTCCTCTGTCGTTTTTAATGAACTTGTCTCCTGGTTTCAATACAAGAAGCTTGTTTTGGTTGCTATTAACACTCGTATAGCTCAACTCAACTTTCCCTTTTCTCAGTACCACCTCAGACTTTTTAAGTCGGTTATAGACAGAAAATTGGGTACCTAGTACTGTAACAGCCAGATTATTGTTGGTCATAACTACAAAACGCTGATTGCTTTTGGTGTGAACAACAGAAAAATCTGCTTCCCCATTAAGCATTACTTCTCTTGTTTTGGTTGAGAAGTTGAATCTAGAAAATCTGATTTCACTGTTTGCATTTAGCGTAACAATACTACCGTCGGGCAGTGTTACCTGCTTTATTTCTCCGTAAGTTGTTTCAATACTTTTATATATGATGGCATCTTTACCTAAAAACAATGAAACGCCAACAACTAGCAAGATGGTTGCAGCAACAGCAAACCGTCTTCCAAACATCCTTATAGTAGATTCGCTTTGTTTAATTTTTTCTTCTTTATTCTTTGTTGCAATAACCTTTTTTAATGCCAGTGTATCGTTGGCAATAAATTGTGCGTTATTGTTTTCCCATTCATTCAGGCATTCGTAGTAATACTCTACATTATCGGGATCAGCTAACCATTCTTCAATCAGTTTCCTTTGAAGAGGTGTTGCATTGCCTGAAAAATGATTCACCAATATCGCCTTATTGATGACGTTTTCATTTGTCATAAATATTTTATTAAGTCTATTTAATTATTTCAAGTAGTCTACCAATGAATTCTTAAGTATGCTTAGTGCCTTCATCATGTGTGCTTCTACTGTCTTTATTTTAATGTTCAATTCCTCAGCTATCTCTCTGTTTTTCTTCCCCTCAAATCTGCTGAGCAGAAAAACTTTCTGACATTGTGGAGGAAAGTCGCCAACTGATTGCTCTATTTTTTGAAACAACTCATCAAATAATAAAATTCTTTGTGGTGTATCATATTCCAGCTCCTTTTCCTTTCCAATGTTATCTATATAAAGCGTGTGATTGTTTTTTTTACCAAACTCACTCTTCAAATGATTATAGATTGTGTTCCGAACCGCTTGGTACAGATAGGCCCTGTAACTGATGGAGACATTTTCGTAGTGCTTCTTTTTCCAGAAGTTCACAAATACCTCACTCACTACATCTTCTGCAATCTCCTTTGAGTAAACAAAGCGTACAGCATGATTACAAAGCGGCTTATAGTACCTTTTAAAGAGCATTTCAAATCCTTTATCCGGATTATTTTTTAATACATTCCTAATAATGGATTCATCATCCAATAGCGTTGCCAGATTGGTATCTATGTTATCATCCTCAATTTTGAACAAAGGCTTATCCTTATTCAATTCATCATTATTCAATACGTTCTTAAAATTTTTCATCGCAAGCAAATTGATACCCTTTTATGAAGACAACCTAACAGTAAAATACCCTTAGTGATAAAATCTTTTTTACTCCATACTAATTGTTTAAACAATTTTGGACGTTGCACCAATAACAATAAATGCAAATACCCCTACCCGATGTACAGATACCAATGAAACCCATCGTGCATTGCCGATAGTGCAAAAAGAAGATATGGTGGTATTGTTCAAGCAAGTGTTTTAGGGTGACGAAAGTTTTTTGAGGCACCTTTGTTACATTTTGCAAATATCAAGAACTCTTATTGTTTAAAAGGAAAGTGTTTACGTATTCATCAACAGATAAAACTATTAAAATGGCATTAATTCTTCCTCGGAACATTCTTAGAGACCTAACGATATTAACGTCTCTGTTATTGTTTTTGCTGTTACTGGCACCAGTACAACCAATATGGGCACAGCGCGAAGTTGACAAGTCTGTATCTGGCAAGCAGAGTTTTTACTTTGATAATGGCGGAAAGTTGCGAACCCCCATCAAGGTTTATTACTACAGTCCAAAGGCCAATCCAGATAGTTTGCCCATTGTAATCTTGATGCATGGTGCGCACCGCAATGCCAAGGCCAACTTTAGTGAGGCGTTGGATGCGGCAGCTGTTTTTAACTGTGTACTCATTGCACCAGAGTTTAGCAAGGACGCTTATCCCGAGGGCGACATGTACACATTTGGTAATGTATATAATAGACGGGGGAAACAATTTAATCCAAAAGAGGCCTGGACTTTCGAATTGATAGAGCCATTGTTTGATGAGGTTGTACGGCAACTAAAAAGTACTTCTACGGGCTATTACATCTATGGACATTCGGCGGGTGGGCAGTTTGTGTCTCGCTTTTTGATGTATGAACCAGTCAATAGGATTATCAAAGCTGCTGCTGCCAATCCAGGCTGGTACACGATGCCTACAAACAACGTTGACTTCCCTTATGGTCTTGGGAAGTCGGCCTTGCCACTTGCAAACTTAGATACCATGTATTCCAAGAAGTTGTTTTTGTTGTTGGGTACAGCAGATACAATTAGGGACGATGAGGACTTTTATAAGTCTGCCCAAGCAGATGCAGAAGGGATGACCCGTTTTGCCAGAGGACAGAATTTCTTTCAACAATCCAGAAACAACGCCGATTACTTAAAAGTTCCCTTCAACTGGACAGAAGTATTTGTACCCGATGCCGGGCATTCCAATACCAGAATGTGCCGTTTTGCACTCTCTTTGTTTTTTATGGATATAAAGTAGGAAAGGATATTTTACAGTTCATCAAAGAGAGGCTATCATATTAGGTAGTGATAGCCTCTATTGGCTACCCGTCTATCCCCATCAACTTCAGAACAATTTCACATAGCTTGGCTAGCCAATCAATTGACCTACCTAACCTAATCAATTGGCATACCCACCCTAATCGATTGGCTTGGCGAGCCAATCAATTGACCTACCCAACCTAATCAATTGGCTTGGCGAGCCAATCAATTAACCTACCCAACCCAATCAATTGGCTTGGCGAGCCAATCAATTGACCTACCCAACCTAATCAATTGGCTTGGCGAGCCAATCAATTGACCTACCCAACCCAATCAATTGGCTTGGCGAGCCAATCAATTAACCTACCTAACCTAATCGATTGGTATACCCAATAGGATCGATTGGCTTGGCGAACGAACCAATTAACTTAGCTAGCGATACAATTGACTACAGAGGTCAAAGTTTTCAGTCCTTAAAGTGAAGCATACTTATCTAAAATAGCCACCTCCCTCCGTGTTTCTCTGTGTTAATAGCTCTGTATTTCTCTGTGTTAAAAACCTAATAACAGAATAAATGTAAAAGCCTTACAGATACAATCGACCCAGAACCCCCTTTAAGGGGCAGGGGGCTATCCCAACAAAAAAGGCTATCGCAACAACTGCGACAGCCTTTTTATTCCTCCAACTCATAACTTATAACTAATAACTCATAACTCCGAAGCATCCTATTTCATAAACACCTCAAAACTACCCGCATCCGTAGTACTCAGGTTAGTAACAACCACATTCACCCAAGTAGCAGGCAAAACAACACTAGTAAATCCATTCAACCTCACCGTGTTTGCAGCACTACCACCAACATTCAGGATAGACAACATGGTTTTCTCTGTATTGGCAAATGCTTTCAAAGCATTAATACCCGATAGTGCAATAACACCAGCTTCAGCAATAGCATGTACAATGCCAGCACTTGCAGGAGTATGAGTAAAATATTTCTCATCCAATACAGCCATAGCATCCGCAACTCCTTTGTCTGTTGCTGCCACCACACGTGCATTTGTCAAGATAGCATTCGTTTTAATCATCAAATTATGTTGAGCTACCTCCACCAAGGTCGTTATTTCATTATACTGCTGCAACATCACGGCTTGTCTTTGTTTAAGACTAGCCAAATACAAAAGATCAGCCTGATAAGTAGGAATATCCAAAGTACTAGGCACAGCCGCAGTATTTGTTTTTACAAGAGAAGTGTTTACATCAGCTATTTCCGATGTTTTGATAACCGAAACCGTTAGTCTGCTTTTTGTTTGTGCGGCGGTAAGTGTCACTTTTGCTGCGGTCAATATGACTTCATTAGAAGCAGTATTGGTGTCCATAGTTGCAAATTCTGCTGTAGTAATTGGGGTTGTAACTGTAATTGTCGTTGCCATAACTTTAAGTTTTAAGTGTTAATAAATTTTCAACCTTTCAACCTAATAAGTAGTTAGCAATGCTGTTGGCGAACATTCAATTTTCAATGTACAACCATAAACTATAGAACTTATCGTAAAGAGCGGGGCTTTTTCTTTTCCGCTTATCTACTGCGACATTACAACATTAAACTGGTACGGAAAGTATGATTATAGTCATAGATTTATCGATGGGATGAAATACTGATGCAAATAGCATGTTAATCTGCTGTTATGAGGTAAGTTAATTAGAGGGAGAGTGTAATACGAGGAAGGTTTCGCTCAAAGCGAAGCCTTCCTTTACAGAAATTACAATTACAACTATAATCTCCTAAAATGATGCATCGTCAATTCCAAGTGCCATCGGCACTATATATTGGTAGCGTCCCAACCAATATTCAGAACTAAAGTACCCTCAGGTACGGTATATAACACAAATTGTACTACTCCCCTCTCTCACATTGCAACCAACCTGCAACCTGACTTTGTTAGTTTGCATTGTAATTAAAAAATACGGATTATGATAGGCACTATTTTATTAGACGTTTTCATTCTGGCCATAGCACTTGGTGGTGTGCAAATGTACCTCGAAGCTCATGTTGGTATAGACAACCTCACTCAAAAAATAAAGACTCCTTGGCTTCGTACAACTATAAGCGTAGCATTAAAAGTAGGGGCGGCAACACTTATCCTAGTAGGATTGATTGGTGCCATCATCTGTGCCATTGCTTTTTCTCAGGATAACAAAAAAGGAAAGGGATAAATAAACTGACAAAAGAGATAATAAAGCAAGAGTTAATAAATATTTTATATGTTTACAGCGTAAGGAATGTGACTGAGAGGCTTAAGGTATAACCCGTAATGGGCTATTATTCTCAAATAGAATTTTGAGACAGGGGTTCGAATCCCCTCATTCCTTACTTTGTTTTTAAAATTGCTACTATAAGCTAACTATAGCATAAACTGATTGAAATGAAAACTCATATACAAAATATAGGAATTGAAAACTTTAAAGTATTTAAAGACAAAACAGACTTTGGATTCGCACCAATTACAATACTTACTGGCACAAATAGTAGTGGAAAAAGCAGCCTTGTGCGGGCATTTTATTTAATGAGCCATTGTTTTAAAAGCGGGGATATAGAAGACATACTTGATATCGAAGATGTAATGAATATTCTTGGTGATTTTTCTAAATTGCCAAATAAATTAAATCTACGGATAGGGAAAAAAGATATTTCTTTTTTCATTCCGATTGTACTCAGAGGCATTGTTGACACGAATACATTGAAGATAAGTTATCGGCTTATTGACAATTCCCTACAACAGGGCAAGCTTGCAGGGATATCTATTCTATCTAAAAAAGAAGGGTTAAAAGAAATATTCAGTGTTGAAATGAAAGAAAGTATCGCTTTCGTAATAAAACTTGATGTAGCATATTTTCTGAATGAATATAAAAGGGAATCCAATCAAATTATTGCCTATCACGATGCAGAAGAAAACTTTGAGGACAGTGACTTAAGTAAAATACACCCTGAATATTATTACTTTAAGAAAAATAAAAATAATCCTAGGTGCAATCAATACAAGCCGTTCTTTGATAAACTATCTGGCTTTTTTAAAGAAGATGAAAACTTAAATTTTTTAGGGAACTTTTATAAGTATGCTAATAAAGAAGCAGTTTATTATGAAGCTGAAAAAAAAATTATAAAGGTCGTAAAAGATAAAAAGATATTAGACGATGATATTCTAAAAACAATTAACCAAATTGAAAATAAGATATTAACAAATATTGAAGTAACTGCATCTATTATCATGGCCAAAAGGGGCGGTAACCCTGCGGAAGATTATCCCATAAATCAAATAATGAAGAGTTTTGATTATTTTTTGAGTGTTGGGCTTAATGGTTTTTTTAGGGGGTATAGTTATTCAGGCTATAATTTAAGGGTCGAGCTAAATATAGAAAACCTAGGTTTAGATAATGATTTGCTTAGCTCCTTTTACCTTACAAGATTAAACTTGGAGAATCAATTTGATGAACTCAAGATTGAAAGGGATGACTTTTTTTTCGAATGTTTCATAGATGACAATATACGATATTCAATTTCCGAAGCTTTAGAACAATTTGATCAATGCTATTTTTTAGGTAACTACCGAAATCAGATACAACGTGTTTATAATGGCAAAGATGGTAGCGATTTTCAATCATTGATAAAGAGGATTGTTTTGGCTACTGAGGATGAAAAGAAAGATTTAATTATTAAAAAGTACTTCAAAAAGTATTTAACACGGTTTGGTATAGGGCATGGCATTGAAATAGTAAATAGTGGTGAGGGGCAAGGATATTTTTTGTACATACTGGTGAAAGGTGAAAAAATTCTTTTAGCAGATTTGGGGTATGGTATTTCGCAAGTTTTGCCATTGATATTTAAGATTATATCTGTTGCGTTGGAAGATGGCGGCAATAAAAAGTTATTCATAGAAGAGCCAGAAAGCAATTTGCACCCTGCATTGCAATCAAAATTAGCTGAGTTATTTGCAGATGCTGCCGAGAATTTTGGGATACAGTTTGTAATAGAGACACATAGCGAATACTTCATACGAAAGTTACAAATGTTAACAGCCAACACTTATGCAAAAAATAGGGACAATCGTTTGCCAGCCTTAAAAACAAAGGATACGCAACTTTATTACTTCTATCCTCAAGATGACGTACCCGAAGGAGAAAAGCAAGTTTATAAGATAAATATTGAGGAAGATGGTGCGCTGACCAAAAACTTTGGGAAGGGTTTTTTTGATGAGTCTAGCAATCTAAATATTGCATTGTACAATTTTACTAGTGCTAATAAAAATTAAAATATGCAGCCATCTATATTTATGACTGTGGACTTTTTTATCCGCTTCTGTAAAATGCTTACAAACCAAGAAAAATTATCAATGGATAAAAAGTGGCTTAATTACTTGGAAGAAATAATATTTGAGAAGAGTACCGTGTATTTGAATATCCCTGCTGTAGAAATAACAAGGCTATTAAGATTAAGGCAAAACAAAGAAGAATATTCAAAATGTGATGAGGAGACAAAGCTTTTGATAAATTATCTTTTTAAGCTCTCGCACAATAGAATAAGAGATTGCAGGGAGGCAGTTGAAATCTTTAGAACCAAGCAATTTGGGAAATACAAGCTTTTGACTAAAAAGCCAGACATCTTGTTTTTGTCAGATACTGCTGAATTCTGCAAAGAAATAGCTGAGAGTTTTGGTATCTACTGTATTTCAAATGATGTTGACTTAGACCCCAGAAATACAAGGGTAACCGTAAAAGTCCTCAATAGAGAACGATTAGATATTAATGAATTTTGCTATTTACCTAAATCTAACTCTTTGATAATCGAAGATCCTTTTATACTCGACAATGATTGGGATGGTGATTTTATTGATATTTTATTGTCATGTTTTTATCCTACTAAGTTTAATAATCCTAAATTTTACTTGAGTATAATCTACACAGAAGAAAATACAACCAATCGGTTACAATTAAAACAACGGTTAGAAAGAAAATACCCTTTAATGCAAGTTGACTTTGTATTTGCCCCTAAGTATAAATTGCATGATAGAAACATATATAGCAATTCATTTTGGATATCTTGTGGCTTAGGGTTTCAGAAGCACTATAAAAAAGTAACTCAATGGGATTCTTATCCTTTGGCTCTTTACTACACAGAATACACAAAACGTTTGAAAGCGTGTGTAAATACTATGGAAAATAAACCTATGGATAATCCTTTGGTTCGTCTTGTTGAGCTCAGAAATTGACAAAAAAATTTTTGATATTTATAGATAACCAAATAATAAAAATAACATGAGTAAAAATCAATATTCGCCATTAAGGGAAATTCCAAGTAGAGAAATTATGGAATCGTTAGTTAGTAATTTAGAATATAAAAGATTAGGACTTGAACAACTACCAGAAGTTTTGAAAGAAAATGGATTGGTTAATAAGTTTAATAGCTTTATAGCAGCAGCATCAGGAAGTAATGAAACCTTGTGCTATACGTTAGTTGGATTAAGACCAGATGAGAAGAATACAAAAATAGACGAGCACCCAATTGTAATTGGATACAATATTAATCATCCATCTCAAAGTTTTGGAGGCATAATAGATCATGGAGGTTGGTCTGGTAGAACAAGTGAATTAAGCACAATCCAAACTGAGTTGCTTAATAATTCTGGTATTACATCTGAATTTACATTCAAAGAAATCCCATTGAACACATCTGGTTCTTTATATGAACTGCACAAAAATGGAATGCTAGAAGGAGTAAGCAAACAATTTGATTTATTACTTAAGAAAAACAATTTAAAATGATAGATTCTTATTACAAGGAAATAAAAAAACAATTTTCAGGTTTAATTGAAGAAGAAAAGAAATCTTTGGTGTTTAATGAGAACAAAATTCATAAATTCATAGAAGATAATCCAACTTGTATTCTTGCTTCAGTAATGAATGGTATGGTTGAGAATTATAATATTTACGGTAGCTCAATCTTTTCTAAAATCCCAATTGGGGGGTGGGAAAGAAGAGTCCCTGATTTTATTTTAATAACCTATAACTCTGTAGAAATCACCTTTAATCTTATAGAAATAGAAGCCCCCAATAGAAAAATATTTACAGGTGCAAATGATTTTACTTCTGAATTCAATCATTCATATACACAACTTGAAGATTGGAAGAGGCTATTTCCATCTAATAGTACAGAAATGGTTGATAAAATGGTTGTTTCTTGTTTTAGTGATTTGGGCGTTTTTGACGGAACTCGAGCAATTAATGCTAAATATATCTTAGTTTATGGTTCTTCTGATGAATACAATGGAATTCAATTGAAAAAGCATAGACTGAATCAAAAGTTTTCTAATTCTGAATTTTACTTCATTTCCTATGACAGGTTGATTAGAAACTTTGTTACAGAAAGTGCGATTTTTACCTTAAAGTATAATTCTTTGTCTGGCGGTTTTAAAGTAATTGGGTGGATGCCATTCTTAAAATATCCACTTGGCAGAAGGAGAGAATTTGGGCGCATCGAAAACAAAGCAGAGCTAATTAGCGATTCGCACTTTCTCAGCAAATTGGAAAAAGAATATCTAATTGATAAAATTGAAGAATTAGATAAACTAAGTATCCAAGAATTAGAGAAATTGGATATGGGTATTGATTTGTCTAACTTTGATGAAGAATACTCTTAGGAAACGCTAGATTATTTCAATCATCAGTTAGTCAGTTTCTTGTCATTTCCTGTTTAAGAGGACTCCAATGTCAAACTAGCAAATAAGTGGTATTGCTAATCCAACACAAATAGATTCAGCATTACAACCTACCCACGGAAGGTTTCGCTCTAAGCGAAGTCTTTCATCAAACACAAAACAAACCACAATGCCATCGCTAATCATCGGTTCAGACCCAGAAGGAAATACGGTTAGCAAAAGCCTACCAGCCTTGCGCAACCTGTTTGTTTCGTATCTGGATGATGAGCAGATAAAGGCACTGTTGGCAAACTTGCTAATAGCTGGCAACAACAAAATTGCAAGGCTTCTATTCATTACCAAAGAAGCCAACCTGATAGACACAACCACTTGTAAAAACATGGAAACATACATATATAACAACCCAGAGATAGGTAGCATCAAAAACAAGAACAAGCTATTTGCTCAGATAGTAAAAGAACTAAAGCGGCACAAGGGCAAAGCTGTCAATAGTAAAATAACCTTGGTGTTTATAGACGATATGTGGCAGTTTTATCCACGATTTACAAGCAAGATAGCCATCAATCATTTTAGGCAGTTATTGCAGTATGGCTATAAAAGCAACGTACATTTTGTTATTGGTAGCATATTGCCCTATCGTAATCTGTTGGTGCAACTAATGCGTAGTGATACCTTGGGGGGCAACAGAAATGTGGTATCTACCCTTGGTGCAGAACTTATTTATAGTCCCGATGAAGTCCTATTTTTTAGAGAGCTAGACACAGAAAAGCAAGAAATGTATTATCCCATCAAAGAGGAGGGTGAAATACAATAAACAACAAATTTTTATTATACAAATAATCAGAACAATATGGAACCTATACTAGAACAGTTGAGTGCATTGCAAAAGAAAGAGTCAACCTTTAGCGAAACGAGCAATAAGGCAAACTTGGGGGATGTGTTTGTGGAGAGGCGATACGATAACTACAACGAATTTTATTTGTTTGCAGCCCACTTCAATACAATACCCAATTTGATAAGTGAGACTAATATTGATTGCAGGAAGGCGAATAAATGGTTTTTATCACAGTATAGTTCGTTTGTCTCCGATTGTCATTTTACAAAACGTTACCTGTTAAGAACAAAGGTGACAGAACTGGATGACATCTTCTACATACTGTATGAGGACTTACTTGTTGACTTTCATACGAGTGGGGACAAGGTTCGCTTTTTGTTCAGACATACTGCTGTAAGTAAAATTGAAGAGATCATTGCGGGCATTAAGAAATTTCAAAAGAGAGCGGAAGTTTATTTTGACCCCTCCATATCATTATTGATAAATAGCGGCAATGGTCTAACAAAAAAGTCGTTGACAATTGCAAAGCCTAAATTGAGTATCGATGACAATTACAACAGTGACTTTAAATCTATTCACCAAATTATTCATAAAAGGCTTTCCAAAAAGAATGATAAGGGGCTTGTCTTGTTGCACGGAAAGCCAGGGACTGGCAAAACATCTTATATCCGTTACCTGATAGCATCGCTTAAAAAGGAAGTTATTTTCTTGCCACCCAATATGGCAACTTCAATTACCAACCCCGAACTTCTTACCTTTCTAATAGACAACCCTAATTCTATTTTTGTTATCGAAGATGCCGAAAACATTATTGTCGATAGGGAGCAAAATGGCTATTCTCCAGTTTCTACCCTTTTAAATATATCCGATGGGCTTCTTTCTGATTGCTTGAACATACAAATCATCTGTACTTTCAACACAGATATTTCAAAAGTTGATGCAGCTTTGTTGCGTAAAGGAAGAATGATTGCCCAATATGAGTTTAAGGAATTGGAAACAGTGAAGGCACAAGCCCTTTCAAAGAAGTTGGGGTTTGATAGAATCATCACTAACCCAATGACGCTGACAGAAATATACAATCAGGAGGAGCAAGACTTTTCTCAACAAAAGAAAAAGAAGATGATAGGGTTTAATAGTGGAAGAGGGTAGTATTTGTATTCTCAATTAGATTAATAATGAGAATGATGGTTTTTAAAGTGTATATTCGTTTTTTTAATAGAAAAAGAATTTATATGGCAGAGATAACATTAAAAAGAGCTAAAAGACGTGTGACATCTGTCCCTAAGTCAAAAATAAGAACTGCTGTTAAAAATGTATTTGCTAAATACAGGATTGCAGCAATCAAAACCGCCATACCCTCCATTAAAGTAGTTGAAAGCAACAATTAAAATAGCCTAATGACTGGAAAGGATGGTTACAATGACAATGTATTTATTAACTGTCCTTTCGATGAAACATTCAAGCCATTGCTTTATGCCATAGTTTACACCGTTTATCGATGTGGTTTCTTCCCTTTAAGTGCCTTGAGTGATGATGATGGCACTGAAAATAGGCTCGATAAGATTTACAGAATAATAGCCAATTGTCGTTATGGTATCCACGACATATCCAATACAAGTTCAAATAAAGAAGGATTGCCAAGATTTAATATGCCCTTTGAATTAGGATTGTTTTTTGGTGCAAAGAGATTTGGTGATAAAATACAAAACAATAAAAAGGCACTTGTCTTCGAAAGAGAAAAATACCAATATCAAAAATACATCTCAGATATAAATGGAATAGATACCAAAGCGCACAATAATGAAGAAACCACTGTAATAAGAGAAACCAGGGATTGGCTGAAAACTGCTACAAGACGTACCACGATAGTTGGTAGTGAAATAATAATAGCAGAATACCTTGTGTTTAAGCAATTCCTTCCAGAGTTTGCAACGGAAGCTGGCTTTAATGTTGAGAATATTTTATTCAACGACTATTGTGAGATTGTTGAAGAAGCCATTAACGAAAGACTTGCACTAAGTAAGTTGCCTTAACACCATTTCTGATTGTTCCTTGATAAATGCTTTCAAAGATTCAGGTGTAATCACTTTAACATCTGCCCCAAAACTTAATATCAATTGCTTGAGTTCGTTATTGATACTTAGTTGTAGTGTCACTTGTAAACTTCCATCTTGCAACAATATATGTTGTTGTGTTTCGTGTATAGGTTTGGTAATGATATAAGGCGCTCGTTTGCCAGTAAATACCAGTTTTATCTCTTCCACAGGCGCATCTTCAAATCGGGTAACTCCAATGATGTTTTTGAAATAAGTATTCGCATCAAATAATCCTTCCGCAGTTTGATAGGCTTTGTTTATAGCTTTAGGCTTCTTGATAAAACGATCCAAGGCCAAAGTAGAAATTGCTTTTCTAACCTCATCATACCCAAAGAGAAACCATCGGTTATTGTATTGTCTTAAATGATAAGGGTGTATTGTTTTTGTTTCTGCCTCTTGGTTAAAGGGTTGATAGGTAATCTCTAAAACGTTTTGTTCAATGATCGCCTCGTACAAATCATCCACAAACTGGTATCCATCAGCCGTCTGTGTTTGCTGAAACCCTATTGCATAAACTTCTTTGTTTCGGTGATATTTAATTTGTGTATGAAGTCTTTGCAAAATATCGGTCAATTCGTTATCCAAGTCTATTCCTTTTATCTGTTGCAACAGTTTCACAGCATCCACTAACTTACCAACTTCCCTTTTGGTTAGTGAGGCATCTAAGACTGAGAATTCAATATTGCTGTATCTGTAATATACTTGTTTCCCTTTTTTCCAGCGATTTAAAGCAAGTCTTGCATCTTCTAAGGCATCTTTTATATACTTCCAATCCTCATCAAAAGTTCGTGTACTGATTTGTTTGCCGCCATCAAACTCTATGGCAATGGCTTCATTAAGGTCTAGTAGTATCATTTCCTTAGTGTAGTCTTTCATGTTATTCTGCAAACAGGCTTCTATAAATTTAATCCTAGACGCTCTTAGTTTTGTATGTATTATTTCCATTGAATTTCGTATTAAATTTCGGTGCAAGCTATACCATCTAGTCCATGAATGTCGGCATCTCGTTCATGAATCCTTTCATGGACTGCATGTTACTAAAGTTTGAATAGAAAGATGTTACTTGATAATGAAGTATCATTAGATTCGACATTCCTAATACTCCATCTCTTTCAACGCTGGTGCCTTAAACCAAGTGGTGGTTACCACCAGTAAAGTCATACAGCCACCAAACACTACGGATGGGATTACACCCAATAGCTTTGCTGCCACACCACTTTCAAATTGTCCAAACTCGTTGCTGCTATTGATAAACATAGAGTTTACGCTCATCACCCGTCCGCGCATATTGTCGGGTGTTTTTAGTTGGAGGATAGTACCACGGATAACAACACTGATGCCATCGAGCAAACCACTGATAACCAATGCCGCAAAAGACAGCCAGAACATTTTGGAGAGGGCAAAGGTGATGATGCAGATGCCGAAACCTGCTATGGCATACATTAGTTTCTTGCCTTGTCCGCCATTGATTGGGAAAAAAGTGAGGGTGATGATGATGGTTACAGAGCCAATGTCCGAAGCAGCATTCAGCCAGCCATAACCCACAGGGCCGCATTTGAGAATATCTTGTGCAAACACCGGAATCATCGCTACTGCCCCACCAAAGAAAACAGCAAACAGATCGAGCGATAAAGCACCAAGTAATTCTTTGGTCTTGAATACGAAGCGGACGCCCTCTTTCACGCTGTCCCATGTTTTCTTTTCAGTATTTAGATTTAATGCAGGTTTTTTGGGTAAGTTAAACAGCAGACAAAAGCCCACTGCTGCCAATGCTGCCACTACACTTAATGCACCCGTGTTTCCAAAACCTGCAATCAGGAAACCTGCACCGGCATGACCTATTACCGAAGCCGAAAGCCAGCAACCTTGGTTCCAGGTAATGGCATTTTGTAAAACTTCTTTGGGTACGGTGGTAGGAAGGATGGTATTGAAAACAGGGCTTACGAATGAACGCAAGATGCCTGTGAGAAATATAATAATATAGATGCAGAAAACGATAATGTGGCTGCTGAACATAGCAAAAGATACTTTGGACGAAAGGGCAATCAACGCCAGAACAGCCAAGAAGTAAAAGGCTACCCCACGAAGCATTAGTTTTCTTTTTTCGCTGATGTCTATCACATGGCCCGCATATAGTGCCAAGGACAATGCAGGGATTACCTCACTTAAGCCAATCAATCCGATAGCAAATGGTTCGTGGGTTAATTCAAAAACCCACCAGCCAACCAGGGTGCCGAGCATTCTTAATGCCATGATAAAAGAGAATCTGCCAAAAAGAAAGTTCCGGAATTCTGGAAATTGTATTGCAGCGAAAGCTTTGTGTCTACTCATTAATAAAGTTGTGTGTGATGGGTACAAAAGTATTGCTGTACTACTTACAATAAAGCACCTTTAAAGGTTGGGGGAAAACTCTTTTTATTCCTTGTTTTTACGTTCAAGCCAGAGTCTTATTTCTTTCATTATCTTCTCGTTGCGGATAACGATGCTAAATTTCTGATCATAATCCCATAACAGAAGAGGAATGCTTAGTTCATCCATCACAGCTGTAATATCTTCCAGATAGTTGCGGCGATACTTTTCATCTGCCTCATTTATCACGCCCGCTTCGGTGCATATCAAAGGCATATTTCTTTTTTTGCACTCTTCTGCAATGCGACGAAGCCTGACGGTAATATATTCCTTGGTTCCTTCTGCCGGGTATTTTGCATAGTCTTGTTCTATGTCGGTACCATTGTATGCCTTATCCAAGGTTGGCATTCTTCTTTTCTCATACGGGTAGGGTATATTGGTAACATAAGTATGATCTTTTACCCATTCCGCCCCTTGATGCGTAAAAATATAAGGTTCATAAAAGTGGATAGTATAAAGAATTTTGTCGTCATCAATTTTTCCTAGGTCCAATAATTCGTCGGCATTGTTGTAGTTGGTCCCCCCTATTATATAATACCTGTCTTTTTCTTCCCAGCGTAATCCTTTTACAATATAATTAATATCTTCTTTCCAGGCAGACCGTTCTTCGGTAGGTTCATTGTATAGTTCGAAGAATAAAGACTGATACCCCATGCCGCGAAACTTATTCTGCATCTGTTTCCACATCCACATAATCCGATCCCTTTCTGTGTAACGGTTATCGCTGCCGTAATATATTTTACCATAGTGATAGGTAATGATTAATGTTAGCCCTAGTTTTTCGCAGGTATTGTACGCATCGCCTAGTTTGTCGAGCAAGGCAACCTGAAAATTGGATGAGTTTGGTTGTAGGTACATATCAAAAGCAACAGGCAATCGAACACTTTTGAAACCAGCATTTTTGATAGCAGTAAGTTTGCGTGTAATATCAGTCTTCAATAAGTCGTCCGCTTGCTCCCAAGTATGTTCCAATAGCGATAAGTTGACTCCAGCACCCATATTTGGGGGTATCTGTGCCACCTTGTATTTTTTGTTGAAGCAGTTATCCACACTGTTAGCAAAAAGTGGGTGTGCTATGATAGAAAATAGGACTATTAATATCATATTTGTATGAATTACATCTAATTTCACAAAAAAATTTGAATTTGTTTCTTTAACCCGTGTCATGCTAAGTGATTTAAAGTTCTCTTTTGTAAATATAGACCAAGAAAGTCTATCCAATGAACTTGGGGCTAAAGTAAAATATTATGCCAATGTTATACACTGGACGTTAATATATTCTTTGCCGCTGTTTTGGTTGTTGGATTATTCTTTTTTGTCAACAGACTGGCTGCCACTTTTCGGTACCAGGATTGTCTTGGCAATTCTGTGTCATAGCATTTATTTGTACGGCGGGATGCCAAAGAATAATTGGGATACGGAAGTTTTGATGTCTTTTGTTATAGGGCTCAATACTGTTTTTTACGCTGTGGTTTGTTCTGTAATATCCGTCTCGTCGGTGTTGCCTTACTTCTTGATGTTTTCAGTGTACTTTTTGTTACTGAATATTTCTATTTTCTGGAAACCCGTTTATTCCATCATTCAGTGTGGGGTAGCCTATTTTCTGATTATTGTGATTTTTAGGGTTATTAACCGGTATGATGGATATGCAGTGCTTATTTCTAATGGAGGAGGACTCTTTTTTGTGATTTCTTCTTTTTCTTGTCTCATTGGGTTTAACCGTTATCAGTTGGCAAAGAGAGAAGTAGCCAAGAATGTAATGATCGAAATGGCAAATAATAGACAGATTGATCAGTATGAAAAAATAGTTGACCAGCAGAAGCAGATAAACGAAGCAAATAGAAAGTTGACAAAATTGAGCCAGTACAGGTACGATACCTTGAACATGGTTCTGCACGATTTTAGAAACTTCACAGGGTCAATTCAGATGTCATTAGACCTGTTAGGGCAAACAAATAGCAATCTGACTGAAGAGCAGAAAGAGATTTTAGGATATATTGGTGTAGGAAATGATAAACTTAAATATCTATCCGAAAAACTTTCATCGTCTGCTATTTCAGATGCAGAGAAGATAGACTACAACTACACTCAGATTGATTTGAATAGAAAGGTCGAACAGACTGTGATTGATTTGTCGGATGCGGCAACAATGAAACAGATTAACCTGCAACTGAATATCGATCCTTCTTCGATGATCATCTTTCTGGATGAGATATTCCTGGATCAGGTTTTAGCTAAGTTGTTATCTAATATTATCAGGTATGCTAGTAGTGGAACTATTGTTAGTGTGCACTTGCATAAAACAGAGACTAAGGCAATTATAGACATCGCGAATAAAGGGAAATTGTTGGGGCGTCAGAGGTTGGACGAGTTGTTTAGTGAAATTGAAAATAAGAAGGATTCTTCTACGAATTCTTATTCTGATAATACTTCCGGGTTTGCAGTATCAAAAACGTTGGCAGAGCAAATGGGGGGTAAATTAACCTACAACAGTGATGAAAGTACGGGAAACTTTTATCGTCTGGAGTTTAATATTTATAAATAAATGAAAATGAAATTCAAATTTATTTTATTGGTTGCCCTTGTGCTGGGTGCGATTGGTGTGAATGCACAATCTATTCGATCTTTCGAGTCAATGGGGTATGAAGATGCAGCTATCACTGGTATAAACGGTTCATTAACCTATTTCATTAAGGTTAAACCAGATGATGATGTAAACAAAAGTCGTCTCATTCTTAATTTCTCAGCATCACAGGTGCTTAATCCTAATTCCTCATTTATAGTTGTAAGTATAAAGGATTTGCCTGTATATACCCAGCGGATTAGTGTTTCTCCTACTGATACTTTATTTAGAATAGAGGTCCCTTTAAATCAGAGTGAAGTGCAGCCGGATGGAAGGTACATCAAAGTAAAAATCTCTGCTAGTATGAGTATTCATGAGGAGCAGTGTAGAGATATTGACAACATCTGTTTATGGGTAAGTGTTAAGAACAGTTCATATGTAAATGTGGTGAGTCAGGATATTGTAGGGTATCAACGTAGCTTGAAAGAGTGGATACAAGAGTTTACCTCTGTTTACACGCCTGCTGTGGCAGACCTGAATGATATGACTTCGGGAGGTGTTTTATACACTATCCTAAAACAAGCTACTCAAAAAGAAATTTATACAGGCGTTTATACATCTTCCGATTCACTTCCTTATGGTGTAGTTACAGGGGTTGCAGAGAAGCTTCCTTATTCTGTACGTCAGGTAATCCCTTCAATGGGTAAAGGACAAGGATTGATTTCCCTTGCCCGGGTAAATACGGGGTTGGGACTAAGAACAATTATGGTAGTAACTGGTGCAGATGTGGAAGGATATAAAAAAGCCATCAATGCATTAACAAGTAATAAAAGGCTGAACAGTACTTTCTCGGAAAAGATGTTGATTGATGAAGCCGTACCTAGTTACGCAAATATTGAAAACAAATCTCCATTAATAACTAGCTTGGAAAGTTTAGGTGCTACGCCATCATTGATGGAGGGAATAGGTTCCCTGAAAAGTAAGTACATCTTTTCATTGACTGAATTCAATGCAATCCCAACTAAGTTGACTTTCCACCTGGAAAGCTATTTCTCTAATCTTAGACAAGACGACAGAGGATTCATCAATGTTTATTTGAATCAGAACTTGGTATATAGTTCCAACCTCGTAAATAGAACTAGTTTTATTGAGGATATTGATTTGAAACCATATATGCTGAGCAAATTCAACACGCTGGAAGTTGAGTTTAGATTCCACCCTTATACAAAAGCTTGTGAAAGTGGCTTTAGTAGCTTCTTTGCCTTTACAAACGTGAAGACGTCGACCTTAACATTTGTTGGTGAACAAGAAAATAAGTTCTATAGCTTCTTCAACTTCCCTGCTGAGTTCAGAAAAGTGCCGACTAAGATTGTAGTTTCTCCAATGTTGTATAATTCAAACATTATATCATCCATCGGTGAATTGTTTTATCAGCTAAACGCACCATTCAATCCAAATTATAGTAGGATAATTGTGCCGCCACTTGTTTCCGCAGATAAGACCACTATGGATGATTTAAAAGGGTTCAACGTAATTGCACTATTGAATAAGAATGATAAGTTTGTTGACAACTTTAAACAGTTGCCTGTAAACTTCAAGAAGGATTTTCAATTGTACAAAGATGACCAAGGTAAGTTGACCTACGAAATAAATGATTTCTCCAATAGTGGTCTGGCAGAGATTTTTAAAGAACGGGGTAGTACTGTTTTGATGGTTACCTCATTGGGTGGAGACAGCGCAAACAAATCTGCTTTTGAGAGTGTGGTAAAGAACTTTAGTACTCAGTTAACAGAGATAGAAAGTAATGTTTGTATAGCAAATAGTGGTGGTAAGAGTAATTACTTCTTCAAGCTTCCAGAAGACAATGACTTGGTAACTTATCGCGGTGAAACAAACGGCTTCCAGGTATTCTATGAGAAGTATAAATGGATATTATTAGGTCTGTTATTGGTTTTAGTATTGTTAGCATTCTTGTTTGTTCGTAACAAGGTTAAGGAATCTCAGGAAACATTTAAGGAACTTTAAGTTGCCTTAATCAAAAAGAAATATGGCTCAGTGTGTATTGCATAAAATGACATCAGAAGGTTCATTTTCGGATGAAAAGCTCGAAACTGTATTACATATTTCGGATGTTTATAGCTATGCTCCCATAAAAGCCGCGCTGAACTTTGGCTTTTTGGTAAGGCGTGATTACCTGAACTTTCTAGAGAAGCACAATCAAGGTATCATTGATATCAGGAACGAAGAATTGGATGATATATATATCAACCAATGTGACATATCCCACATGAATTCGTTCCTCTATCTCCCATTGCGAAAAAACGCAAGCGGAGAATTGCTGGTGGCAGCAGCTGATCCTTTTGACGAAAAATTGATTACGAGTCTTGTCATTAAGTTTAAGTGCAAGATTAAGTTGCTTGCTGCTTCGGATCTGGACATTACTTGGTTAGCACACAAGCTGAGAGGTGAGTTCTTTGTTAAAGAGGCCGTTTTCAGTTTGATGAAAACACACCCTGAGAGTTCTGCCCTGATTACATTTACAGATGCACAGCTATACTTCATTTTTGGGTTCATAGGGCTTGCTTTTGCATTCATCATCTTGTTTTTCAAGCCCACTTTTATAGTATTGAACTTGCTTTCATCATTGTTCTTTCTTTTCTCAATACTTTTCAAATTGTACCTTGCCCTTACCGGATCTAAGTCGGAATTGCATTCTGTGGTTTCCAAAAGTGAGATAAAAGGGGTTAATGAATCCACTCTTCCGGTATATACCATTTTACTGCCAGTGTATAAGGAGGACAAACTTATTCGTAAACTAATTTGGAACTTAAGAAGTCTCGATTATCCTAAAGAGAAATTAGATGTAAAACTGCTGATTGAAGAGGACGATGATAAGACTTTGAATGCGGTAAGAAACCTTGACTTCCCAGCAAACTTCGAAGTTATTGTTGTGCCTTTTCACATGCCTAAAACAAAGCCAAAAGCCTGTAACTACGGCTTGCACTTCTCTCGAGGTGAATATTTGGCGATCTACGATGCAGAAGATGTGCCAGATAGTGATCAGTTGAAGAAGGTTGTGTGCCAGTTCCGAAAATTGCCAGAGGAGTTTGTGGTACTCCAGGGAGCATTGAACTACTTTAATAAAAATGAAAATCTACTGACAAGGATGTTCACATTAGAATATTCTTATTGGTTTGACTATATGCTTAGTGGGTTAGAAACATTGGACGTGCCAATTCCTTTGGGAGGAACATCCAATCACTTTAAACTCGCAACATTGCTTGAGTTAGGTGCTTGGGATCCTTTTAATGTAACTGAGGATGCCGATTTGGGATTACGAGTGTTTGATAATGGATTGAAAGTGGGTGTTGTGAATAGTACCACATTGGAAGAAGCAAACAATGAATTCTTTAACTGGATCCGTCAAAGAAGCCGTTGGATTAAAGGATACATGCAAACATATCTGGTTCACATGCGCGATCCAGCAAGGTTGGTCAGACAAGTTGGTTGGAGAGGCTTCTTTGGGTTCAACTTCTTTATTGGAGGTACCTCTTTTACTTTCTTGCTATATCCGATATTGCTACTGTTTTTTGTCATTTACATGATTTTTAAGTTCGCATTCATTCGTAGCATATTCCCGGACTGGGTATTATATATATCCATATTCAATTTCGTAGCAGGTAACGTATTAATGATTTATGTAAACATGTTGGCCGTGTTCAAAAGGCGCTATTATGAGTTGATATTGTTTTCAATCCTAAATCCTATCTATTGGTTAATGCACTCTAGAGCTGCTTATATGGGATTATGGCAACTAATCACCAAGCCGTTCTACTGGGAAAAAACAAACCATGGATTGAGTAAATTGTCATCTACAAGTGCTGTTGTAACCCCTGAATAATGAATAGATTTATTGAGAAATATATAAATGGATTCCTGGCACTTGTTCTACTAGTGTTTTACTTGCTATTGTCATGGGCAATACACAGGGCAGGTTTTGACCATTCTGAAAACTTATTTATCGCAGAGAAGATAAAGATTCTATTTGATGCTACCGAAAATAACTTGGTTACGGTGGGTACAACATTTCCAACGGTAGTTTTTTTATCTTCATTGTTGTTTACACCTTTCGGTTATTTGTTTGCGACAGTTCTTGCTTCAATATCCTTGACGGTGATACTTTATTATACCATTCTGAAAGATTTTAAGGAAACTTCAAAGCTGCCTGATTTTGTGTATATCCCATTGGTCTCCTTGCTTTTTTTCATGCATCCGGGATTGATATATGCTGCAATCTCTGGTAGGGGAGTAGCTGCAATTCTTCTTTTCTTTTATTATGTTTTCAGAAGTCTTTTCAGGTATTACAGAACTCAGACAACGTTTTACCTTTCAATGGCGAGTATCTATCTAACGGGTCTCGTTTTCTGCGACTTCAACTTTATATGGCTGTTACTGGCATTCTTTCCGTTTATCGTATTTGTTTCACTGGAAGGATTGAAAATTAATAAAGATCAAGCACCAGTAGCACAGTATTTTGAGTCAGTTAATAATACTTCTCAACGACGTAAGCTTACCAACAGGGCCGTAGCTATTTATATCATTATCTTCTTGTTGCCTGCGGGTGCCTTGCTTTTGTTTGGATACCTGAATGATAGCCATGCCGGTAATTCAACTTACTTTTTATATAGCCAATATGCAAACTGGCACGTGCTGGGAAATATTCCTTTGGGTGATGTAATTAGTCAAAAAGGAACAAATGCTTCTTTACAATCACAGATTGTTTTTCAGGCTTATGTTCTCTTCCTGAATCCATTATTGGTACTTGCCTTCTACTATTTTAAAGGGAAGCTTTATGAGTTTTTTACACTTGTAGCACCTTTTATACTAGTTGCTATATTGATTATTAATACACAGTTTTATTTTCTGATTGAGTATTACCTTATCTTTTTGGTATTAGGTATTATTGGTCTTACGTTTTACGCTGGTAAACAATTTACCAAAAAAGTTACTTGGTTCATATTCTTCTTTGTAGGCTTGTTGAATGTGTTTATGGGTATCTTTTATTTCAAAAGAACAAATGATGAAGAAGAGAGGATGTTCTTTTCTACACTTAGAAATTATAAGAGTTGGGGTAGAACTAAAGAGACGGATGAAGACTTTAGAGTTGCCAGATATATTAATGAGATTGCAGACGTAAATAATAAGGTATTGGTTGATGACGCTGCTGCTTTTAAAATTGTAGCCCATCTTAAATCTTTGGAAGGCATTGAGTTGCCAGCAAATAAAAGCTTTGGAACGGTAGTAGAAAATCCGTTGGTGGGTGTGAAGTATATGTGCGTAGCTAAACTGGAAAATAAATACAAGAATTTCACGGTTCTCAATTCCTATAACCTTGTTATGATGCAGGCAAAAGGACAATTTATAACTGAATTAGTGTATCAGACAAATAATTGGGCCATCTATAAGTTGTATCCAGCAGAAGAATAACCAATTCTTTCTGATTCATAAAGAGTTTAGCAATACCTGCAATTCTTTCGACCATGAATTGTTTAAAACTTTCATTATTCTCCGAAGGTTTTCATAAAACACGACGTCTTAATAGCATAATGGTTAATAAATTAGCTATTTAAATAACGCAACAACCATTTGAACGAGCAATTACTTATACAGCAACTACAACAAGGTGTAGAGCAAGCGTTTGCCCAAGTGGTGGATGCTTACCAGCATTTGGTGTACAATACTGTTTTAGGTCTTTTGCAAAGTAAAGAGGAAGCAGAGGATGTCTCTCAGGAGGTATTCATCCAGATGTATCAATCTATTGGTCAGTTTAAGGGAGAGTCTAAGCTTTCTACCTGGTTGTACCGGATAGCAGTTACCAAATCGCTGGATTGGCAAAGACGGAAGAACAGAAAGAAACGTTTTGCATTTATAGAAGGGCTGTTTGGTGCAGATGATCGCATCAGACATGATCCACCAGAATTTAACCATCCAGGTGTGGCAATGGAGAGCAAAGAAAAGGCTGCTTTTCTATTCAAAGCAATCAAGTCGTTACCGGATAATCAAAAGGTAGCTTTTACACTAAACAAGATAGAAGGGTTGAGCTATCAGGAAGTGGCAGAAGTGATGCAGGTAACTGAAGCTTCGGTAGAGGCATTCTTACACAGGGCAAAACAAAACCTACGAAAGGAGTTAGGCGATTATTATCATAAACATAAATAATTTCTGATGGAACATTTACACAATCAGGAGGAAGAGATAGAGGCAATCATCAATAGCCTCAACCATATTTCGAGGGCAGAAGCTCCTCCATTTTTCTATACCCGCTTGCATGCAAGATTGCATGAGGAGGTAAAACCAACGCAGCTGCAACAGTTAATTGGCATCCTTACCCGTCCTGCTTTTGTCGTAGCCACCCTTTCTTTTTTTGTTGTGCTTAATGGGATTGCCATCTCTTCGGTTTTGAAAGAAAGTAAAGGAATAACTGAAAGCAATACTGGCAATGATGGCACAATACAATCTTTTGCGAGGGAGTTCGATTTATCTGTTTCAACGCTTTACAGCGATACAAAAACGAATGAATAATGAAAAATATAAATTCAAAGGCAGGATGGATTATAGCTATTCTGGTACTTATCAATATCGCCACCTTAGTAACAATCTGGCATATCTTCAGAGAACATCGCCCACCTCAGAATGGACATGATACTGCCCACTTTTTAATAAAAGAATTGGGATTTGACAGTTTGCAAAAAGAAAAGTACCTGCTATTAGTAAAACAGCATCAGCAAGACATCCAGGATATAAAGGAGCAAGCAAAAGAGTCGAAAGAGGCTTTTTTCTTTTTACTTGCTGACACAACAATTTCTGAAGACAACATCAAAGCTCGGGCACGAACAGCTTTTGAAAGTGAGGGTGAAATTGCTATAAAGACTTTTCATCATCTGCAACAAGTACGGGCTCTCTGTACAGCGGAACAGAAGCATAAGTTTGATCGTATTATAAAAGATGTAATCAGAATGATGGGAAGACAAGCAGGTGGGCCACCACCACCTCATCCTGATAGATTGGTGGGAGATGGTGATAGGGATCAACATCTCCCACCAAGAGATGATGGATTTCCACCACCACCAGACGATAATCGCTCACCTAGATAAGATTTGTTTGTTCTTAGATGTACAGTATGAAAAACAAAAGAATACACTACATACAGCATGTTGCCTATGAAGGATTGGGTAGCATTGAAGAATGGGCTTTTACCAATGGATACCTGCTGAGTGCTACAAGATTGTACGAAACTCCTGTTTTTACTAACATACCCGAATTTGACTGGTTGATAGTATTGGGTGGACCAATGGGTGTATATGATGAGGACAAGTTTGGATGGCTAAAGGAAGAAAAGCAACTTATTAAGCAGGTTATCGATGCTGACAAAAAAGTACTCGGTATCTGTCTCGGGGCTCAGTTGATTGCAGAGGTATTAGGTGCATCAGTTTATTCAAACAAAGAAAAGGAGATTGGATGGTTTGAGGTAAGCTTCACTAAGGAGGCGGCTTCTACAGAGTTATTTTTTGATGCCCCATCCAATACTACAGTGTTTCATTGGCACGGCGATACTTTCAATCTTCCTGACGGCTCCACTCATCTGGCATATTCAGATGCCTGTACAAATCAAGCATTTGTGTACAAAAGAAAAGTAGTTGGATTGCAGTTTCACTTGGAAAGTACTGAACATTCTTTGGAAGATATTTATACTGCTGGAGCAGCAGAACTCGTGAGTGGTCAACCGTACATTCAATCGGCAAAAGAGATATATGAACAAAGGGGGTTTGCCAAACAAAACAAAGCGTTGTTGTTTACACTTCTTGACAGATTAGCATCCTTATAATCAATAAAATTAACCTGACAGCCAATTAAATAATATAACGGATTCGCCTGCTAAATGGAGCATTTTGATGCTTAGAGGCTATGTACACCCCTTCAAACCTTAGGTTCTTTGGTTGCTATTTAGTTGCTAACTAAAATTTAATATCCATCAATTAAATAGTTTGGTATTATTGCAAACATCATTTAGCACTAATACACAACAACCTCTAAGCAAAATAACAATAATGAAAAACATATTTAGGCTTTGTTTAGTCTGGATTATCCTTGCAGGGATTTCAACTTGTGCAGTTGCACAGGGTATTCCTGTTGCGGCTGGAGGCGATGCTAAGGGAAGTGGTGGAACGGTTAGTTACTCTGTTGGAGAAGCCGTTTATACTACAAAAAAGTCTGCAAGTGGATTTGTTATAGAAGGTATTCAGCAAGGATATTCCAATGCAGAGCTACCTATTTCTCTATTGGCATTTACTGCTACGGTTGCCAATAAATCGCAGGTGCAACTCTCTTGGGAAACAGCTTCTGAAACTAATAGCCAATACTTCCAAGTGGAGCGTTCTTCTGATGGGGTCTCTTTCACCAAGATTCTGGTTGTAGACAGCAAAGGCAATAGTGCTGGCTCCCAATCATACATAGCAGAGGATAATTCGCCTGTTACAGGTATTTCTTATTACAGGTTAAAACAAACAGATATTGATGGCAAAAGTATTTATTCAAAAAGTATCGCTATCAACATCGCCCCGGGGGATAATGAACTGAAGGCATTTCCCAATCCAACGACATCAATATTAAATTTACAAGTTGACAATGCTTCTGCAAGGAAGCTAGTTTTTGCACTATTTACTATCGATGGAAAGTTAGTTACACAGCAAAACATAATTAACAATACAACTACTATCACTACTTCTGGTCTTGCCGTTGGTACTTATATGCTACAGGTAAGGGACAAGGGTAACCTGATAAAATCATTCAAAATAATAAAGAACTAACAAAGTATGAAACAAATAATTTACCTCATTACAATTCTCTTTTTATCTGTTGGGGCAGTTGCACAGTCCCCGCAATTAATCAGCTATCAAGCTGTTGTACGAAATAGTAGCAATGTGCTTGTTGCCAATTCTACGGTAGGGGTGGCTATTAGTATTGTAAAGGATTCTGCCAATGGAACAACTGTTTACAGCGAACTGCAAACAGCTTCGACCAATGGGAATGGCCTATTTAGTATTGTTATTGGCAATGGCCTTTTTGCAAGTGGGAGTATTGCTGCCATCAACTGGGGAAATGGGGTTTATTATATCAAGTCGCAGATTGATCCCAATGGAGGCATCAACTTCACTATATCTGGTACGACTCAGTTGTTGAGTGTTCCTTATGCTTTGTATGCTGCCAATGGCAATCCTGCTGGCAAAAACAAGGGCGACCTGCAATATTGGGACGGTAGTAAGTGGGTTGTGTTACCCGCTGGTGCCAATGGCACTGTATTGACAATGGCTAACGGTGTACCCACTTGGACAACGCCAACAACAACGCCAACTACTACAGCAGCACCTACTGTAACAACCATCTCTGCTGCTGCCAACAGCTCTACAACTGCCACTGTCTATGGCTTGGTTACGGCCAATGGTGGTGCAACGGTTACTGCCAGAGGCTTTTGCTGGTCTACTTCCAACGCTAGTCCTACCTTGTCCGATAATAACAAAACAGGTACTTTCACCACGGCAGCTGCCGATACTTTTTATGCCAGCTTATCTAGCCTCACTGCAAGCACTACTTATTATGTGAGAGCCTATGCCACTAATAGTGTGGGTACATCGTATGGTTCACCACTTAGCATTACGACTCCTTCGGCAACAACAACTCCTACAGTTAGCTTGCTTTCTGCTGTTGCACCTGTATTTACGCCAGGTGTTTTCGTTGCGGGGTATGGGGCTGGCTTATTGGTTTCCAATGGTGGTTCGGCTGTTACGGCTCAAGGTATTTGCTGGTCTACAAGTCCTAGCCCAACTTTGTCTAACTTTTATATTGGGGGTACTTTTGTTGCTACCAGAGATACTTTCAATACAACTTTGTCTGGGATGAATCCATCATCACCCACTACCTATTATCTCAGGGCTTATGCTACCAATAGTGTAGGTACCAGCTATAGCAATCAGATTACTTTGCAAGTGCCAGGTTATGTAACCAGTACTACTGCCCCTACTGTAAGTACTCTTTCTGCAAGTTCCACAGGCGCAACAAGTGGTAGTCTTTCTGGAATCATAAGTGCTACTGGTGGTACAACTATTACTGCACAGGGCTTTTGTTGGTCGTCTACCAATTCTACTCCTTCTTTGTTGGATAATATTGTTTCTGGAACGATTGTTACACCTGGTTCAGATACCTTTTATGCCAGTTTATCAAACCTTGCAAATGGTACAACCTATTATGTGAGGGCCTATGCCACCAATAGTGTGGGTATTTCTTATGGGTCTACAATTTCTTTTACCGCTTCGTCAGGCACCACAGGCACTCACAAAGTAGGGGATAGCTATGGAGGTGGAACAGTTTTTTATGTTGATGGCACTGGGCATGGATTGATTGCTGCCTTGGGTGATCAAGGAAACGTTCCATGGGATTTGAGTAGTAGCGGATCGTTTAAGGTGACAGGGGCTACCGACACCTCTGTGGGTAGTGGTGCTGCAAATACTGCCACCATTAAAACAGCCTTATCTTCTTCGGGTTCTTATGCAGCAAATCTGGCAGCGCAGACTGCAAATGGCTACAGCGATTGGTATTTGCCATCATTGGGCGAGTTGCAGTTGATGTACATCAATCTGGCAACATCCAAGCTTGGCAATCTCTCTCCAAGCAATGTCTATTGGTCTTCTTCCGAATATCTGGCCGATGGTTCGCATCAGGCATGGGTAAAAGACTTCGGGCATAACAGTATTTATGGTTATTGGAAAAGCAACAATGCCTACGTACGAGCTGTCAGGAAGTTTTAGAAGTATTATTAAATGCTAATCGGGTATGCGTTAAGCACATTGTTCGTGCTTAACGCATACCCGATTGTATAGAGACAATTAGCCACCAAACAACTTTAAGCCATCAATTGCTAGATTCTAGGCACCATCTCTTTATCTGTCTTTTCTTTCTTATCCTCGAGTATGAATCAGCTTGAATCTTTTAAATTGTAGTAACGAGTAGCCCATGATGGGGTTATACACTATGTGTTCTGGGTCTGATTGGGTGAATACACTAAACTGGTGAGGTAGTACCTATCGATAGTAGTGATTGGTTTTAACAAGCAAGGGGAGCATTGAAGTATGTTAAGGATTGAGATATACAAGCTAGATTAATTACTTTACTAATGCATAATCTTTCGACTTTCAAAAAAATGATCTTTCCAATAACCCACTAATCACTTCCTCTTATATTTGTCCAAAAGGAACTTTATGCAGGTAATAAAAGTGTCGGACGCAAGTGCCGAAAAAGCTTTTCTCGAAATCAATTACACACTTAACAAACACAATCCTGCTTATATCCGTCCAATGGATAATGAAGTGAAGGATTATTTCGATCCAAATAGAAATAAACACTTTAAATACGGCGAAACCGACAGATGGCTACTAAAGGATGATTCCGGCAAAACAATTGGCCGTATTGCAGCATTTATAAGTGAAAGATATATCAGCAAAGGCACCGACTATCCAATTGGCGCGGTGGGATTCTTCGATTGTATCAATAATCAGGAAGCCGCTAATTTGTTGTTTGACACAGCAAAAAGTTGGTTACTGTCAAAAGGCGCAGAAGCAATGGATGGGCCTATCAACTTTGGTGATCGCGACAAATGGTGGGGACTTTTGGTGGAAGGTTTTGAGAAGCCTCCTGTTTATGGAATGGCTTTTAATCCAGATTATTACCAGCAATTGCTGGAGGGATATGGTTTTAAGGATTATTACAACCAATACTTTTATACGATGGAGGTAGATGCTGCTTTCTCGGAAAAGATTGTGGAGCGTCATGCCAGATTTAAAGCAAAGCCCGAATATAGTGCCCACCATGTAGACTTGAAGAATATTGAGAAATATGCCAATGACTTTGCAACTGTTTACAATGCGGCTTGGGCGCAACATGGAGAGGCAAAAGAGGTAACAAACAAGGACATATTAAATTTGTTTAAGCAGATGAAGCCAGTGATGGACGAGCGACTAATCTGGTTTGCCTATTATAAGGAAGAACCGATTGCTATGTTTGTAAATATCCCCGACCTCAATGAGTATTTTAAACATTTCAATGGGAAACTAGGACTTATACAAAAGCTGAGATTGTTGTGGATGAAAAAGACGGGTTATTGTAAAAAAGCAACAGGATTAGCTTTTGGAGTAGTACCTAAGTTTCAATCGTTGGGTATTGATAGTTATATTATTCAAGAAGTAGGGCTTGCAATTCAAGGGAAGGGTTGGTACACTGAATATGAAATGGGTTGGGCCGGAGAATGGAATCCAAGAATGATTAATATCTATCGCAGCCTCAATGGCATTCAAAGTCGCCGACTGATTACATATCGCTACATTTTTGATGAAAGTAAGCACCCATTCGAGCGTCACCCTGTGATGGATTACAAATAGGCACAATAGGCAAGGACGGAATAGGGGAAGAGGAAATAGGGAAAGAGGGGGAAAGAGATTCTATATTGTTTTTTAGCTATTTGCCCCTGTTTATTACCTCTTTCCACTTTTAAATATACAGCAATGAAACGTCTTATTACAATAGGCATTACAGACTGCAGCAAATACGACAATTACAGTAAATGGATACTGGATGCGTCGATAAAAGTTGTAAAGCTTTCCTATCAACTGGATAATCTGGCGGTAGTAGCGAGTTGCAACGCCATCATTCTATCTGGTGGTGAAGATGTGCATCCTGCTTTATATGGAAAACCGGAATACCTCCACCTACTTGACCCTCAAATGATTGATGAGAAAAGGGATGCCTTTGAACTAAAGGTAATAGAACAAACCTTGCAAGGGAATAAACCCATATTGGGTATCTGTCGTGGTCTACAGATTGCCAATGTCTATTTTGGGGGCACTCTGGTGCCAGATATTCCTACTGTAATTGACAGTAAAGTTCATAATAAGATAGATGGAAAGGATCAACTTCATCCTGTAAAACTATCTGAGGCTTCACTGATAAACACTATCACTGGGCAGCAGCAGGGGGAAGTTAATTCTGCACACCATCAATCGGCGCAGGAGGTTGGGAGCGGACTTGTGGCTACAGGATTTGCTAACGACAAGGTGGTTGAAGCAATAGAGTGGGAAGAACCCGCCAACAAATCGTGGCTTTTATTAGTACAATGGCATCCCGAAAGGATTGTTGGGCATACCCCCTTTTCTACAACTATAAGAGAGCGGTTTTTGAAGGAAGCAGGGAGAGAAGATTAGTAACCATAAATACAATTGAAAATATTAGCTTTAATCATTCAATGCTATCAATGATTACTCTCATTTATCATCATATACATCAAAGTCTTCTTGTTCCTTCCAAAGCTTTATCAAGTACCAGATCATTAATGGAAAGCTTATTATCAACCATATATAAAAGATAATATTGCCCAGGTCAACTCTTTCTTCTATATAGGCATAACCCATCATTATCCCGAAGGTAGAGTTCATCCCCATCCAAAAGAGTACAATCCCAATGGTTGTTAATATGCGCTTTAAAAATGCCGCTACTTCGGGTTCCATTGTGTTTATTTTAGTTGTAAGTTTTGTATTACTTAATACTTATGACTTACAACTTGTTTTTAGTGCATCATCTTTTGCAACTTCTTAGTCAATAAAAATAAGATGAGCGAAGCGATGCCTGCCATAAAAACGAATAACATAAAGAAACTATAAAGGTTGCTCATTTCATAGATACCCAAAAAGTTTGTTGATTTCTTGTCGGGATATAAACTGCTCAATACGCCTGCAAACTTATTTGCAAAGGCATTGGCTGTAAACCATACTGCCATTAACAAGGAAGCAAACTTTGCCGGTGCCAACTGGTTTACCAATGATAACCCTATGGGCGATAAACACAACTCGCCACAGGTATGCAAAAAGTACATACCAACCAACCATATCATACTTACCTTAATGCCTGGCTGCACGTTCTTTACGCCAAATGCTATCCAGAAATAGCCTAATGCCAACAAGAATAACCCCAATGCCATTTTGGTTGGGGATGAAGGTTCTTTCTTACCAAGCTTTAACCAAAACCAAGCAAATATTGGTGCCAAAGTCACTATAAATACAGAGTTTATTGACTGAAACCAACTAGCAGGTACTACAAAAAATCCAAGGTCGCGATTAGTTTGCTCGTCTGCAAAAAAGGTAAGCGAAGCTCCGGCTTGCTCGTAGGCACTCCAAAAAAAGATTACAAAGAAGGAGACTATAAATATGACTGCTACTTTTGATTTCTCAATCGGATTCAATGTTTTGTCGGAGAATATGACGATTGCGATAAAGGTAACCGAGCCAATGAGCAGATAAAAGAGATAATTAAATACTTTGGCATCTATATAGATTAGTCCTATCGTTACAAAGGAAAATAATAACAAACCACCAATGATGGTAACAGGTTTGGTAGCAATGGCTGGAGAGTTTTCTGGGGTTAGTCCTAATGTATTTCCTGCAGGGTCTTTTACATATTTATGGTGAAACAGCATTTGCACAATCACACTCAACAACATTCCGATACATCCTATCAAAAAGCCCCATTTAAAGTCGGCAGGGTTGCCGGTATCACCAAACAATCCACAGAGAAATGGTCCAAAAGCGCCGCCCACATTAATTCCCATATAAAAGATGGTATAGGCAGCATCCAATCGTCGGTCACCTTTAGGGTATAACTGACCCACCATCGAAGAGATATTTGGCTTGAAGAAGCCATTGCCAGCAATCATCAATCCCAGCCCTGTAAAAAATAATAGGGTAGAGAGATGAGGAGCTGAATGATAAAACAAACTGCAGAAAAACAATACCAGCTCGCCCAGTGCCATTACCAAACCACCCGCAATGATGGAGCGTTGATTGCCCCAGTATCTGTCTGCCACATAACCACCAATCAATGGGGTCAGGTAGACCAAGCCCGTATAGCTGCCGTATAAGTTGGAGGCAAAAGCTTTGTCGAACAACAAGGCTTTGGTCATGAATAAAATGAGGATGGCGCGCATGCCATAATAATTGAAGCGTTCCCACATTTCGGTAGCAAACAAAATATATAAACCTTTGGGATGCCCTTTTTGAGCTACGGGTAAATTCATATCAACTTAAATTTAATAAATAATTAGTGCCTCAAAGTAAGATATATTTTCCTACCGACAATAAAATACCCCCGAAATGATGACTTGAATGGTAAAAATAGTTGTAACAGATACGAGCAGGACAGAAGTACTGCTCAAGTTCCTGATTTTCTATACATTAGCCCTTGTAGATTTTAGGGGGTTTGGTGAGGACTAGTTGAGCCAAACCTAATGTTGCCTGCTGGCTTTTTTTCAAGTCTGTCGTTTATAATGTTTTTGAGTTCTCCAACTCCAATTACTTTTGCACCCTCTCTAAATTCAAACTTCATTCCTTTTTCTAAACTGTCTGCGAAGAAGTCTGGTGAAAGAATTTTTATTTTTGCTAAAACTCTCTCTCCTGGATAAACAATTTCTTTGTCAATAAATGTCTGTTGCCCAGAAGTTTGCTTTTCAGTGAAGTCAAATTTAACTTGTGGTCTGTAACCTGACGATGCAGGTGTTTTTCGCCCACCTTGTTCTGTCGTAAAGTAAGTGAGTTCTGCTATAAAGTCAACTTTCCTAAATTCATGTGTGTAATAGTTTATGAAACTTTCAATGATTTTTTCAAAGTCAGATTGGTTACAAAACTTTGATGAAATGTCAATTAATTCTGCAATTGAACTTCCTGCTTCTATTTTCCAAGCATTGTGTCCATCAAATTTCATTTTAGTAACTTTATCGAATGTCAATGGTGTCCCAAAATATTGTTTTAATTCATTGATAAAGTTTGCAATTTCAGTTTGATTATAAGTGTCCCAATCATCCATTGCATTTAGAAATAAAGTTGCAATATCTTTTTGCTTATGGTCTTTTGTGTCAATGTCAACCAAGTTCCAAAGTGTCGAGTAAGTGGTAATCGTGTTGTCCATTGTCTAAATTATATCGTCAAACGGAATTTTCATATAAGCTTGCAGCCAACTCTTAAATATGCGCATGTTTTTAACCTTACAAACTAGCGTATTTTTTTGCTACATCACTACTCAACCAATTAAAAATATACGCTAGTTTATTCCAGTAGCCCAAATACAAATCTAAGGTAATTTACATCTCCAAATTTAAACTATCCAAAGTGCTTAGCATCCAGCCCAAAACCCTCTCCAAAAACTATTTTCAAAATGTGTACAACTTTATAAGCATAATACGGAATCTTTCTGTGAACCTTTGCTTGTGCTCTACAAATTATTGGTTGCCCCTGTCAAAAACCCTCCCGTGGCAACCAACACTACCAAGCCCCGTTCAGTAGCAACTTTTCTCTCTTTTGTTTCCCTTTCTTTTTTGGTTCAGATACTTATTTACTGCCGCCAAGGAATGACCCAAGGAGTTCCTAGAATTATTTCTGGTGCTCCAGAATCCATTTCTGGTACTCCAGAAGTCATTTCTGGTACTCCAGAAACCGTTTCTGGTACTCCAGAAACCATTTCTGGTGTTCCGGAAACCATTTCTGGTACTCCGGAAGTCATTTCTGGAAGTCCAGAAATCATTTCCGGAGTTCCAGAAATGACCCCGTGGGGAGCCAATTTGATCTTTTTTAAGCGTTCTGTCGCCAATATTCATTTTTTATTAAACAATAACCCCCTTTTTCACACTTAAAACTTTCAATTATGGCTTATTTCGTACAAGAAAACAATGGTTTGTTCAGTCTTCAAATTACTATCTTTTCAGAAGAGTTGCCACACTACCAAACGTTGCTAGGGTTTAATGCTGCCGAGGTTTTGGAGGCAGTGAATGACGCTGCTTTTATGGCGTGGATGGAAAAGTGCGATGCCACCGTGGCAAAGTATAAACTGGGTTGGAAGGCTTTTGAGGACACGGGCAGGGGAGGCTCTAAAACCGTGTTGGTATTGACCCCGCCAGTGGCACCTGTTTTTGATGCTATGCCCACCTTGGTGCTGCCGGGCATACAGATGCGGTTTGCCCAAAAAGCGGCAAAAGCAAAGGCAAACCCCAATTGTTCTGACGGCATACAAAAGATATTGGGCATATTTACAGCGCCTGATTCGGCAGTGACCACAGCCCCAGACTTGAAGGTGAAGGAAGAAGCGGGCTATCCACAACTTAGTTTTCACAAATATGGCCACGCAGCCATCAACATATACCGTAACACGGGTACAGGGTATGGCAGCACCCCTTTTAAAACCTTGACAAAAAGCCCCTTTCTGGATACCGATTTGCCTGCCATTGGCATAGCAGGGCAGTATAAGTACAAGGGAATCTTTCTTGTAAACGATGTGGAAACGGGTAGTTTCAGCCCAGAAATAAGCGTTAATGTAGTAGGTAGATAATGATAGCGTTTAGTGATTAATAACTTAAAAAAGCCCCCGAAGCGATTGTTTCGAGGGCTTTTTGTTGTAAATATCTTTTTCAACCGATAAAAAAATTAATTATTGCCATGGTTATCAATCAAAAAAATAGAAAACACTATCTTGCCGCCCTCTAACCAATAATATGTACACAGAGAACAACTTTGAGGGAAGGAAGAAAAGAAAATGGGGCGTGCAGGCTATTGCAGATATTACTCGTGCTGTGATAATATTGGCAGTTGCCATTACTTTACTCTTTGGTAGCTTACTGAAAATAGATTTTGTGTTACAGATAGATAGTTTTCTACGCTACGGCTTTGGGGGTATCAGTTTATTGTACGGTAGTTTTAGGTTGTATAGAGGAGTGGTTAATGATTAATGTTAGGCATAACTTACAACCTAAAATTTTTTATGGAAAAAGGAAGGAATTGTATCTGATTATATTATGAGCGAAAAGATGATTTATGGAAGATGGCTAGCGTTTCTCTCAGTTATAATATGTATTGTTGTATTTTGTGGTTGTAGCAATACTAAAAGTAAAGCACAAACAGATACACCGCAACAAGGTACCATCAACATAAGTGTAGACGAAAGCTTTGAACCGGTAATTGAAGAGGAGATAAAAGTGTATGAATCTACTTATCCCGATGCACATATCATCGCACACTACAAACCGGAAGCAGATTGTTTTAAAGACTTTCAGAGCGATAGTACCCGATTGATAATTGTGGATAGGCCACTGGATAAAAAAGAAAGGGATTACTACGAAGCAGCGCTTAGCTTCAGACCTCAGTTTTCTTTGATAGCCTACGATGCAGTGGCAATAATATTAAACCAAAAATGCAAAGACAGCGTATTTACTATTAGTCGCCTTCATGATATTTTGAGTGGCAAGGAAAACCTGATAGCAGTAATGGATGGTAAAAATGCAACGAGTACCGTAAGATATTTGCAGGATAGCATACTGAAGGGTGAACAATTTGGCAAAAATGTGGTTGCTTCCAAGAATAGTGAAGATGTAATAAATATTATCACCAACAGAACAGATGCAATTGGCTTTGTAGGACTGAATTGGGTGGGCGATAACTACGATAGAAAGCAACAGGAATTGCTAAAAAAAATAAAATTAGGGCTGGTAGAGTGCGTTCGTTGCGAAGAAAAGGGTTTATTTGCCAAACCTTCGGCTGCATCGGTAAGTTTTGCGCAGTATCCGTTGGCTCGTCCGTTGTACTTTATAGTTAAGGAGAACGCCACAGGACTGGGTACAGGATTCACTAATTTCCTGAGTATGGAAAGGGGACAATTGATTTTTAGACGCTCTTTTTTGATTCCGGCAATTATGAACTTTAATAAAAGAACGAGTAAGATAGAGGAGTAGATAGATAGTAGATAGATATTAGATAGTAGTTATGAGTTATAAGTTATGAGTGATGAGTCACAAGTCATAAGTGGTAAGGAAGAAGAATTTAAAAAAAACAAGCAATATAAACAAGCAGGTAATCGTAAAGTGTGTCATTAATTTAGTTGTATTTACTTACGACTTATGACTTACAACTTAATACTTACCTTAAATTAAAACAATAAGAAAAATGAACAAACTAAACAAGCTGTTTTCATTGATTATCGTGGCTTTATTAGTAGTAAATTTTGCAATGGCGCAAAATCTTAGCGACGGTATCAAAATGTTGGACTATCAAAAGAATCAGTCGGCAAAAGACATCTTCAAGAAATTGTATGATGCCGATAGCAAGAATCCTGAAGTAATTTATTGGTACGGTCAGGCTTTTTTGGCATTTGATGACTATGCAGGTGCTAAGGCAGTTTATCAAAAAGCATTGCAGGATGGTATAAATGATCCTTGGATAATAGTTGGTATGGGTCATGTTGAGATTATGGAAGGTGGCGACATCAACTCTGCCAAGCAAAAGTTTGAGCAAGCCATCACCATGACAAAAGATATAAAGGGAAAGAAGAAAGCGAAAGTTTATCCACAGATTTTGGATGCTATCGGACGTGCAAATGCTGATGGTGGTTCTAAAAAAGGCGACCCTACTTATGCTATAGACAAACTGAAAGAAGCTGCAACGTTGGATGATAAATCTGCGGATATATTAATCAATATGGGTATTTGCTACTTAAAGATGGGCGCAGACGAAGGCGGTGACGCTGTAAAATCTTACATGGATGCAGCTACAAGGGAGCCAAAGAATCCGTTGCCTTCTTACAAAATTGGTAGAATCTATCAAAGTCAGAATAACAAGGAATTGTTTGATCAGTTTTACAATGCAACTATTGCAAACGACCCTGCTTTTCCCCCCGTTTATCTTTCGTTATACGATTATTATGCGTACAGGGATGTTCCGAAAGCAAAAGAATGTATAGAGAAATATATTCAATATGCTGATAAGTCTTGCGAAACAGACTATTTCTATTGTGATTATCTGTTTAGGGAAGGTAAATACCAAGAAAGCCTGGACAAGGTAAAAGCATTGGAAACAGGAGATTGCAAGGGCTATTATCGCAACAACCTATTGTTTGCTTATGATTACGACAGATTGGGAGATTCTGCAAATGCAAAGGCATCTATCGATAAATATTTCTCGAATGTTAATGCTAGCAAGATTACCAATAGCGATTATGATATTGCCATCACCATCTATTCTAAAATTGCTGGAAGCGATTCTTTGGCTGTAGGATACATACAAAGAGCAATTGAAGCTGATACTGTTTTGGCTGATAAGGTTAAATATGCTAACCAAGCAGCCGAAATTTACGGAAAGGCAAAAAAATATAGAGAGCAAATAAAATGGCTACAAAAAGCAGTAACATTGAAAGGGGGAACAATGGGTGAAGTAGACTATTATAAATTGGCAAGCACAGCATTGAGTGGTAAGGATTATGAAGCTACTTTAGAAATAGCTAAGAACTACGTAGTTGCTTTTCCAGACAAACCACAAGGCTACTACTTTAGTGTAAAGGCAGCAAAAGGAATTGATACAAGCGCTACTTTAGGTACTGCGATAGAACCAATTTTGCAACAAGATTCTTTCTTGGTGAAACAAAATGAGACTTTATTGAAGGATTCAGTCACCAACAAGAAAACCATAGACAGAAACACAAGCATCTTGTATTCTAACTTGTGTTATCTGATGGGTTATTACAATGATGTGCAGAAAGATGTTCCAAAAGCAATTGATGCTTGCGAGAAAATTATTGCACTTTATCCTGATGCAACTTCCGAGCAAAATAAGTTTGCGGTCCACATCAAGGATGTATTACAAAAATCTTTATCTAAGCCTTCTGGTAATAAGACAGGAGCTAATTCTAAGCCTCAGAAATAATTTTTACAAAAAAACCCTTCTTTATTGAAGGGTTTTTTATTTTGTATCCCCCGTATCCTTATTTTTGCACACCGTAAACGTTCACATTATGACTTGGCTAACCCTTCTTTTAGATGTTCAGGATACTTCAGCGGCCAGTTATCTCCCTATCGCAATACAATTAATTTTCGCAGCAGGTTTTGTTGCTGCAATGATTGGTATGTCTGCTTTGGTTGGTCCTAAAAGACAAACAAAAGATAAATTAGAAACATTCACTAGCGGTATCACTACGCACGGAGATGCACGTCAGCCAATGGCTATCAAGTATTTTTTGGTAGCGATTCTGTTTGTTTTATTCGATGTGGAGGTAATATTCTTTTATCCTTATGCCGTAAACTTCAGAAGTTTGGGATGGGCAGGTTTTGTGGAAGTATTGATGTTTGTAGGGTTCTTCTTAATAGGATTTACTTATATCATCAAGAAAGGAGCTTTGACTTGGGAAGATTAATGAAAAACAATTTCAGATAGATTGGGTTATTTGTAAGGGTAATTACAATCGAATCTAAAAAGTATAACTTATGCGTCCGGTACGTTTTAATATCAATGCGAAAACAGCAAATATTGCAGATGCAATAGGCGCTCCACCACCAGGTTTTGCTGGAGAAGGTTTCTTTACTACTAAGATGAGTGATGTTGTAGGGTTGGCTCGCAAGAATTCATTGTGGCCATTGCCTTTTGCAACTTCCTGTTGTGGTATTGAATTTATGGCCACTATGGCTTCCCATTATGATTTGTCTAGGTTTGGTGCTGAAAGAGTAGGTTTCTCTCCTCGTCAGTGCGACTTATTAATGGTAATGGGTACGATCTCCAAGAAGATGGGTCCTGTTTTGCGTCAGGTGTATTTGCAAATGGCAGAACCTCGCTGGGTTATGGCGGTAGGTGCTTGTGCAAGTAGCGGTGGTATTTTTGATACTTACAGTGTATTGCAAGGAATTGACCAGGTAATACCTGTAGATGTATATGTGCCGGGTTGCCCTCCAAGACCAGAAGCCATCATTGATGGTTTTATGAGAATACAAGATTTGGTAGGACAAGAAAGTGTGCGCAGAAGAAACGGCGAGCAATACAAAGCTTTATTAAACAGCTACGGAATAGAATAAAATGGCAATAACTAATTCATACATACAAGAAAAGCTTACAGAGAAATTTGGCGAACAAGTAACCAATTTCGAAGAAACGTATGATATGCTTTCATTTGAGTCTCCAAAAGAGCTGAACCTGAAAGTATTACAGTTTTTGTATGACGAACCTACTTTGAGCTTTCAGTTTATGACTGATTTAACTGCTGTTCATTATCCCAAACAAGTAGGAAGGGAATTGGCAGTTGTTTACCATTTGCATAATTTGGTTGAGAATGTTCGTTTGAGGTTTAAAGTCTTTACAGATGTAAATACACCGGATGTTTTCACAGCTTCTAAACTGTTTGAAGCAGCAAACTGGATGGAAAGAGAAACGTATGATTTCTTTGGGATAAATTTTGTTGGACATCCTAATTTGAAAAGAGTATTGAACGTTGACGAAATGGATTATTTCCCTTTAAGAAAAGAATTTCCATTGGAAGACCAGACAAGAATTGATAAGGATGATGAAATGTTTGGTAGGGGATAAGAGTTGTAAGTAGTAGGTTTTAAGTATTAAGTAATAGGTTTTAAGTAATACGTTAAGAAAATAAAAGAGTTCCTTCAGTGGAACATCGCTTATGGATCATCATGTAAAACTGCCGGAAGGCTCGATAGAAAGACAGACAACCACCTTGAACTTGGGGCCTACGCACCCTGCAACACATGGTGTCTTCCAGAATATCCTTGAATTAGATGGTGAACGTATTGTTAGTTCCGAACAAACCGTCGGTTATATTCACCGTGCTTTTGAAAAACTAGCAGAAAGAAGACCACTTTACCAAATTACGCCCATCACTGACCGTCTGAATTATTGCAGTAGCCCCATCAACAACATGGGCTGGCACATTGCCTGCGAAAAATTACTGAAGATAAAAACACCAAAGAGAGTTGATTACCTACGTATCATTATCATGGAGTTGGCTCGGATTTCAGATCATTTGATTTGTAATTCTATCGTTGGTGTGGATAGTGGAGCTTACACGGGATTTTTATATGTAATGCAATATCGTGAATTGATTTATGAGATTTACGAAGAAATATGCGGTTCTCGTTTAACAACTAATATTGGTCGTGTTGGTGGGTTTGAAAGAAATTTCAATGCTACTGCTTTCAATAAACTAGAAAAGTTCTTAAAGGAATATCCAAAGGTTTTGAAAGAGTTTGGTGACTTATTTATCCGTAACAGGATATTTATGGATAGACTTCAAAACACAGGGGGCATTAGTGCTGAAAGAGCTTTGAATTATGGATTTACTGGGCCAAACTTAAGAGCAGCAGGCGTTGACTACGATGTTCGTGTCCATTCGCCATACAGTAGCTACGAAGATTTTGATTTTACTGTTCCGGTTGGTAAAACAGGAGATAACTACGATAGATTCCTAGTAAGGGATCAGGAAATGTGGCAAAGCTTAAGCATTATTGAACAAGCATATAAAAAGGTTCAAGAGTTTAAGGGTTCAGAAGCAGAGATTTATCACGCAGAAGTTCCTGAATTTTATTTGCCTAAGAAAGAGGACGTTTACACAAAGATGGAAGCGCTCATCTGGCATTTTAAAATTATCATGGGCGAAACTGCTATTCCGAAAGGAGAGGTTTACCAGAGTGTGGAAGGCGGAAATGGTGAATTAGGATTCTATTTCATCAGTGATGGTGGAAGAACGCCTTATCGTTTACACTTCCGCAGACCATGCTTCATTTACTATCAGGCCTACAGTGAATTGACAAGAAATGGAATGTTAAGCGATGCAATCATTACAATGAGTAGTTTGAACTTGATTGCAGGAGAGTTGGATGCATAATTTATAAAGAAATTGATAAATGAAATTTTCAGAAGATAAATTGGCAAAAGTTAGTGAGATAATAGCTCGCTATCCCGAAGGCAAACAAAAGAGTGCTTTATTGCCGCTATTGCATTTGGCACAGGAAGAATTTGGTGGTTGGTTGAGTGCGGATACAATGGATTATGTTGCTGAATTATTAAGCATCACACCCATCGAGGTTTATGAGGTAGCTACTTTTTATAGTATGTATAACTTGAAGCCAGTTGGAAAGTATATGTTTGAGGTTTGCCAAACTGGACCTTGTATGGTTAGAGGTTGCGATGACATCATTGCTTATATCACAGAAAAATTAGGCATTAAACCAGGTGAAACAACTACTGACGGTTTGTTTACTTTAAAAACTGTAGAATGTTTAGGGGCATGTGGATATGCGCCTATGATGCAGTTAGGGAAGTTTTATAGAGAACATCTTACCAAACAAAGGGTTGATGAGATTATAGAAGAGTGTAGAAATAAAGCAGCGTTGAATAACTAATTTATTATGAAAAAAATACTGATACTCATTTTGGTTTGTTTTAGTGGACTTGTTGTAAAGGCACAAGAGTCTTATGATAAAGTAATAACTGAAAAGGTTCAAGCACTTAACAGTGCCATATTTGTAAAAAAGGATAGTGCTGCATTAGAAAGCTTATTGGGCAAAGAAGTAATTTATTGTCATTCTAGCGGAAAGGTAGAAACAAGGCAAGAGATGATTAAGAACGCTTTAGCGAATGCGTCTACTTACTCAGATGTAAAAACAGAAGTTACAAATATCGTTGCGCATAAAAAAACAGTAGTTGTTAGACATATAATCACAGCTACTGAGAATTTGAAAGATGGTAAAACTTCGCCTTTGAAACTTGGTGTTGTTCAAACTTGGATAAGTGAGGATAAAGAGTGGAAGCTGATAGGAAGGCAAGCAGTTAAGTTACCGCTTCAATAGAAAATATTAGAATTAATTAATAAAGCTTTTTGCTTCAAGCTCACAAGCAGTAGGATATGGCAATAAAATTATTATTAGAAAAGGCTCACGTTCAAGGCATTCGTACCTACGAAGTCTATCGTCGCGAAGGCGGATATACTGCTTTGGAAAAGGCTTTAAAAGAAATGAGTCCAGAAGCCATTGTAGAGGAATTGAAGAAAAGTGGTATGCGTGGTCGTGGTGGCGCAGGTTTCCCTACAGGCATGAAATGGAGCTTTATTGCAAAACCAGAGGGTGTTCCTCGTCATTTGGTTTGTAATGCCGATGAAAGCGAGCCAGGTACTTTCAAGGATAGATACTTAATGGAGTTCTTACCCCATTTATTAATAGAAGGCTTAATCATTTCTTCTTTTGCACTAGGGTCTAATGCAACCTATATCTATATTAGAGGTGAATATGCTTGGATTCCTGATATTCTAGAAGAAGCCATCAGAGAAGCAAAAGCGGCAGGGTTCTTAGGTAAAAATATTTTGGGAACTGGTTTCGATTGTGAAATATATGTTCAACGTGGTGCTGGTGCTTATATCTGTGGTGAGGAAACAGCCTTGATTGAAAGCCTTGAAGGCAAACGTGGTAATCCAAGAATTAAACCGCCGTTCCCAGCTATTAAAGGTGTTTGGGATAGACCAACTGTGGTAAACAATGTAGAAACCTTGGCTGCTTTAGTTCCAATCATCAAAATGGGTGGTGAGGAATATGCTAAGATTGGGGTAGGTCGTTCCACTGGTACAAAACTAATTTCTGCTTGTGGTAATCTTAATAAACCTGGTGTTTATGAAATAGATATGACCATCAGCGTGGAAGAATTTATTTATAGTGATGAGTATTGCGGTGGTATTCCTAATGGAAAAAGGCTGAAAGCTTGTATTCCTGGTGGATCATCAGTGCCAATTCTTCCTGCAAACTTATTGTTGAAGACTGCTAAAGGCGAAACACGTTACATGAACTACGAGAGTTTGAGTGATGGTGGATTTGCTACTGGTTCAATGATGGGTAGTGGTGGATTTATCGTTTTGGATGAAGACCAGTGTGTGGTTAAACATACCCTAACACTAGCAAGATTCTATCGCCACGAAAGTTGTGGTCAGTGTAGTCCTTGCCGTGAGGGAACTGGTTGGATGGAAAAGATTTTGAAGAATATTGAAACTGGAAAAGGAAAAATGTCTGACATTGACCTTTTGTGGGATATTCAAAGGAGAATAGAAGGAAACACCATTTGTCCGTTGGGAGATGCTGCCGCTTGGCCAGTAGCTGCTGCCATCAGACATTTTAGAGATGAATTTGAATGGCATATAACTAACCCGCAGGAAGCACAAATAAGAAACTTTGGTTTGGCACATTATGCCGACCCAATCCATGTTCCTGTAACAGCATAGTAAAAGTATATGAGCGAGCAACAATTATTTAAAGTAACCATTGATAATATTACGATAGAAGTTCCAGCAGGAACCTCTATTCTGGAAGCTGCCCGTAAAATTGGTGGAGAGGTTGCGCCACCTGCTATGTGTTTCTACAGCAAACTAAAAGGTAGTGGTGGTAAATGCCGTACTTGTTTGGTAGAGGTTTCTAAAGGTTCTGAAAAAGATCCTCGTCCAATGCCTAAATTGGTAGCAAGCTGCAGAACAACGGTGATGGATGGCATGGAAGTAAAAAATATCACGAGTCCAAAAGTGGTAGATGCTAGAGCAGGTGTAGTTGAATTTCTTTTATTGAATCATCCACTAGATTGTCCTATCTGCGACCAAGCTGGTGAATGTCATTTGCAAGATTTAAGCTACGAGCACGGAAAAGAAGGTACTCGTTACGAGTTTCAACGCCGTAAATTTAAAAAACATGATTTAGGTCCTTATATTCAACTACACATGACACGTTGCATTATGTGTTTCCGTTGCGTATATACTGCAAATCAGGTTACAGATAGCAGGGTTCATGGCGTTTTGGATAGAGGAGACCATGCTGAAATTGCCACTTACATTGAGAAGAGTTTAGATAATGACTTTATAGGAAACGTAATTGATGTATGCCCTGTAGGTGCATTAACCGATAAGACTTTCCGCTTCAAAAACCGTGTTTGGTTCTTGAAACCAATGGATGCGCACAGGGATTGTCCTAAGTGTAGCGGTAAAGTTACTTTGTGGAATAGGGGTGAAGAAGTGTTTAGGGTTACAGCACGCAAGGACGAGTGGGGTGAGGTAGAAGATTGGATTTGTAATGAATGTCGTTTTGAAAAGAAAAATTCAAGCGATTGGGTGATAGAAGGGCCTAGAGAGATTAGCAGACATTCTGTTATCTCTCAAGGACATTATGTGAATACGGTTAAGCCAACAGAAACTTTCTTGGCGGTGAATGATGGACGTGCACCTCACTTGTTATTGGATATTCATTCAGAAAGTGATGTAAACAAACCTGAAATTGAGTTGAGTCTCATCAATGGCCCTGCTCATTCAAATAATTTTAATTCTAAATAGAATTAACGGATTAATTAGAGAATATTATGACAATACTTGCACTAGACTGGTTTTTACTGATAGAAAAATTGATACTCATTGCTATCATCATTTTCGCAAGTTTGGGCGTTGCGTTATATACCACTTTCGCTGAAAGAAAGGTAGCTGCCATCCTTCAAGACAGACCAGGACCTAACCGTGCCGGACCATTTGGTTTGCTTCAACCATTGGCTGATGGTCTTAAACTAATCACTAAAGAAGAAATTATTCCTACTCACGCCAACAAATGGTTGTTTATTTTAGGTCCTGGTTTGGCAATGACTGCTGCATTAATGACTTGCGCCGTTGTGCCTTGGGGTGGAACCATTGAAGTACTTGGCCATCAGGTAGATTTACAAATTGCAGACGTAAACATTGGTATTCTCTATGTTTTTGCAGTAGTAAGTATGGGGGTTTATGGTGTAATGATTGGTGGTTGGGCTAGTAATAATAAATTTTCTTTGATGGCTGCTTTGCGTGCGGCTAGTCAGGCAATAAGTTACGAATTGGCAATGGGGCTTTCTTTAATTGCTCTTTTAATGGTTACTGGTTCGCTTAGTTTGCGCACCATCGTAGAACAACAAGTGGGGCATGTTTGGAACATTGTTTACCAACCTCTTGGGTTTCTTATCTTCTTTATTTGTGCTTTGGCTGAATGTAACCGTACACCTTTCGATTTGCCTGAAGCAGAAAATGAATTGAACTTTGGTTATCACCAGGAGTATTCTTCTATGAAGCTTGGGTTTTACCTCTTTTCAGAATACATCAATATGTTCATCAGTAGTACCATCATGGCTACAATGTTCTTTGGCGGTTACGATTTACCTTTTGTTACTAGTCATTTATCTATTCCCGGTACTGCTGCTATCGTTGGTATAGTTGTATTGATGGCTAAGGTGGTCATGTTTATCTTCTTGTTTATGTGGATTAGATGGACAATACCAAGGTTTCGTTATGATCAATTGATGGATTTAGGTTGGAAGAAGATGATTCCTTTGGCTTTGGCTAACATGTTGGTGACAGGATTCTTTATTTTGTGGCATCAGAATAACTGGCATTTTTAAGTATTACTATCTATAGTTTAGTTTGCCAAGAAAGGCTTTTGGGATACTAAGGAGAGACCTTGGGATATGAAGTAGAGGCTTTGGGATACAAAGGAACTGTTCCGGGATACAAAGGGAAAGCTTTGGGATACAAAGGAATGATTGTGGGATATGAAAGAAGTCTTTTGGGATATAAAGTAAAGGTGTTGGGATACAAGGGAAAGGATTTGGGATATAAAGGAGAAAATTTGGGATACAAAGGGAAACAGCTAACTTATATTATAAAGAAGAAAAACGCTTATGCAAGCATTAACAAATAGGGCGAAACAAGTAGATCGTGCACCAATGACTTTCATTGAGCAACTTTACTTATGGAATATTGTGAAGGGCATGGCGATTACTTTTATGCACATGTTCAAGAAGCAACCTACTATCAGGTATCCTGAACAAAAGCGTGAGTTTAGTCCTGTTTTCAGAGGATTACACGTTTTGAACAGAGATGAAGAAGGTAAGGAAAGATGTACTGCATGTGGTTTGTGTGCAGTGGCTTGCCCTGCAGAAGCCATCACAATGGAAGCGGCAGAACGTTTGGAAAGTGAAGAACATCTGTATCGTGAAGAAAAATATGCGGCCAAGTATGAGATTAATATGCTTCGTTGCATCTACTGTGGATTGTGCGAGGAGGCTTGCCCTAAAGATGCCATTTACTTAAGCGAAACATTTACGCCTGCTGATTTTAACAGAAAGAACTTTATTTATAAAAAGACTGATTTATTAATTCCTAACCCTACAACGGATGCACAAGGTTTTGCAGCGGCTAAAGGATTAAATTAATAATGATTATTAAGTTATAAAATGGCTATCACTCACATTATATTCTGGTTTCTAACTGCATTGGCTTTGGTAAGTGCATTGATGGTTTTGTTAAGTAAAAACCCTGTTTACAGTGTTCTTTGGCTCATCGCGGTATTCTTCGCTATCTCCGGTCACTATATTCTTTTGAATGCACAGTTCTTGGCAATCGTAAACATGATTGTTTATGCGGGTGCTATCATGGTACTCTTCTTATTCGTAATCATGTTGATGAATCTGGATAAAGAAACTGAACCACAAAAAGACATCTGGATGAAGGTAGCAGGTGTTATTTCTGGTGGGTGTTTATTAATTCAACTTGTAAGATTGGCAAAAGATGCACCAGAAATGGTAAACAAAACTGCCTTGCTTAAGACAGGTAGCATAGGGTTGATTGAAAATTTGGGTAAAGTATTGTTTAGCGACTATGTGGTGCCTTTCGAAATAAGTAGTGTGCTATTTTTAAGTGCAATGGTGGGTGCTGTGGTAATTGGGAAAAAATAAAAGTTTATTATGCCGATACAATATTATATCTATTTAGCATTATCACTTTTCAGTATTGGAGTGGTAGGGGTGTTGACACGCAGAAATGCCATCATCATTTTTATGTGCATTGAGTTGATGCTGAATGCCACTAACTTATTGTTGGTTGCGTTTTCGAAGATGCACCACGCTGTTGCTTTGGCTAGCAATACTGCCACACAAGTTGGTATAGAAGGACAATTATTTGTATTCTTTATTATGGTGGTGGCTGCCGCTGAGGTAAGTGTTGGTTTGGCAATTATCGTAATGATGTATCGTAATACTCATTCGGTTGATATTAACTTTTTGAACCGCTTAAAAAATTAATGGTGTATTGGTTTATAGAATCCCTATTTACTAATTACTGTTCTAACTAATTGTATGAATAATTTGGTTTTTTTAGTTCCTCTTTTTCCTTTAATCGGTTTTTTAATAAACGGATTAGGCAGAAAGTCCTTAGCAAAGCAAGCTATCGGTGCGATAGGTAGTGCATCTATTTTAGCTTCTTTTGTAGTGAGCATTATCTTGTTTCTTCAGGTTAAATCTTCGGGTGCTATCATCGCCAACTACTTTAACTTTATAGATGTTGCGTCTCTTAAAATTCCTTTTGCTTTTCAGATCGACCAATTATCTTCTCTTTTCTTATTAATCATTACAGGTATTGGTTTCTTAATCCACCTTTATTCTACTGCTTACATGACGGATGAGGAAGCCCCTCATTATGCTCGCTACTTCGCTTATCTCAATCTTTTTGTTTTCTCTATGTTACTGTTGGTGATGGGAGGAAACTATGTAATCATGTTCATCGGTTGGGAAGGAGTAGGTCTTTGTTCTTATTTATTAATTGGATTCTGGTTTAAGAACGATGCTTACAACTATGCAGCAAAGAAGGCTTTCATCATGAACCGTATTGGAGATCTGGGTTTCTTGTTGGCAGTTTTCTGGTTGATTAATAAACTAGGTACTGTTACTTACGGTGAAGTGTTTGCAAACATTGGCAAGCTGTCTCATCAAGATATTACCATCATCACCGCGTTGTTATTTGTGGGTGCAATGGGTAAGAGTGCTCAGTTGCCTTTATACACTTGGTTGCCGGATGCGATGGCGGGTCCTACACCGGTTTCTGCTTTGATACACGCTGCCACCATGGTTACTGCTGGTATTTATATGGTTTCTCGTAGCAACTTATTATATACATTGGCTCCCGCTACCCAAGGCTTCATTGCCATCATCGGTTTAGCAACGGCTTTGTTTGCAGCTACTATTGCCTTAAAGCAAAATGATATTAAAAAAGTATTGGCTTATTCTACAGTAAGTCAGTTGGGTTATATGTTCTTAGGTTTAGGTGTTGGTGCGTATACTGGTGCTGTTTTTCATGTGATGACGCACGCTTTCTTCAAAGCTTTATTGTTCTTGGGAGCAGGTTCTGTTATACATGCCATGCACCACGAACAAGACATCCGCAAGATGGGTGGTTTGAAAAAATACCTACCAATCACCAATATCACTTTCTTGCTGGGTTGTTTGGCAATTGCAGGTGTGCCTCCTTTCTCTGGTTTCTTTTCTAAAGATGAAATATTGGCTGCGGCTTACGAAAAGAACCCAATCCTTTATTTCTTAGGTGTTGCTGGTGCATTAATGACTACCTTCTATATGTTCCGTCTATATGCTATGACTTTCTTAGGAAAGTTCAGAGGAACACACGAACAAGAACATCATTTGCACGAAAGCCCTTCTGCTATGACAATTCCTTTAACTGTTTTAGCAATATTGGCGGTTGTAGGTGGTTTCATCGGAATACCTGAAGTGTTTGCAAAAGATAGCCATTGGTTAGAAAGTTTCTTAGCACCTGTATTTGCTGGTTCAAAGGCGTTGACTGAGCAAAAGGTTTCTAGTCACTCTACAGAATTAATGATGATGGGTGTGGTTACAGGTTTGGTATTGGTAACAATTGCCATCACTTGGAACAAGTTCAGCAAGTATGAAGCGACTACTACAGAAGAAACTGGTTTGGGTAAAGTACTAGAAAACAAGTGGTATATCGACGAATTATACAATGCAATCGTGGTGAACCCATTAGATGCCTTGGCTGGATTCTTCAAGAATGTGATAGAGAAGAGCGGTATTGACGGTATTGTAAATGGCGTTGGAACTTTTATCAACTATTCTTCCCGTCAGTTGAGGTTAATTCAGAGTGGTCAGGTAGGTGCATACATATTAATGATGGTATTGTCTATGTTGGGTATATTGTTACTCTGGATTAATGATAGCACTATCGTTCATTTTTTACACAAAATATTTTAATAACTGTAGCTTAAGTTTATTCTAAATAAGATGATCCCTTTATTACTCATATTAATTCCGGTTGTAAGTGCAATACTTACCTTCTTTTTAAAGAATGGTAATGCAGCTAAAAACTGGGCTTTAATCGCTTCTACTGCCACATTGATTGTTGGATTGTACGCCTTATGTCCTGTTTGCAAATTGGAGTTCGACGCAACCTGGCTTCCTCTTTTGGGTAGTCGCTTTTCCTTGTCTTTGGATGGATTGAGCAAAATGCTGGTTTTATTGACAGCTATCTCTTTCCCGGTTGTATTTGCTTCTACTTACAATAATGAGTACAAACAATCGAACGCTTTCTATGGCTTAATGCTATTAACGCAAGCTGGATTGATGGGGGTTTTCTTGGCTAGTGATTGTTTATTGTTCTACTTCTTCTGGGAATTGGCTTTGATTCCTGTTTACTTCTTATGTTCTATCTGGGGTGGTGAAAAACGTATCGCCGTTACCTTTAAGTTCTTCGTTTATACGTTTGTTGGTTCTTTATTAATGTTGATAGGCATCCTTTATTTATACTTTCAAACGCCGGATCATTCATTTGCTATCAAATCATTTTATGCGTTAAAGCTTTCTGCTTCACAACAGAACTTAGCTTTTTGGTTGTTCTTCATCGCCTTTGCTATCAAGATGCCGATATTTCCTTTACATACCTGGCAGCCCGATGCTTACGAGCAATCACCTACTGCGGTTACCATGATATTGAGTGGGGTAATGGTAAAGATGGGTATCTATGCAGTTATCCGTTGGTTAATTCCTATTTTCCCTTCGGCAACTGTAAAGTATGCTGACATAATTATCATCGCTAGTGTTATTGGAATGATTTACGCTTCTTTAATCGCTATCAAACAAGATGATGTAAAACGTTTAGTGGCTTATTCTTCTATAGCTCACATCGGTTTGATGAGTGCTGTTTTGTTCTCTTTAAAAACAATTGGTTGGAATGGGGTAATGATTCAAATGTTCAATCACGGTATCAATGTAATTGGTTTGTGGATAGTAGCAGACGCTATCGAACAAAAACTAGGTACACGTAAGTTCAGTGAATTGGGTGGATTGGCTCAAAAAGCACCGGTATTAGCCATCTTGTTAGTTGTTTTGGCTTTTGCAAACGTAGCTTTACCGCTTACCAATGCTTTTGTAGGTGAGTTCTTAATGTTCAATGGATTGTTTCAGTATAATTTCTGGATTGCTGGTGTTGCCGGTATCAGCATCATATTGGGTGCGGTTTATACATTGAATATGGTTCAAAAGATATTCTACGGACAAACAGTTCCTGCTACTCAAAATGCTTTGGAGATAAAAGGTAATGTACAGTTTGTATTGATAATATTGGTATTGGTGATTATTGGTTTTGGGGTATATCCTCAACCGATGATTGATTTAACGAAGCATATTCATCCTTAATCGATTGATAAAGGGATTTCAACTTTATATATGAACGCAATTATTCTTTCAGCTTTATGTGGTGTGGTAATGATGTTTAGTGGCATCTTACTCAAAAACAAATCGGCTATCAAATACGTAGCTATTGCTGCGTTGTTGGTTTTAATTATTGGTAATCTATTCCAGTTCTACGGCATCTATACTATCGACATAGATAGCAAGGGCTTATTATCCTTCGATAGAACAGGCCTCTTCTTCAATACTATCATTTTTGTAGCAACTCTGGCATATTTCATCCTTAGTGGAAGCGATATTGAGCGTGCAGGGCCTGATGTCGCTGAATACTTCGCCCTTATCTTCTTTGTATTGTGTGGTGTCACCATTCTCACCTCTTTCAATGGTTTATTGATGTTCTTTATCGGTATAGAAATCTTGTCTATCCCTTTGTATATTCTTACTGGTTCTGATAAAAAGAACCTGAAAAGCAATGAAGCTTCTCTCAAATACTTCTTAATGGGATCTTTTTCTACAGGTATCTTATTGATGGGTATTACCCTTATTTATGGGGCTACCGGTAGCTTTGGTTTGCAATCGACTACTATCAAATCTGCTGTTACTGGTTTTAGCAGTGCTGGTATTCTTGCCCCGGTTGGTTTGGTGTTGTTGTTTATCTCTATGTGTTTTAAGGTATCTGCTGCGCCGTTCCATTTCTGGGCGCCGGATGTATATGATGGTGCGCCAAGTGTGTTCACTTCTTTCATGGCTACCATCGTTAAGGCGGCAGGGTTCTTTGCCTTTATTAAATTATTTGCTGCAAAGTCTGAAGATTTCGGTCCTGGGCCAGCTTGGAAACTTATCTTATTTGTAATCATTGTAGCTACTTTGTTTATCGGTAATATCACTGCCGTTTTCCAACAAAGTGTAAAGCGCATGTTGGCTTACAGTAGTATTGCCCAAGCGGGTTTTATGTTGTTTGCACTCTACAGTACCAATGATTTTACCAAGGATGGTATCTTGTTATACACTGCCGCTTATAGTTTTGCGACCATCGGTATCTTCTCTATTCTTACCAAGATGGAAGATTATTCCTTGGATGGTTTCAATGGTTTATCTAAGTCACAACCCGTTTTGGCGTTCACCAATACGGTTTTCTTCTTGTCTTTATCTGGGATTCCGCTTACGGCAGGTTTCTTTGCTAAGTATTATATGTTGGCTTCTGCCATCAAGGGAGGCGGTTCTTTAAGTCTGGTAATTATTGCGGTTTTATTTGCTGCGGTGAGTGTTTATTACTACTTCAAGGTAATTCAAGCCATGTACTTCAAAGAAGGGGTTGCTGCTACCAATACCCCAATCACTGGTAACTTCAAAGTAGCTTTGATTGTTTTGGCTGCAATTATTGTCATTCTAGGTATCTATCCTACGGCGTTGTTAGGGTTCTATTATTTCTAAGATACTAATTCCCTACAAATAAAATTGTTCTTAAACAATCTCTAAAGTCGCTTTAAAAATTCAACATGGGTTTGTAAACTATTGTTGCACTCAAAATAGCCAATGAACCCAATCTACACTGCTAGAATCTATTTTCATTTTGCTTTTTAAAACTTTGGCAGTATTCACAATGTCTAATTCAATCCTGTTTGTACAACCTAATTTTATCCTTGCTAATTATCGCTTGTAGATACTTCTGAATGAAGTAAACAACCTTTAAGTAACTAATTGACCTTCTTTTTAAGCATTCTTTGTAATTCCCCAGAAGTGTCATGTCTAATCAGTATACTAAATAACTCAGCTGTAGCTAGAGCATCGTCCGATGCCCGATGGTGTCCCTTTAGTTTTATATTTAACTCTTTACACAATGTTCCCAATCCATATTTAGGCAATCCAGGAAATATTTTCTTGGCTAGTTTTATCGTACAGAGCTTATTGGTATTTAGATCAATCCCAGACAAGGCCAATTCTTGTTTTACTATTGGATAATCAAAACTTACATTGTGCGCTACAAAGATTCTGTCTTTTAATAGATTGTAAATATTAGGGGCCAACTGATTAAACTTGGGCGCAGTAGCTACCATTTCATCTGTAATTCCAGTAAGTCCTTGCACATATTTCTGTATGGGCATACAAGGATTCACAAGCGTTGCAAATTTTCCTTCTATCTCATTTCCGTTGTATAATACAATCGCTATTTCCGTAATGTTGTTGGCTCCTACTTGGCCGCCCGTTGTTTCAATATCTACAATCGCAAACATTTGTGGTAATTTTATTACTGTCCATTCAAAATGAAAACATTCTAATATCTATCTTCCAATAGCGGTACAATATCCATTAATAAACTGTAATAAACAAATTAAATAAAAAGAGCAACGACATTCCGTTGCTCTTTCAGTATTTAAATACCCTAATTTGCTGGTGGAGGTGCCTGCTCTTTTGGGTGATGGGGGCGCAATTTTTTCTCAACTATTACATACTTTTTATATTGTTCTTCCGTAAGTACCTCCTTAATCTTTGCATCCCTTTCCCCACTTAATTTGTCAGCAACTTCCTTGCTTACTGGTGGTGGAGGAGGTGGTGGTAATTGTTTCTCATCTTTCCGATGTTTGTCAATTTCAGTAAAAAAGGTTTTATAGGCAGACAACACTTTCTCTTTTTGAGCAGGTGTCAACTCCAGCGTTTTGTCTAATTCTGCACTTACTCTTCCATTGTAGGAGGTTTAGGAGGACGTTGCTCCTCATTAGGTTGGGCATTACTAATAGTAACCATCACAAGAAAGATGGCTATAAGAAAGACGTTCTTCTTCATAATTAATTTTTTAATTGTTATTTAAAATATTGATTAATAAGAAGTTTACTGTTGAGAAAACCTTCGGGTTGATTTGTTAAAGATTATTAATGAGATCTACCACAAAATACTCAAGCAGTTTGTAAAAGAGATTATTGGATTTAGTTTACTTTATCAATACAGTTGTTCCACTAGCAGATTTGGGCATGCCATTCGGAAGAATATAATCCAAGAACCATATATAAGTGCCAGTTTCTTGCAAAACACCATTAACTCGTCCATCCCAACCACTAAATAAATCGTGGCTCTCAAACACCACATTCCCATAGCGATTTAAGACCCGGAAGTGAACCGTTTTAATTGTATTGCCACCACCATAAGGTCTCAAAAGTTTGGTGACACCAGTAACATTTGTGCTTGTGGGCACAAAACCCTGAGGGATATAAATGGTATCGCAGTTGGCATCTTTATCAAGTAAAAGAATAATACCGGTTACGCTGTCTACCAAACAACTAGCTCTGTTGTAGACATAAATAGCATAAGTGCCTTGCGAGAGATTACGGATTGTATATGGATTGGTATAGTTGTTATTTAGGAAAGAGAACTGAAAAGGTCCCTCATTTCCTTGTATGGCAACATCCAGTGAACCCCCAAAAAGATTGGTACAACTTGCATCGTGTGGAATTGCGGTACTTTGAGGCTGCACGCCCAGCACTGGCATTATCCTGCTGGCAGTTACGGTGCCACACTGAAAGTGAACAGTGTAGGAAATGGTTGTTGAGCCAATATTCAACCCATTCAACTTGCCCTTGCTGCTATCGATTGAAGCTATGGTTGTATCGGAACTTTTCCAGATACCACCTGCCGTGCCATCAGCCAGTGGGATTGATTGATTGATACAGACGGCATTATTACCCGTTATGGTATCAATTGTATATCCATAAACAACTGTCAATTCTAGTTTGGCAGTGCTATCACAACCTACACTATTTGTGAGATGTGCCGTATATGTGCCACTTGCATTGTAACTGCTACCATTAAAAATGTAGGTACTTCCGCCGCAGATAGTTGCCCTTGTAACAGAAGAGGTAGTATCCTTAATGTAAAGAATAAGTTGGGCAGTACTATCACAACCAACACTATTTGTTAGATGTGCATTGTATATGCCAGCATTAGAATAGGTAATACCATTGAATGTATATGAACTACCTGGACAAATACCTACTGTGGTGATAGAAGAAGTGGTGTCTTTGATTGAAAGCACCAGATTGGCAATACTGTCACAGCCTGAACTATTGGTAAGATGTGCAACATAGGAACCTGCAATTGAATAACGATTGCCATTGAATGTATATGAACTTCCTGGACAAATACTGGCAATTGTTGTGGAAGTAGTTGGTAAGTTGATGGTAAGGTTTAAGGTAGCCGTATTGTCACAACCAGCAGCATTTTCACTTGCATAGGTATAAGTTCCACTTTTGTTATAGGTCGTGCCATTCCAAGTGTAATTGCTACAAGCTTTTATTGTTGTTGAAGTGGTGGTTGGACTGTTTATCGTTAATACTAACGTAGCAGTACTATCGCAGCCAAAGGAATTTTTGATGGTATAGGTGTAGGTGCCACTAGTAGTGTAGGTAGTATTGTTCCAGGTGTAGCTACTGCAAGCAGTAATATTTGTTGAGGATGAAGTTTTATAATTGATTGTAAGATTTAGGGTAGCAATACTATCGCAGCCAAGGGCATTTTTTGTGGCGTAAGTGTATGTGCCGCTATTTGTATAAGTTCTGTTATTCCATGTATAACTGCCACAAGCTGTGATGTCGGTAGAGGAGGTAGTTGGATAGGTAATTGTCAACAATAATCTGGCAGTATCGTAACATCCTTGTCCATTCTTTGTGATGTAGTCATAAGTGCCACTCGTAGTGTAGGTTGTTCCGTTCCAAGTATAACTGCTACAAGCAGTAACGGTTTTTGGTGTTGTAGTAGGATAGTGTACTGTTAAAATCAAGGTTGCAGTACTGTCACAGCCCTTTGCATTTTGGGTTGAGAAGTTGTAGGTACCACTTTTTATGTAGTTAGTGCCATTCCATGTATAGCTACTGCAAGCAGTTATTGAAGTTGACGAAGTGGTAGGGTTGTTAATGGTCAATATCAATGTTGCAATGCTGTCACAGCCCTTTGCATTTTGGGTTGAGTAGGTGTAGGTACCACTTTTTGTGTAGGTGACACCGTTCCAAGTGTAGTTGCTGCAAGCGATTATTGTTGTGGAAGAAGTTGATGGGTTGTTGATGGTCAGATTTATTGTCGACGTACTATCACAGCCCTTTGCATTCAAGCTGTCAAAGGTGTAAGTGCCACTTTTTGTATATGTTGTTCCATGCCAGGTATAATTACTACACGCTGTAATTATTGTGGAAGAGGTTGTTGGGTTGTTTACTGTTAATACCAAGGTAGCCAAGCTATCACACCCAGCACTAGTATTTAGAGATGCTGTTTTAGAGCCAACTGATGTAAAAGTCAAGCCATTCCAATGATATGGAAGTTGAGCTGAGCAGATACTTAAATTAGTAGTAGAGGTTAAAGTATTGCTGACTGTTAATACCAAAGTCGCCGCACTGTCACAGCCTACACTATTGGTAAGATGGGCAGTTTGGGTTCCTGCTGCTGTAAAAGTTAAGCCATTCCAGCTGTAAGGTATTCCACTAGGGCATGTAGTAATGTTTGTTGTCGATGCACTTTTGGCTTTTACTGTTAGTATCAGCACGTCGGTACTGTCACAGCCCAAGGTCGTAAGTATGTGCGCTGTGTATTTACCAGCAGTTGTGTAACCAACCCCGTTAAATGTGTAGCTGTCTCCAGCACAAATGCTAGCATAAGTAACATGGCTGGCAGTATCGCCCACTTCTATGGTATTACTAGTGTCTATTTGCCCATTGTAGTGTGTTATAGTTGCATAGTAAGTTCCTTTTTGTGTAGGATAATAGGCAGTGTCAATGGAGGATGCCCACTTTTGAACACGTGAATTTCCATAATCGCCCACATAGATGACCCCGTCTTTAACCCACACACTACAAGGGCCATAAAGTTGGTTGGCAGCATTGCCAGCACCATTCTTTCCTATGGCTACAATTGGTGTAGTAGATCCAGACGGGTATTTTAGAAGTTGATAGTCGGGAACAATTAGGCCACGGAGTGTTACATACATATCATTCAATTCATCAAAGAAAACAGAAGTTGGATAATTCAAATTACTAGCTATTGTTGTTCCTGCAGTGGTAGCTGTAGAATTTGCTGGATATTTTATAATTGTACAGTTGCCTCCTATAAGAGGAGGGTCATTCACAACGTACAAGTTCCCATTTTTATCTTGCGAAACAGCAATTGGACCTGTTAAGCCATTAGCAGCCACGGTAACTCCAACAGTATCTCCAGGAGCCCACTTTTGTATGCGATTATTGCCATAATCGGCAATAAATACATTTTTGCTTGCATCTATATAAATGCTATTGGGGGTATTTAGCTCATCAGGGGTTGCTCCCCTTGTACTTTTCAAATCTGCAACTATTATTCCGGTATCACCATTGGGATAAGGCGGAAACTTGATTATCCTGCTATGATTCATATCCGTTACATATAATGAATCGTCCGTGTCTACATATAAGCCTCCCGGATTGTACAGATGGATTGGGTTTAGTGGATTGGTAGAGGGCCTGACTGCACCAGTACCTGCAATTGTGTCTCCAACTACTGCGCCTGGTTTAAATCGTAATACTACATTTCCGTTTATTGTGAATTTTGTGGTTGTGTCCCAGTCGCTTACAAATACATTCCCACTTTTATCAACTGCAACTCCCATGTAACCTAAAAAATTATATCCACTTTTGGTCTTTGCAACTGTAACACCTTGTGTGGGAGCTAACGATATTGCCGTTTTAAGCGGGGCAGAAGAGCCTTCTTTATACCAAACTATTTTGGAAGAAGTTGAAACACCAGTAAGCCTCAAGCTATCTTTTGAACTTAAACATTGGCTAGTCTTTTTGAAAGCAGGTATAATTACTTTCACCGAAACAATGCCATAGGGGCTGCATTTTGCCGTATTGGGTGTAAAAGTGTAATTGGTTGTTCCTGACGTGGACGTATTTACCAGGGAATTCCAAGTGCCAGTGATAGGAGGGATGTTGGTGGAACTGGTAGGCAATATTGGCGCGACTGAACCTAACATAATATCGGCAATAGGAGAGAAGGTGGGTGTAATACTTTCGCCCACATTGATAGTGTCTGTTTGTGAAAGTGGGCAAATGCCTGTGCCTGAATTATAATTGATTAAATAGTTGATTGCATAGTTCCCGGCCAATCCAAAAGGGTTAAATAATCCTCCTCCAGATACTCCTGTACCACTCCAGCTACCTCCTTTTGTTCCTGTAACCAGTGTATTTAAATCTAATGTACCACTGGCGGTACAATAAATACTTTTGGGACTAGACCAGGTGGGTGTTGGTACCAATCCATTGGCATTGATTTTTAATTTTAATGTGCTAAAGTCAGGTGCTGCGGCAAAATATCCATTGGAAGTGGTGTACGTATTCCAGTTACTTGTGTTATTGATTCTAGCCAGCCACTCTGTTTGTGTACCTCCGGCTAAAGAGCCTGTATATTTATTGTATTTGGATGCACCCGCAATGGCATCGCTAAAACAACCCATCCCCGGATATAATCCAGACTCACCAGTAGATGTTTGTAGAGATTGCCAGCTACCACTAGTTGAAAATCCAAAAAGTATCCTTCCGTTCAATCCAGGATAGTTACCATTAGGTGTGGTAGTAGAACCTCCTGCAGTGCTGCTGACTGTACAGCTAGTGCTATCAAGCATTGTCCAGATACCATTTTGCGCCATATACATCTGGTCGCCTTTCGAGTTTAAGTCCAAATAAGATGCTTTTACAATACCTGGCAACAAATCTTCGGTAGTCCAACCTGCATCGGGCGAAGTGAAGCGTATAGGATTGCCACTTGTATAGGCGTCTCGCAAGGTCATCACGGTTCCGGCAGGTATCGTTCCTCCTGTTCTTGTGAATGTGGCTCCCCCTTCGGCACTGCTCCATTGGTTGGGTGTGCAGGCTTCATAACCATTATCGGTAATTTGTAAAGTGGTACCTTTTGTAATATCTTTAAAACAAACAAAGCTTATCTCGTCTTGTGTAGAAGGGGTGATGGTACTATTGACGCCCAATATAGCCAAATCGCCTCTGTTGAGTGTTGTTTGTGCAACAAGACTCAAGCTGCAAACAGTAAATGTGATTAATGCTAATAGTCTATTGAACATTTGTATACCTAATTTATTGGGTTGTAAATATAAGCACAAGAAAAGGGAATTGTTTCTTGCTATTTCACCTTGCTTATTATTCTTTTTGTGTTGTAAATAGGAAAACTAATATTTTCTACGTTATCGTAGGTTATTATTAATTACTAATCCTTCATTAACCTCAATTTATTTAACTTGCGCCCCGAAAGTACTCAAATGAAGAAACACAACTTTAATTCAGGGCCTTCTATTCTGCCAAAAAGCGTGATGCAGCAAGCAGCAGAGGCAGTAATTGAATTCAACAACACAGGATTATCTATTCTAGAAATTGGTCACCGAACTTCTTTCTTTATGGAGGTGATGGAAGAAGCTAGGGCATTGGTAAAAGAACTGATGCAACTGGATGATAGCTACGATGTACTGTTTTTGCACGGTGGCGCTACCACTCAGTTCATGCAAATACCTATGAACCTACTAGATTCGGATGAAACGGCTGCCTATTGCGACGATGGCGTGTGGGGAAGCAAGGCAATCAAGGAAGCTTCGCTGTTTGGGAAGGCTAGTGTGGTGGCTTCTTCCAAAGACAAAGGATATACCTACATCAATAAAGGGTTTTCTGTTCCAGCAGATGCCAAATACCTTCATATTACCTCTAATAATACCGTAGAAGGTACCCAATACTTTGCTGCGCCGGATGTTTCTGTACCATTGATTGCCGATATGAGTAGCGATATATTCAGTCGTCAATTAGATTTCAGTAAATACTCCTTAATTTATGCAGGTGCACAAAAGAATATGGGTGCAGCCGGCGTAAACGTGGTCGTAGTGAAAAAAGAGATTCTGGGTAAGATAAAAAGACCTATTCCTGCTATCATGGATTATCAAAAGCACATTGAAGCAGGTTCTTTGATGAATACGCCACCCGTTTTTGCGGTGTATGTTGCTTTATTGACATTGCGTTGGATAAAAGCAAGCGGTGGTTTGGCAGAAATGGAACGAAGCAGCATTGAGAAGAGTAGCCTACTCTATAATACCATTGATGCACTTCCACAATTCACTTGCAAAGTAGCAGTTGAGGACAGAAGCCGCATGAATGCCGTGTTCTTTTTAAACGATAGTTCACTAGAAGCACCATTCTTAGACCTTTGCAAACAAGAAGGAATGGTAGGCGTAAAAGGATACCGAACCGTTGGAGGAATAAGGGTGAGCATGTACAACGCTTTACCACTAGAAAGTGTGGTTGCATTTACAGATTTGATGAAACATTTTGCAGAAAAAAAATAGTCGTAAGTGGTAAGTCATAAGTCGTAAGTAATGCAATTGCATTATTTCCTGACTTACGACTTACTACTTATGACTTACGACTAAAAAAACATTATGAGCAATATTAAACCGTTCAAAGCATTACGTCCGCAGGTACAGATAGCAAAACAAGTGGCTAGTCGCCCGTACGATGTACTAAACAGTGCCGAAGCCCGTGTAGAAGTACAGGGTAATCCCAATTCGTTTTTGCATATCACCAAAAGTGAGGTGAGTCTGCCCGAAACAGTAGACATCCATAGCGCAGAAGTGTACGAAAAGGCAAAGGATAACTTGTCTACGTTTATCAGAAATAAGATTTTGTTCAGAGAAGAGAAGCCTTGCTACTATATCTATCAGTTGATAATGAATGGTCGTAGCCAGACGGGTTTGGTGTGTGTGAGTAGTGTGGATGATTACGAAAACGACATCATCAAGAAGCATGAGTTCACCCGTCCGGAGAAGGAATTGGATCGGATTAACCATATCAAGACGTCTGGTGCACAGACTGGCAATGTTTTCTTGGCATACAAGAACGTTGCGGAAATAGATGCGTTGATAGACAAATGGAAAACGACCAAAACACCGGTGTATGATTTCTTAGCCGATGATGGTATTCAAAATACAATCTGGTTGGTGAATGACGATAAGACTATTGCAAGCATTACCAACCTGTTTGATACCGTTGTTCCTTGCACTTATATTGCAGACGGTCACCACAGAGCGGCTTCTGCAGCAAAGGTTCGTAAAGCATTGGGCGACAAGAAAACAGAGGGTAGTGATTATTTCCTTACCACCTTATTCCCTTCCAATCAGTTGTTTATTATGGATTATAACCGTTTGGCGAAGGACTTAAATGGTTTATCTAAGGAAGATTTCTTTGCTGCTGTGGAGCAAAAGTTTACAGTAGAGCGAATTGGGATGGAAGCCTACAAACCAACTACACTGCACGATTTTGGAATGTTTATAGATAAGGTTTGGTATAAACTAACTGCCAAAGAAGGCACTTATACTACCGACCCAATTGGTATATTGGATGTGACCATCCTTCAAAACAATATTTTGGATGCGATTTTGGGCATCAAAGACCCACGTACCGATACTAGGGTTGATTTTGTGGGCGGTATCCGTGGACTGAAAGGCTTGGAAGACCGTGTAAATGGTGGTGATTGGGCTGTTGCGTTTAGCCTATATCCCGTTACAATCAACCAGCTATTTGATATTGCAGATAGTGGCAATGTAATGCCTCCAAAGAGTACTTGGTTTGAACCTAAACTAAGGGATGGCGTATTGACGCATTTGATATATGAGTAATAGTCGTAAGTTATAAGTGGTAAGTCGTAAGTAAAGAGGTTGGATAGGAAGTTTAGTTTTTTATCCAACCTCTTTTAATTTGTAGCATTTCTATTCCAGCTTATTTCTTCCCATAACCTAAAAACCAATAAAACTCCCTCTCGTTACCCTTGTCAGGCTAATTTACCCCTATCCCTGAGTAAAGTACAGGACTTACTGGGTAAAGTAAAAGTCTTACTGGGTAAAGTACAGGACTTACTGGGTAAAGTACAGGACTTACTGAGTAAAGTACAAGTCTTACTGGGTAAAGTAAAAGACTTACTGAGTAAAGTAAAAGTCTTACTGGGTAAAGTACAAGTCTTACTGGGTAAAGTAAAAGGTTTACTGAGTAAAGTACACAACCAACAGTCCTCATTTCTTCTTTGTGCTTCTTCCTGTCTTTGCCCCATTGTGGCTCACATCCAATCTAACTCATTCGCTCCTACAAAAAAATCTACACTAAGTATTTCTTATCCTAACTTATGCCTTACGCCTACTGCCTTATATTTGCCATCTTTTATAAAATTATTCAGTAGATGGTGCACTATAATAGGTTTGTTTTGGATAATGGATTGAGGGTGTTGGTACACGAAGACAGTAGTACCCCAATGGCCGTTGTAAATGTGATGTATGATGTAGGTGCCAAAGACGAAGACCCCAACAAGACTGGCTTTGCCCACCTTTTTGAGCACCTGATGTTTGGTGGAAGCATCCATATTCCCGACTACGACGAACCACTTCAAAGGGCAGGAGGAGAGAATAATGCCTACACCACCAACGACCTCACCAATTACTATTGCAGTCTCCCGGCAGAAAACATAGAGACGGCCTTTTGGTTGGAAAGTGACCGTATGCTGAGCCTTGCCTTTAGCAAAAAGAGCCTCGAAGTACAGCGCAAAGTAGTATGTGAAGAGTTTAAGGAACACTATATCAATAAACCTTACGGCGACTTGTGGTTCAAGATGCGCGAACTTGCTTTTACCACCCACCCCTACAAATGGATGACGATTGGTAAGGAACTAAGCCACGTAGAAAACGCCACTATAGACGATGTAAAAGCATTCTTTCATAAACATTATAACCCTGCAAATGCCATCTTGGTAGTGGCAGGAAACGTAACGACCGAACAAGTGAAGGGCTTGGCAGAAAAGTGGTTTGGGCCGATACCAATGGGCGAAAAATATAATCGTAACCTGCCCGAAGAACCCAAGCAAACAGCAGCAAGATTCTTGGAAGTAACTGCCGATGTACCGTTGGATTCTTTGGTAAAGACCTGGCATATAGAAGCCCGTTTGGACAAAGGATATTATGTTGCCGATTTAATTACAGAAATATTGGGAGGCGGCGGTTCGTCCAGAATGTATCAGGCATTGGTGAAGGAAAAGCAATTGTTTTCTAGCTTGGATTGTTATCATTTTGGTAGTATAGACAAAGGTTTGTTGGCAATAGAAGGCAAGTTGGTAAAGGGTGTAAAGATTGAAGATGCCGACAAAGCTGTGTGCGAACAACTGCAAAAGATACAGGCCGATTTAATAGAAGACAGTGAACTACAGAAGGTAAAAAACAAAACGGAGAGCATCATTGCCTTCGAGGATATGAGCATTATGAGCCGTGCAAGTAGTCTTGCCAATTACGAACTATTGGGCGATGCCGACCTGATGAATACCGAGTTGGATAGATACCAGGCAATCACATCAGAAGACATCAGGGAATACAGCAAACTGATTTTTGATGAGGCTAATAGTAATACGCTCTATTACAGGAGTAAGAATTAATGCGTAGAGGGAAATTGAAAAAAATAAACACATAGGAACATAGATACATAGAACACATAGAAAGCCAATAATCTCTATGTGTTCAAATTAAAAGACAGATGCTAAATAGAAAGAAGAGTCCCGAGATAGTAGATGCAGTTGAGTTTCACCTGCAATTGAAACCCTACACCAAGTTCACGTTGGACAATGGTGTAGAAGTATATAGCCTGCATGCAGGTGCCCAAGAGGTAGTGATGGTGGAATTGGTGTTCTTTGCAGGGAACTGGTACGAAGAAAAGAATATTGTTGCTGCTACTACCAACTTTATGCTTAAGAATGGCACCAAGCAAAAGACAGCCTTTGCCATTAATGAGCATTTTGAGTTTCATGGTGCATACCTGAACAGGGGTTGCCAGAACGAGACAGCAACCATGACATTGCACACTTTGGGCAAACATTTGCCAAAGTTATTGCCGGTAATGAGTGAATTGTTGACGGACAGCATTTTCCCCGAAGATGAATTGGCTATCTACAAACAGAACCAGAAACAACGGTTGACCATCAACCTAAAGAAGTGCGACTTTGTTGCCAATCGGTTGATTGACGAGTATTTATTTGGGAAAGATCATCCCTATGGTAAATATTCTTCTGCAGCAGATTATGATGCAATCAATCAAGCAGATCTAATTAAGTACTACAATTAGTTTTATACCAACGGCAAGTGCATCATCTTCACGGCGGGGATATTGCCTGCGGATATTCGGGAACAATTGAATAATGCATTTGGTAGTCTTCCACTTAATCAGAAGCCTTTGCCCGAGATTGTTCATCCAACAATACAAGCAGTAGAAAAGAAATATAACATCAGTAATGATGCAAATGGTGTACAAGGTGCCATCCGTTTGGCTCGTCCTTTCCCAAACAGGCATCACCCCGATTTCTCCAAAGTGCAGGTGTTGAATAACCTGTTTGGTGGATTCTTTGGTTCTAGATTGATGAGCAATATCCGTGAGGACAAGGGATATACGTACGGTATTCATTCTTATCTGCAAAATATGATTGAACAATCTGCCTGGATGATCAGTACCGAAGCCGGAAAGGATGTGTGTGCTGCAACCATCTCAGAAGTGTATAAGGAAATGACAAGGTTGAGAGACGAAAAGATTGAAGAGACGGAACTGCACTTGGTAAGGAATTTTATGATGGGAAGTTTATTGTCGGACCTTGATGGACCTTTCCAAACTATTTCACGCTGGAAGAGTTATATTTTGAATGGGTTGGATGAGCACTATTTTCATAAAGCAATCAATACCATCAAAACTGTTTCTGCCGACGAGTTGAAGGAATTGGCTAAGAAGTATTTGAATGAAGAAGCATTTTATGAATTGGTAGTGATCTAGTTGTATGACGATTGTCATAAATTTTAAACCTGACACCCTATTACATTCGCTTCTAAATTATTTGTTATGAGTATTGCAGACATTAGGAAAGAGTATAAGCTAAAAAGTTTGGGTGAACAAGATGTTGATCTGGACGCAATTGATCAGTTTACCATCTGGTGGAACGATGCATTGGATAGTAATATAGATGAGGTAAATGCAATGACACTTGCCACTGCATCAAAAGAGGGTATTCCGTCGGCAAGAATTGTCTTGCTAAAAGGATATGATAAGGATGGCTTCGTTTTCTATACCAACTATAACAGCCAAAAAGGAAAGGAAATTGCAGAAAATAACAATGCAACCATTCTCTTTTTCTGGAAAGAACTAGAGAGACAAGTAAACATAAAGGGTACCATAGAAAAGGTTTCTGAACAAGAAAGCGATGAATATTTTTACATACGTCCCGCTGCTAGTAGGATAGGCGCTTGGTCATCACCACAAAGTGCTGTAATAAGTAGTAGAAAAGTTTTGGAGGAAAACGAAATTAAATTCAGGGAGCAATATGGCAATGATGCACCTCGTCCCCCTCATTGGGGTGGCTATAGACTAAAACCACACACTATAGAATTCTGGCAAGGACGCGAAAGCAGATTGCACGACAGATTGCTATATACGCCACAAGAAAACGGAGGTTGGAAGATAGAAAGACTGGCTCCTTAAAGAGAAACGCTCATTTTTTTTAGTAGTAAATACGCTAATAAATTACTAATGTGTAGCAATAAAACAGGATAAGTGGCGTTTAGAAATTATCTTGCCGACTTAACCGTTGTATACATCTACATTATGCGTTTTAAAATTGTTGTCTTTATTTTATTCTTAATAGTTTCCGGTTCTGTTAATGCACAACTAGAAGAGACATTCTCGCACAGGGGGGAATACGGTTTTTCTGTTGGTACAGGTCATTATTTTGGTGACTTAAACCCCAATGCTTCAATTGGTCATCCCAAATTTGCCGCTGGAATTTTCTATTTAAGACAATTGAATAATTATGTAGGTATCAAAGTAAATGCTGATTATACATTCCTTGGCTATTCAGATTCGTACAGTGACAATATTGTTCAAAAAATAAGAAACCTTAGTTTTAATACAGATGTGTATGAACTGAGTGTAACCGGTAACTTCAACTTCTTTAAATTCTTCCCACTTATTCCTCAATATCGCTTTACGCCTTACCTAAGTGCAGGATTAGGAGCTATTTATTTTAATCCATATACTTACCTGGGGGGACAACGATATGATTTAAATCCATTGAAAACTGAAGGACAAGCAAGCCCTTATAGTTTAGTTTCCTGGGTGGTACCAATAGGATTTGGTGTAAAATATAACGTTACTGACAGGATTAATATTTTCTCTGAACTAACCTACCGTTTTACGGGTACTGGTTATCTGGATGATGTAAATGGTACTTATGCAGGTGCTGCTAGTTTTGATGCAGGTAGTATTGCTTATCAACTACAAGATAGGAGTAATGTATATACTATCCCGAATATTACTACGCCAATTGGAATAAAAGGTCGCCAAAGAGGTAATGGCAGAAATGATTCCTATGCTACATTTCAAGTAGGTATCTCATTCAATTTGCAAGAAGGATACAATTGTCCTGCCTATTCTACTTACTAAAATCTGGTTCTAAGGGTTCGTTTAAACAATTTATTTATAATTTTTAAAGGGTCTAGTCACGAAAGTGGCTAGACCCTTTCTTTGTTTTTCAAAATCCACAGCTAATACAAATTACTACATAGAATAAGCTTTCTGTGTTGACCCAACAGCACTAAAAATTAGGCATCAGATATAATATTCTCTTCAGTTTTTGTTCTCACCCCCTTGTTTAAGGGATTTACCACGTAATCATACTACTACATTTTTGTGGCGTATTTGGGGATAAACCATTTACCGATAATTTAAAAAAAACATGAACAAAATGAAAAAAGTTTTAACACAATTCCTTTCGTTGATAACAGTGTTACTGTTATCCAATTACTCCTTTGCACAGAGTCCAACAACGCCTGCATTGGGGTTTAACGCGTTTCTGCAGCAAAATGCAACCTTGGTAACAAATGAGTCCGAAGGGCCAATTGCTATCGGTGGAGATCTAACCGTTAATGGTAACTATCAGGTGAATATCCATAACAATGGAACATTCGCTGTAAGTAGTGTACCCATTGGCTTATTTGTTGGAGGCAAGGTGAACTTATCTTCTGGCTCATTACAAGTTAATAGCGGCAGATATGTGAAGATTGGCAATTGTGCTTCTTCAAATATCAAAACATGGTATCGCGATAATAATAATGCCGCTTCCAACATCTACATTACTGGTAGTGCTGCTTCTTATGCCTCTACTCCAAACATCAATATCAATTCAAATGCTTTTGCATGGGGTACAGAAGTTTCTGCTTCTAACAATCCTGTTTGCGATGCAAATACAGCTTCAGAGATAAGCTTTGCATCTGCTTTTACAAGTATGAAAGCAAGTGCTGCTAGTTTGGCAGCTTGCACAGGTACAGCTAATCTTTTGTCAAATCCAAATCAAGATAAGTATAGTTCTAATTGTGGGGATGTGAACACAGGTGGTCAAGTAAAAATTACGCTCGCAACTGGTACAAATGTGTTGAACATCTCTGGCAGTGATTTGAATAGTGTAACCAATGGCATCACTTTTACCAATCAGCCAGATGCAAATCATGTGTTGGTTATTAATGTAAATGCTGCAGGTAGCTTCACATGGAATGTTTGGAATCAAGCTGGAATTGGTGGTACAAATGCACCTTATATCATTTACAACTTTTATAATACCACGTCTTTAAGCATCGCAGGTAACAGTACCATTGAGGGAACTGTTTTTGCGCCAAGTGCTGACATTACAAAAACTGTCAATCAATCTAACATTGAAGGTCAGGTAATTGGTCAGTCTTTTGTACAAAGTGGTGGTGAACTACATTATTATCCATTTACACCATCTGTTTCTGGTTGTGCGGTTACTTGTACACCAACCACTGCCACACTAGATGTATCAACTTGTAATTCATACACATGGCACGGTACAACCTACACAACAAGTGGGGTTCATACTTTTGATAGTTTAAATAAAGGTGGTTGCGATAGCTTAACTACTTTGAATTTAACTATCAAATCCGCTAGCACATCAACAACCAATGCTAGTATTTGTGATGGCAGTTCATATACCTTCAATGGAACTTCTTATTCAGCGGCAGGTTCTTATACTGCGCATCTGACTAATGCAGCAGGATGTGATAGTGCAGCTACCTTAGTTTTGACCAAGAAATTCAAAAGCACATCAACAACCAATGCAAGTATTTGTGATGGCAGTTCATATACCTTCAATGGAACTTCTTATTCAACGGCAGGTTCTTATACTGCACATTTAGCCAATGCAGCAGGATGTGACAGTGCAGCTACCTTGGTTTTGACTGTTAAATCCAAGAGTACCTCAACAACTAACGCAAGTATTAATGCTGGAGATTCTTATACCTTCAATGGAACTTCTTATTCAACGGCAGGTACTTATACTGCACATTTAACCAATGCAGCAGGATGTGATAGTGCAGCCACTTTGATATTAAAAGTAAAAGCACCTACCACAGCTACAATCTATGCTTCTGCGTGCAGCAGCTACACATGGCATGGCACTACATATACTACTAGTGGTTCTTACACATTTGATAGTTTGAACGCCGCTGGTTATGATAGTTTGACCACCTTGAATCTTACAATTGGTTCTCCGTCTAACATTGTAGTTACTCAAACAGCAGCTACTTGTAATTCCTTGGGTAATCCTAGTTACAATGGTACACTTACCATTGCAAGTGGTAGTTATGCATCTAAGTTTGGTATTAGTTCTCTAAATGCTGCTTCTTACAATGGAGCTGATTATAATTCTGCAACATCAATTGGTTCTTTGCCTGCAACTGCAAAAACAGGTGTACCAAATACTGGTGGAACTTATATTGTGAGAGTATATGGTAGCGATGCAAGTTGCTATACCGATACCAAAGTAACTGTAGCAGAAGTTTTATGTGGTGGTAAATGTGACAACACAGTTTTCCCTGCTGGTTCTCCAATTGCAGATTTAAATTGGGTAGTACCTCCTTACAATACAACTACATTTAATAATTTGTACGAGCCCGGTTCTTCTTCTCCTGTAGGTTCATTTACTGTATATGCTCCGGGTAACCTAAGCTTGCAAAGTCAGAATTTATCTAACTATCCTGCTTTTTGTTCTGATCTTTCTAGAGATTTGTATATCAATACCAATTATACCAACTACACAGTAGAACCTTTGGAATATTTGGCTAAAGAAGACCAAGGGGTTGCTGGAACTCCTGGTATGCAAATTCCTGATGGTGGTATTGGGCCAGTAAGAGCAGGTATGGTTCGGTACTTGGTAGACCAACACTATGTTTCTACTAACTCTACAGATTCTGGTTGGTTAACTAATAATCATGCAACTGCTTTCCAATTGGCTCTTTGGGAAATAACACACGATCAATACAATGTTTCAAACATTAATTTCTCTGTTAAGAATGCAACAGCTAATGGTTTCTATTTCGATTACAATGCAAACTCTGCAACCAATCAAGCTATATTGGATACAGCAGAACTTTGGGTAAAAGATGTACAGAATAAGAATATAGATTGGACAGCTTATGTTTCTACTGTATGGCATGCTGTTGCTTTGAATACACCTCAAGCACAAGATTTAGTTACTGCCGAGCCAATTTCTGTTTGCGGCGTTACTACTCCGGTAAGTTCTGGTGGTTCTGGTGGATTGGAAAGTAAAAGCCTTGGTGCTGCAATTGGTACCAGAAACTTCAACATCTACAAAAACAGCAAGAATGGTCCGGTTAAATATGTTGATGCCGAAAGAATTATAGCTCCTAAGAAGGGCGGTTATCAGACATTTGGTACGAGTGCTTCTCATTCTTTGACTGCAACAATGCCTTATAAAGTAAATGCTTCGTATGTTCCTTACGATAAAACAGCTGAAGTTGCTGACCTTACCTCAATCACTAATGCTGTTGATGTTCGCACCATAGACTTTACATTAAACAACTCACCTAGGGCTGTTGCATTTGCTACCAAAACAATTGGCGGCATCTACAGCCACACCAAACCAATCTGCGACAGATTGAAAGGTGCTCAGTTGTTGAACATTGAAAATATTTCGATTGAAAACATTTCTTTCATCCGCTATACTATCCAACAACCTGATGGAAGCACTGAATATGCAGTTAGTTTCTCTGCTGGTCAAAAAGCTGGAAGAAGTACTTTCTCTATTCAAAGTGATTGGTTGATGCCTGATTATGCAAGCGAAGACACCATGTATAACTATCAATTGTGGGCTTCTACAAAAGTGGATGTAAACACAATGGTAACAGAAGTATTAAGCAAATTGCAAGCAACAATGCCTGTAGCGCAGTTGAGCAGCAACAACGATTTGCCTGGTGCGTATGTTTCTGCCGCTAGCAGACAAGGTACAAACTTGAACTTGACTGTAAACAACAGGACTGCAAACACAACTGGCTACTTCCTGTTAACTCAAAGAGCAACGGAAACTACTTCTGCCAGTACTACTTTGACAGTTCCTTTCACTATCGGTACAAATGGAAAAACAACAGTATCTGTTCCGGTTGGTGATATGTATGATGCAAATATCAGCATGGTATTCAACAACAACACAACAGATATGCTGTATATGGCGGATGGTATCTGGGGTACAAGTGGCGACAATGCAACAACTGTTTCTCAATTTAATGTAATCAACAACAGCACCAGACAAGTTGCTGCCAACGAATATGCTTTGATGAGAGATGTACAAGTGCAAGTGACTACACCTAGCTACTTATCTATCTACAAATACCTGAAAGGTGGTGCTGCTGCTGTTGATTTGAGTGCTTACAAATCGTTCCATTTCACTGCATCTACAAATACAGAAGGAATGAACCTGACAGTAACCATCACCAAGCAAAGTGTAGGTAACTGGAATAGTCAATACACTTACACCATCAACAATTTGCAAGATGGACAGACTTATGATATTGCTTTAAGCAGCTTTAAATCTGCCGATGGTACATTGCCAGCAACTATTGATGCGTCTGATATTACTTCGGTGGTTTACAATGTGGTAAACACTACTGGTCAAAGCCTCAGCATCAAAGCGGGCATCAGCAATGCAGCCTTTAGTACGGTAGATATTGCTTACCAACAAGCTTTGGAAGTGAAGACAGTAAGTGTTAGTCCAAACCCCAACAATGGTAACTTCAAGGTGAGCTTTACAAGTGCTTCTGCTACACAATTGCGTTTGGCAATTGTAGATATTACTGGTCGCATTGTAAGCAACACATTGGTAAATGCAGTAACTGGTAAAAATGAGGTTGCTGTAAATCTTGGTCAATCAACAAAAGGAAATATCTACTTTGTTTCCTTGCAAGGTTCGGGTGCCAAGTACAATACACAAAAGATACTGATCAAATAATATTAAAAGCCTTTTCTAGTTTTAACATGGAATACAGCCCCATCATTCTTGATGGGGCTTTTTTTGTATCTAATTAATCGAAAATCCTAGTGTTTTCGCTTCTCCCAACCGTCTGGCCATGTCTTCCAACGACCTGGCTATATGGCTGGGTCATCTGGCCAAATCTTCCAACGGCTTGACCACGTGGCTGAACCGTCTGGCTATATCTTCCAATGACCTGGCTATTTGTAAAAGCCATCCTGAAAGACGAAGTTGTGGTTGAAAGAAGCGATTTTTTATCCTGTGAAGCCGAAAAGAGTCTCAATTAGTGTGGCGGGTAGCGTTGGATAACCGTAAAAATGCAGAGTGGGTGACTTTTAATAAACCTATGAGATGAATCATTTTCTTTGAAGTGGTGGAGATGTGGGGGATGGAGGAAATGGGAGAGAAAATGTTTTATATCAAGAAACTAAGACACCATTTCAATATAAAATGTCTTTTATCTTATCACTTCACTATTTTTGAAATTCTTAAAACTATTAAAAGTGTACTATAAAGTAGAAAATTTAGGGAAGATAAAAAGTGCCACAATTGATCTATCAAAAGACCTAACCATCTTTTGTGGACCCAATAATACAGGCAAAACATTTCTGTCTTATGCGATATATGGGTTGAGTGACCCTATTTCTTGGGGGGTAGAAATTATACCCTCATTGCATTCACAATTGATGGAATTGGAAAGTAAAGGGGTAGTTGAAGTGAATCTATTCGATTTAATTTTTGAGAATAAAGAAATTATTTATAAAAATAACAGTAAAAGCTTAAAATCAAAGTTGCCCATTTTGTTAGGTGTGGAATCCAATCAGTTTGAAAATAGCTCTTTAAAACTTTTTTGGGATGACTCTACTCTTTTTGATGAAATAAAGAAGGCAGATTTTCAGTTAAATTTCTCTAGTATGGGGCAATTTTCTGTAGATTTTGGAAAGGGAAATAATTCTGAATTTTTAAAGATAAGTTTCCAGAGATTGGCATTTAAAGAAAATGACAATTTTAACTACGAATACTCTGTTGGCTTGATACACAACACAATTTTACAATTTTTAGCACTACCAATTGGTTTCCCTAGTTTTTTTCTTACAGCAGAGAGGAGCGGAGTTACTGTATTCGGAAAGGAGTTGTTATCAAATAGATTTGACGTTACTTCAAAATTACAGACATTAGAAGAAAGCAAAAGAAGTGACTATTTGAAGAAAAAAACAAACCTATACTCCAAAGCTATCCAGGATGCGATACAGTTTCAAAACATTATTCCAAATTTTAAAAGTGAAGCTAAAATTTCTCAAATCGACTTTTTAGCGGATCAAATTGAAGAGGAAATCCTGAGGGGAAAAATATCAACCGACGATAGTGGAGATGTTTATTATAGTACAAATGAGATAAGAGTTTCTATACAGCAAGCTGCCTCTACCATAAAATCAATGACAAGCCTTATTTTGTTTTTGAGATACAGAGCTCGCTCAGGTAGTTCATTGTTTATTGATGAACCCGAACTCAACCTTCACCCAGATAATCAAAGGTTGATTGCAAGGATAATTGCACAAATAGTGAATGCTGGCATTAAGGTATTTATAAGTACGCATAGCGATTATATAATCCGTGAGTTGAATAACCTTATTCTCTTAAAGAAATTCTCGGATACAGATAAAACAAAGGAATTAATGGATAGATATAGTTATGAGGAGAAAGAACTACTGAATCCTGATAAAGTTGGAGTCTATTCATTTGAGCATATTGAGGATGGTAAAGTAGTTGTAGAATCTTTGCCTCTGACTGATTCTGGAATTAATATTAACTCGATTAATAAAGCTATAAACAACCAAAATGTCATTGCGCAAGACATTTATTATTCACTCGTTGAAAATGAAGGATAAAAGATGTCTTTATTAACCTACTTAAAGAGTACTCTCAATAATACATTCGAAGAGTTTGATTCATCGCCGTTTACATTAACTGAACCTGCAAATATTACTGGGTGTTTGGGTGTAACAATTGAAAGCAAGTTTCCAGATATTCTTGTGTACAAAGTTGATGTTTCAAAAAAAGATGTTAATGGAAACTATATTGAGAAGTTTCCATTTTTTAATAGCGGGGATTATAAAAGCATTTGCGATTATTTAATTTTTTATGAGAAAGAAAATGTACTTTATGTTCTTGCATGCGAATTAAAGTCCAGTACAACAAAAGGGGCAAAGAATCAATTGTATGCAGGATTATTGCTTTCAGATTATTTTATTAAAACCGCAAAACGATGCAACGATAATTTTGAACAACCAATAAAGTACAAAGCATTACTATTTTCAACAAGAGATGTTTATAAAGAGATGACGCCAGACAAATTTTTCTCAGATGTTCATGGAACAAAATTTGGAGAGTTTCTTTGTAATTGTGAGTATAGCCTTGACTCTTTTTGTCATTAGGTTAGTATTGCGTCCTAGTGTTCGCAATTTGCGAATTAAGAACACTTTGTGAAAAGACACCCTAAAACTGCAAGTAGATAGGTTTTATCACATCGGCTTGTTTGAACTGAATAGCGATGTATAAGCAAATGAAGAAATAGATAATTTTTAGAGGCATTGGCATACGCACAATCAGTTGTTTGAAACTAACCTCTCGCTTGTTACTGATGCCGTGCAACAGAAAAGCAATGAATAACATTGCAAACACAGGCCAATAGGCCGGTAACATTACTTTTAAAAGCTTTGGCTGGAAGTTGGTAGCAATTTGCTGTAGCATAATTCCACTATTACTAAAGGTATCACAGCGGAAGAAAATCCAGCAAAGACATACAAAATGAAAAGTGATGATGGTAGCAAGTGCATTGGTTGCAATACTCGAACCAGGCAGAACTACCAAATGTTTTCTCCCAAAACTATTGCGTAGCTTTTCTAATGCAAGCGCCCCACCATGCAAGGTACCCCAAAAAATAAAGTTCCAGCTTGCCCCATGCCAGAAGCCACCAATAAGCATGGTGAGAAAAAGGTTTCTATATGTTTTGTATTTCCCATTCCTACTTCCTCCTAGCGGGATATATACATAATCCCTCAGCCACGAAGAGAGCGAGATATGCCAACGTTTCCAAAACTCTGTGAGCGTAGACGACTGATAGGGCGATAGGAAATTGATATTTATATCGAAGCCCATCCACTTGGCAATGCCAATAGCAATGTCTGAGTAGCCAGAAAAATCGCAATAAATAACCATTGCATAACCATAAACAGCCAATAAACACTCAATGCCCGTATGCAAAGAGGGATTCTCAAAAACATGTATTACGTAGTTGGCGTTGATAAAGTCGCTAATAACTACCTTCTTTATAATCCCCGCAGTTATTAAATATAAACCCTCGCCAACCTGCTCATTAGTAACAAATGGCTCTTTGTTTATCTGCGGAATAAAGTCTGCCGCCCGTACAATGGGACCCATCATCAACTTTGGAAAGAAGGAAAGGAAAAAGAGATAATCGATAAATTTAGTTACGGGCTTAAAATGTCCTTTATAGACATCTACCGTATAGCTGAGATTTTCGAAAGTGTAGAAGGAGATACCAACAGGGAGAATCAATTTTAAATAATTGATTTGATGTGTAGAGAAATCGTTGACAATGCCGATGAAGAAGTTGGTGTATTTGAAATAAAATAATAACCCCAAGTTTACCAAGATGCTACAGACAAGCAGCGTCTTCCTGGTAGCTTTTTTGGTGCTTTTGTAGATAGAATGACTGATGTTGTAATCGAAAACCGCTGCCAGCAAGATAAATCCTACATACCAGCCACAGGTTTTATAAAAGAAATACAGAGAGAAAAGCGACAATAAATAAACCCGAATCGTATTGAAACGATAGGCAATAACATAAGCCATCAGGAATAACCCCAAAAAAAACAGAAAGAAAGAACTGTTGAATAACAACGGATCTTTCTCGTGGTAAAGCAGGGTGTCCAATAATTTATGTATGTCTATGCCTTGCATATCAGCCGATTATTTTTTGGTTGTTGTAAGTTGTTGATAATATTTTTTGGAGGCCATTAGTTTATCGAAAAACAGATCGCCCACTTTTTTGGCTCCAACCGAGTTTAAGTGTGTATAGTCTTTGCAGGCAAAAACGGTATCTCCTTCTACCCAGTTTACCATTGTGTTTTCGCCACCCATAGCTTGATATAAGTTCCAGAAGGCAACTTTGTTGTTACGGGCAATTTCTTTTTGGGTGGCCACCATGTATGGTACGCCCTTCTCTGTCATGTACTTGCCATCATATTTGTATCCTATGTCGCTGGTACTCACTAAAAGTATGGGTACATTTCCAAAGCCCTTTCTTATGTTTTTAATCAAAGATTTCATACTACTTTCAAACCACTCAAACTCTTGTTGGTCATGTTCTACTGCGTTAATGCCGTAGTGCACAATTACTAGGTCGTATTGTAAGTAATTGTTCAACTGTGTCATTACTTCATTGGTAATCTGCTGATTAAGGGTGCTTGTGTTGCCTCTGAAAGAATAGTTATCTAGATAAACACCATTTAGCCCATCCATGGTTACACCGTAGAAAGGGATACGCTCATTGTTGGTTGTTATTTTTATAGATTTTACAGGGGTATTGCCCACTAGAACCGTTTCGTTTATTTGTTTATTGATGTTGAGACCTACTGCCTGATTGGTACCATTGACGTTGATGTACACAACAGCATCCTTGTCTAGTTTTCCTGTATATAACTTTACACTTGTTGGCGGATTATTTGTTTTGGGAGAATAGACTACCTCGCCATTATTGACAGGGTAAAATAAATGTCCGGATATGCCCAAAGGAAGTTTAGATGGATTATCCCTAAAGTTGTAATCTTTCCATCCTGTGCTTTTGATATTAACTTGTGTGTATAGCGTAGCAACATTAGATTGCATCGGGACAAACCCAATGCCATTGCCGCCAAAGAGGGATTGAAACCGGAGACGTAACTGGTCGGTCATTTCATCCCCTTCAACGAAAGAGTCTCCAAAGTAAGCGATTCGAATTTTGTTGTGTTTTAGTTTTATGCTATCTAGTTTTTGATAAAAGTGGGCAAGTGAGTTGGAAGAGTCAAAGCCAAAGTCGGAGATTAATGTTGAATCTGTTGGCAATAAGCTATGCTTGGAAATTGAAGTTGTGTCTTTGGGGACTACTTTTACTAAGGCTGGTTTTCTCTCGGGTTCTCTTACGTCTGAAAGGATGTCTATTGAATGAAGTTTGTTTAATAAACCAATGGGAAGTTTTGCAAACGACAATAAAAATAAAAGTAGCGTGGTTGAAATTACGAGTATCAGGGGTTGACCTATTTTATTATTCTTTTTTTTCATCCACTAAACAGTTGGGTTTTGCTTTTATCCTTGTTTGTTTTAATTGCGAAACGTAATGTTGTCTATTTTTTGCGCTAAAGTTATTCCGAGTTAAAAATTTGTAATAATCCACTGTGTCGTCTTTGTAATGCTTTTCTTGCCAAACTTTATAATAATCTATACAAGACTTCCACGTGTCGAAGTAAATGTATTTTCTCTGTCTAAATCCAAAAAGATTGTTTCTCTTGTTAAAGATATTAGATTTGAAGTGTCCTGTTTCGTAAATAGCCTGCTTTAAAACAATATCAGGATGCTTAATGCCAATCGAAATAATGTAGCAATAAACCTCTTGCTCTGTTTGTGCAAAAAGATGGTTACTTATTGAAAAGCAAAACATCAAAATTATCAAATACCTCATAGCAAGCAAGTCATTAATCGGATTAAATATAGCAATTTCCAATTTACAAAAAAAGATTTTTGCAAAAAAGAGCTAAAAAACACTTATTTATAATTACCCATCACCACACAATCACAACCATCTCCAGGCAAAACCCCCATCTTTTTGCAAAAAGATTTGTAAAATCCAATTCTTTCTTTGCGGTTTTCGCTAACCTCTTTTTCTTTTGTATTACATTCAAGTCCCCCGTTGATGATGTTGATTGTCATCCCAAAACCCGGCATTCTTTTTAAGGCGATATCTTTTTGTGTGGGAATCCATTTCCCACAAATTACTTCATGGCAACTAGGTTTTGGTTTTTGGGCTTTCATCCAAAACCACAATGCAGCTTCAAATGCCACTGTACCATTGGTAGAAACAAGTTCGGGGTGTTCTAGCAGCGGCAACTGCAAATCATCACCAGCAAGTCCATAGTTATAAGCATACGAAAGCTGTAACGGGCCTCTGCCATAATAATTTTTACCAGATACTGGTTTATACAAACTTGTACCCCCAGTATTATAAACAGGACATGGTTTATTTAAACAGGCTTGTTCTTCCTTATATACCAATCCCCAAACGTAAGGTCCACCTTCAGCTTCTGGCCATCCATCAGTAGTCTCATGGGCTACGTTGGCAAAAAAGGCCATTAATTCTTGTTTGTTTTGCAATTCTGTTCCTTCTGTAGCAAAAGTTGGAAACCTCTTTGTTGCCTCAATAAAAGATTCATAATGGTATAAAGTATCCCTATGCGGAAATAACATATCAAATTGTTTCTTGGATATAAGTTTTTCTATTGGAATCACACCTACTTCTTTTTGTGCAATAACTGTAATGTTTAGTAATATGAATACACTAAGTAGAAACTTCCTTGAAATTATCATAATGTAGTTTTAAGAATAAAAATTACTGCTTTGCAATAATTAAGCCGTTGAACAAAGTAATGATTTTTTAGAATAGGTAAGTTGAAATGTAGGAAATGAAAAAACTAAATTGATGAATTGTCTATAGTATTAGTAGGTAGAAATTGAATGATTATTATTCTATAAAAAATAAATATCTATAAA
>CAITVK010000029.1 GCA_903895845.1 uncultured Chitinophagaceae bacterium
AAGGAGATCAAAATCAAAAAAACATAAAAAGAAACAAAAAAGGGGAAATTCAAAAAATGGCAGTTTGCAAAAATTAACAATGCCCAAAAGAATGAGGAAACTAGCCAAAAATTTGGAGGACAAGTACTATGAAGAAGAAAAGAAAACTGAAGAAGAGTATTGGGAGAAGCGGCGTTTGGCTGAGAAAGCTAGAACGGAAGGAGATTATGACATTCTAAGGGAAGATGAAATAGTACAGAGCCATTTGAAATATTTTGAAGAAATGGAGTTGCTGATAAAACAAACGGAGCTAAATGGGAATGGCTCGTGGGTTGTTGTTGAATCAAGTAATGGAAGGCCATTCAGAAAAACGAGTTGTAATAGACCATCCCAAAAAACAATTTATAGTAGACCATTTAAAAAAGCTAATTATAGGTACAATGTAAAACTACCCTTGACTTTAAATTTCCTTGAACGAAATGAAGGTAAAAAAATGCAGGTATGGGTTGAAGAAGGAGTGAATTTAAAAAAATTCTTAAACGCTGCGAGACCTAAAAAACAAAGGAGATCAAAATCAAAAAAACATAAAAGGAAAATGCGCAAAAATGCCTGGATTAGAAGTTTTTGTAAAAGAGTTTTTTCAGATGAATGATAAGAAAACAGGGAAGCCGAAAACTGAATAGAGTAGGCGTAATAATTTAAAGCAAATAATATGGCACTTTTTAGAGCGACAGCAAAAATGACGCAAGTAACAAATGGAGTTCGACTAGAAAAGGGTATGAGTGTTGATTTTCCTTCACAACACGGCGCACCTATGTCGGCAAATGGAGGTAAAGATGTAATTGCAGCCTTTGAGCGTAAGTATGGGATAGACATACACAAAGGGAACTTCAATTCATCAACTTATATCCACGTTGAAAAGATTGGTTAGGGATGGGATTAAATTTTGTTGTGGAAGTAGGGATTAGACTTATTGGTTTTAATAAAACCCTACTTTCACTCAACAAAATTTATTACACATTTAAAACATCAATTTATGAGTACGCCAGAAGAATTAATGAAAGTAAAGTATACAGTTTTAGCCAATGAGGTTAAAGAGTTTGTGAATGAATATGGTGCAATCATGGAGAGTTCTGGAGTATATAAAGGGGTGCAAATACTATATAGTGACTTAATTTATCAACCAAAATTTTTACTTATAGGTATTAATCCTGGCGCTGGATATTCAAAACATAACAATGGACAAAAGGTATCTGATTTTGATCCTCTAGAATACCTTAGGTATCTAGGAGGTGGATTCAAATTAGCAGATGAAACTGAAAAACTTTTTAGGCTAGCTGATGCTTATCCTTTACTAGAAGAAAAAACTGTAAAAACAAATTGTTGTTTCTTTTCAACAATCAATGAAACGAAACTTAAGGTACTCTTAGATAAAATAATGCATAGCGGAAGACCTGAGATTTATAGAGAAATAGAGGCTTGGACAAAAAGAATTGTAGATATGGTTAAGCCAAAAATAATAATATGTGAAGGCAAAAGTGCTTTTGGTAAAGTTGCTGTACATATAGAAAAAGGAGAAAATGTTTGGGGAGATGGATATGGTTACTACAAGAGTGAAAATAATATCCATATTCTCGGATACGAACGATTATATAGTAATATCATTAATAAGGAAAAAATTGCTGCCAAGATTAAAGAGTTGCTAGAGGTAACGAGAAAAGAATAATCAAATGAAAAAGAAAGTACCATTGCATTCAGCGACTGATTGGTTGAATACGTTTGTAGAACCTAAAAAAAAGGAAACACATATTATTGGGTTAGGAGGTGCTGGTTGCAATATTGCAAAATATTTGTATGAAAAAGGGTTTAAGGGAACGTATAGTTGCTTATCAAACGTAGAAAGAACAGACCTGCCAGCATCGGTTCTTTTTATAGAGCATCATATTTATTCCAAAGAAAAGCAGTTGCAACTCATTCTGAAAAGGGTTAAAGGGGATAAAGAAGTCCCCAAGCCAGATTTAGATACTACTATTCCCGAGCTAATAGAAAAAAGATTAAAGGACAACTGTCGTTTTATTCTTTTAGTGGGGCTTGGTGGAATGACTGGAAGTTATTTGGTTAAGCAGGTTGCAGATTACTTAAAGGATAAGGATAAAGAATTTGCGGTTGTATGTACTACGCCTTTCAATTTTGAAGGAGATACAAATGAATATGCCGATAAGATAAAGGATGAATTAGCTGTACTACCCAACTTCTATTGTTTTTCAAATGAGAGCATCAGGGAAAAGTATGGGAATATGACGATGAGAAAAGCCTTTGCAATGGCAAATGAAGAAGTTTGGAAGATTTGTAAAGAATTGTTTAAAGAGTAGCGGTTAACGAGATAAAAAAAATAGATTATGTCACGTAAAGCAGCATTAATCAGATACAGGCACATTATCCATAAACTTAGAAAGAAGCCATCGAGCTTTAGCGAGATTGCCGATTATTTGAAAAGACAATCAGAGATAGAGGATTATGATTTCAATATTTCCATACGTACATTCAAGCGTGATATAGAACTGATATACAGTACATGGAATATAGATATACAGTATGACAATCGACAAAAATTTTATTGTATAAATAATGAAGGCGACACTGCCAAAAATGACAGACTATTTGAAGCTTTTGATACTTTTTATGTGTTGAATATGACCGAGGACTTATCAAACTATATTCACCTAGAACGCATTAAACCAAAAGGAACAGAGAACTTGTATGGGTTGATTCATGCTATCAAGAATAAATTGCAGATAAGATTTGACTATGAGAAATATTGGGATGAAACCATCACCAACAGATTGGTTGAGCCTTACTGCCTGAAGGAGTTTAAAAACAGGTGGTACCTGATAGCTAAGGATGTGAAGGATGACTATCCTAAAACCTTTGCCTTGGATAGAATGTCGGGGTTGGAAATAACCAAAGTAAAGTTTAACGTGCTTGCATCGTTTGACATGAACAAACTATTTAAGCATTCTTACGGCATCATCACCCCGCAAGATCAAAAAATTGAAGAGGTAGTGCTGTCTTTTGAGCCTGAGCAAGGTAAATATATCAAAAGCCTACCATTGCATGAGACCCAAGAGATAGTTGTGGATAATGAAGAGGAATTAAGAATAAAACTGGAATTATATATTACCCATGATTTTGAGATGGAGCTACTTTCTTACGCTGACAATGTGAAAGTGTTGCGACCTGTTTCGCTAGCAGGTAAAATGAAAACTGCGCTTGAAAGTGCTTTTAAGAAATATCTATGAATGCAATAATAAATTGAGTTATAATCATTTTGCACTTGAGAAGATAAGAAGAACGCAAAATTTCACTAAAATCTAGAGAGGGGCTTTAATATCTTAAATGAATTTTACAACCTTACCAATTAAATAAACTAAACCCCTACTTTTGCAGCCTTAAAAACGGGGTTTACCCGTGAAATAAATAAAACAACAAATAATAACTCAGCGTTATGGCGGATTTGAAATTACAAAGAAACTTTGGTATTGCAGCACACATTGATGCTGGTAAAACCACAACCACTGAGCGTATCTTACGCTACACAGGTATGATTCATAAAATCGGTGAAGTACACGATGGTGCTGCTACTACCGACTGGATGGAACAAGAAAAAGAAAGAGGTATCACTATTACTTCTGCGGCAGTTAGTTGCCAATGGAAATTCCCTACAGTTAAGGGTGTTGCCGATGCAAATACTAAAGATTACTACTTTAATATTATCGATACTCCAGGTCACGTGGATTTTACCATCGAGGTAGAACGTTCTATGCGTGTATTGGATGGTCTGATTGCCTTGTTCAGTGCGGTTGATGGTGTTGAACCTCAGTCTGAAACTGTATGGCGTCAAGCAAACCGTTACAAAGTTCCTCGTATCGGTTTCGTAAACAAAATGGACCGTTCTGGTGCCGATTTCTTGATGGTGGTAAATCAGGTAAAGGAAATGTTGGGTGCTAAGGCGGTGCCTTTGCAATTGCCTATCGGTGCTGAAGACGATTTTAAAGGTGTGGTAGATTTGATTACCATGAAGGGTGTTATATGGGATATGGAAACTGAAGGTATGACCTTTAAAGAAATTCCTGTTCCTGCTGACATGGTTGAAGAAGCAAACGAATGGAGAGCAAACTTGGTAGAAGCAGTTGCTGAATACGATGATAACTTGATGGAAAAATTCTTCGATGATCCTAATACGATTACTGAAGAAGAAATGCACATTGCTATCCGTAAGGCTACCATCGATTTGAGTATTGTACCAATGATGTGTGGTTCTTCATTTAAGAATAAGGGTGTACAAACTGCATTGGATGCCGTTTGTCGTTACCTCCCTTCTCCAGTTGATGTTGATGATATCACTGGTGTTAATCCAGACACTGGCGATACTGTTACAAGATCTCCAAATGCAAAAGAACCATTTGCTGCATTGGCTTTCAAAATTATGACCGATCCTTTCGTTGGTCGTCTGGCTTTCTTCCGTTGCTATTCTGGTCACTTGGATGCTGGTTCTTATGTATTGAACGTAAGAAGTGGTAAGAAAGAGCGTATCAGCCGTATCATGAAGATGTTTGCAAATAAGCAAAACCCAATTGATTTCATCGAAGCTGGCGATATTGCAGCAGCAGTAGGATTTAAGGAAATTAAAACAGGGGATACTTTGTGTGATGAGAAATATCCTATCACCCTAGAAAATATGTTTATCCCTGAACCGGTAATCGCTATCGCTGTTGAGCCTAAGACTCAAGCAGACGTTGAGAAGATGGGTATGGCTATCGCTAAACTGGTTGAAGAAGATCCTACATTGCGTGTAAACACTGATGAAGATACTGGTCAAACCATTTTGCGTGGTATGGGTGAATTGCACCTTGAAATTATCATTGACCGTTTGCGTCGTGAGTTTAAGGTAGAAGTTAACCAAGGAGCTCCACAAGTTGCTTACAAGGAGTGCTTCGGAATCACTGTTACTCACCGTGAAATTTTGAAAAAACAATCTGGTGGTCGTGGTAAGTTCGCTGATATTCAATTTGATTTAGGTCCTGCTGATGAAGAATGGATTAAGGAAAATGAAGGTAAGAGCTTCCAGTTTGTGAATGATATTCATGGTGGTTCTGTTCCTAAGGAGTTCCATGCTGCTATTCAGAAAGGTTTTGAAACATCTATGCCACAAGGTATATTGGCCGGTTACCCAGTTAATAACATGAAGGTAAGAATATTTGATGGTAGCTACCACGATGTGGATAGTGATGCGATGAGCTTTGAATTGTGTGCTAAGAGTGCATTCAGAGAAGCTGGACGTAAAGCAAAACCAACTTTATTGGAACCTATCATGCGTGTAGAAGTTCTAACACCAGACCAATACATGGGTGATGTAACAGGTGACTTGAACCGTCGTCGTGGTATGTTGGAAGGTATGGATAGCAGGGCTAACTTACAAGTTATCAAGGCTAAAGTACCATTGAGCGAAATGTTTGGTTATGTAACCCAATTACGTTCATTATCATCTGGCCGTGCTTCTAGTACTATGGAGTTTTCGCATTACAACAATGCGCCAAACAATATTGCTGAAGAAGTAATAGCTAAGAATAAAGGAAAAATAAAGATTGAAGAATAATTTTCAATCTGAATAAATACATAAAGCCCTCGAGAATATCGGGGGCTTTTTCATTTGGTTATGAGTTATGAAATATGAGTTGTGAGTGGAAGAAAGGGGCAGGACTTATAACTCATATTTCATAACTCATAACTTCTTATTTTTACCCCCAATTAAAACATACCCGTGTCGGAAAGAAACTTTATTGATTACATACGCATATTTTGTCGAAGTGGACATGGCGGAGCTGGGCAAACGCACTTTATGCGCAACAAACTAACTGCTAAAGGTGGTCCTGATGGTGGTGATGGCGGAAGAGGAGCGCATATTATTCTTAGGGGTAATGCTAACCTTTGGACGCTGCTTCACCTTCGTTACTTTAAGAATGTATTGGCAGAAGATGGTACAAATGGAAGCAAAGGCAACTGTACAGGTAAAGATGGTGATGATATTTATCTGGATGTACCATTAGGGACTATTGCAAGAGACGAAGAAACAGGGGAAATTGAAGCAGAAGTATTGGATCATGGACAAGAAATAATATGGATACGTGGTGGACGTGGTGGTTGGGGCAATCAACACTTTGCTACACCAACCAATCAGGTGCCTGAACACTCTCAACCTGGCGAACCAGGCACTGAAGGATGGAAGAATCTGGAGTTGAAAGTATTGGCTGATGTGGGATTAGTTGGCTTCCCTAATGCAGGTAAATCAACGTTATTATCAGTAATTACTGCTGCCAAACCAAAGATTGCCAACTATGCTTTTACTACACTTGTTCCCCAATTAGGTATTGTTGAATATAGGGATGACAAGAGTTTTTGTATTGCTGATTTACCTGGGATTATCGAAGGGGCTGCAGAAGGTAAAGGGCTAGGGCATCGGTTCTTGCGTCATATTGAACGTAACTCTTGCTTATTATTCTTGATTCCTGCCGATAGCAACGACCACAAAAGAGAATTTGCTATCTTGTTGAATGAGTTGGAGGAATATAATCCCGAATTGCTGCAAAAAGACTTCATCATTGCTATTAGTAAAAGCGATATGCTGGATGATGAATTGAAAGTAGCCATCTCTAAAGAATTGCCTACAAACATCCCCCATTATTTTATTTCATCCTTAACCAATACAGGATTAATTGAATTGAAGGATGCTCTCTGGAATACATTGAATAAGCCCATCTAATAGCCATAGCCATGTCTATACCATACTTTTATCAGGAAGGTATCCATAGCTTGGGTGCTTTTTTATTAAATGAAGAAACAAGTAAGCATTGTATTCAGGTACTGCGAATGAAAGCAGGTGAAGCATTGCACTTGACGGATGGAAAAGGATGGCTTCATAAAGCAATCATTACTACCGAACACAAACGCAACTGCGAGGTAAACATTCTGGAAAGTGCTTTTCAGGATCATAAAGGAAGAAAGGTATCCATTGCTATCTCATTGTTGAAGAATGCAAACAGGTTGGAGTGGTTTCTAGAAAAAGCTACGGAAATGGGTATCAGTGAGATCATTCCATTGCTTTGTCAACGAACAGAGAAACAACAGTTTCGTTTTGACAGGATGAATCAGATTCTTATTTCCGCTATGCTTCAAAGTCAGCAAACATGGCTACCGGTTCTTACTCAGCCAACTAAGATAGAAGCGGTTATATCCCACTCAATTTATCCCCAGAAGTTGATCGCGCATTGCGAAGAAACCGACAAAAAATCTATTGCGGAGCTTGCAATTTTAAATGAGGTGCAACTGTTAATTGGGCCAGAAGGAGATTTTACCCCTACTGAGATTAACCTTGCCATACAAAAAGGATTTTTGCCTACCTCACTTGGAAATACCCGTCTTCGTACAGAAACGGCTGGTGTAGTTGCTGCTGCATTGTTGGTGAATGCACAAAGATGATGCTTATTTTGATTTGGTAAGTGCTGTGAGTTTCTCTATAGTTTCCCGCACTTCCTGAATACTATAAAAGCGATAGACCTCAGGCAATTTGCCATCTACTTTTTCTATGGAGGTCATTCTGTGGAATGGCCCAACCACAAAAGCATCTAAGTTGTCTGATATTTTCACAGTTGTTTTAGGGAGTATATAAAAGTTTCTATTCGCAGCACTGATGTTTTTTCCTTCAGTCAGTTGCTCCAAAGAATCTATGTCATGTTTTAAGTCTTCTTGGGTTTTCATTGTTTGAGTCAATCTTGGGTCACTGTATTTCTGATAACTACCGATGATGGTATCTGTTTTTGCATTTAGGATATACAATCCATCCCCGTCAATAGAAACTGTTGCATCGTCACCAAGTCCAGTTACTTTTAATAAAACTTTATCCGCTGTCTTATATGAAATGGTCTTCTCGTCACTACCACTTCCATCAACAGCAGTAATAGTTTTGGCACTTTCGTCGACGGTACTATTGCCCTTGATATATACAATTATTTTCTTGTGGTGTGAAGAGCAGGAAGCAAACAGTAGCAATGCAGTAAAAGAAACAATAATACTTTTCATTATTTACAATTTTCTAGGTTAAATGCCAGGTGGGCAAGGTCTGTTTTTTATTGGTATAAACACTGACTAATATTAGTTTGTTGAGAAAAAGCCCATAAAAAAACAAAAAGGCACAAAAGAAATTACTTTTTTGAAGTAAAAACCTTTGTGCCTTTGATAAAAAAGCCAAATATTATTTAGCAGCAGCGAAACGTTCTGCTACTTTAGTCCAGTTAATTACGTTCCAGATGGCGCCCAGATATTCAGGACGACGGTTTTGATACTTCAAGTAGTAAGCATGTTCCCATACGTCAACACCCAAAATTGGTGTTCCCTTTACTTCCGCAACATCCATCAAAGGATTATCTTGGTTTGGCGTAGAACTTACTTCGAGCTTACCATCTTTAACCAAAAGCCAAGCCCATCCACTACCAAAACGGGTAGCACCTGCAGCAGCAAACTTTTCCTTAAAGGCATCGAAACTACCAAAAGTAGCTGTGATGGCATCTCCCAAAGCACCTGTTGGCGTACCGCCAGCATGTGGAGCTAATGATTCCCAAAAGAAAGAGTGATTCCAATGTCCACCACCATTATTGCGAACGGCAGGAGAAATAGTACCTGCAACCGCAACCAATTCTTCCAATGTTTTACCTTCATTTGGCGTACCAGCAATTGCTTTATTAAGGTTATCTACATAAGCTTGATGATGTTTTCCATGATGAATTTGCATGGTTGTAACATCGATAAACGGTTCTAAAGCATCGTGTGCATAAGGCAAAGCCGGTAATGTAAATGACATGATTGTATTGTTTTAAAAATGAATAATTAATTGTTGGGTACAAATGTAGGCGGTTACTAGATATGAGTTATGAATTTTGAGTTATGAGTTATGGAAAAAGGAGCAGACTGAAGGAATTTTATGCTACAAAGCTTTGTGTACAAAGCATATTTTGACATGAATTTATTACGCTCCAAACAATATTTTTTAACCCCTTTCCTACCAGTAGAAACACAAGCGTCTATCAATAATTGATAGACGCTTGTGTTGTATGAAGACCAAATTTGTTTAGGCAGAGTTTCTTCCCGCATTGATAATACCGAAGCTGCAACGCATTGCTAGCTTTTCATAAGTTGATTTAATTGGCGCATTAGTAACTAACCCCTCTTCTAATTTCCTCACTTTGGTGATAGCATACTGTTGTATAGTCACCAATGGTAACACAATACGCTCACGCATTTCAATAGACAGATGATCAATTTGATAACTCTGCATCAATTCTGTATGTCCAGCTAGTTTAAGAACGTATTTCTTGGTCAGTTCATATTCATCATGAACCATATTCCAGATTTCGCCATAAGTAGGATGGTCTTTAAGAAAGGCAGTTAATGGGAAGAAACATTTGTTCATTGCCATTTCGCAGTTGTCTAGCAAGGTTCTGAAAAATAAAGACCTGTGATATAAAGTAACCAGTTCGTCCCATCTGCCCTCTGCTTCTATTTGTTGGAAGGCTGTACCTACGCCATAATATCCAGTTACATTCTGCTTCAACTGACTCCAAGCGCCCACAAATGGAATTGCTCTCAAGTCTTTTAGTGACAGTTTGGAAGAAGCTCCTCTTTTAGCTGGTCGGCTACCGATATTTGTTTGGGCATAAAATTTCAAGGCACTTGCATTGCTCAAGTAATCAGCAAAGTAGGGATGCTCTTTCAAGGTGATGTATGCCTTGAAACTCTTGTCGGCCAGCACATTAATCAATTCTTCTTCCTTTGGTAGGATAGTCGTTTCATCTTTGGTGAAGACATTATTGGACAAGCCTGCGTGCAACAGTTGCTCCATATTAAACTGAGCAGTATCTATTGTACCGAAGTTACTACTGACAGTCTGCCCTTGAATGGTTAATTGTATCTCTTTGTTAGCAATTTTGTTGCCCATAGATGCATAGAACTGGTGCGTTTTACCACCTCCTCTTGCTGGTGGGCCTCCTCTACCGTCAAAAAACACCACGTCAATATTATATTCTTTTGAGATAGCTGTCAGTTCTTCTTTTGCTTTGTAGATGCTCCAGTTGGCCATCAAGTAACCACCATCCTTGGTGCCATCCGAGAAGCCCACCATGATGGTTTGCTTCTTTCCGCGGCGCGACAGATGTTGACTGTAAACAGGATGTTCGTAGAGTTCCTTCATCACTATAGCTGCATTGTGCAAGTCGTCTACGGTTTCAAACAATGGAACAATATCTACAGTCAGTTCTTCTGTTTTCCAGCCACTCATTAAAAACAACCCAAACACCTCCATCACGTTCAAAGCACTCTGGCACTGACTGATGATGTAACGATTACAGCCAGCCTCACCATTAGTCTGTTGTATCTGCTTGATGGCTGCAATGGAGCGCGGCGTATCAATGTGCACGCCATCAGTAAAAATGCTTTCATCGACAGTCTGGTTGATTGCAGTTAAGGCGTCTATCTTTTCAGCCGTACTCAGCAAGTTATAAAACTTAGGTAGGATGTCAGTTTTCTTCGATACAATGTCAATCACTTTTACGTGAACACTGCTATCCTGACGGATATCCAACGACGCAAAGTGCATTCCAAACACTTCTACCTTTCCAATGAAATTATCTACCAGGTCAATAAAAAGGCTGTTGTGTTGATACACCAGAATACTTCTTACCTCTCTTAGGGTAGCTAAAATAGATTCTTTAGAAATGGCTGGTTTATTTTCTGCATTGAAGAGGAAGTCATACAGGTTGCGATATAACCCTGTCATCAACACATCCACTCCTTTGAAGGTTAGTCTTTTTCTTAGCTTCTTGGCATCTTTATGGTAACATTTAATAATGCTCATGCGCAATGCTTCGGCAACTTTCAGGCTTATCTCAGCAGTCACAAAAGGATTGCCATCCCTATCGCCACCTGGCCAGAAACCCATTTTAATGATTGGATTCTCGCTACATAATGAGTTGGAATAAGCATTTTTAAGTCCAGCAATAATTCTTCCGGTAGCGTGGTAAAATATATTTTCTAAGTACCATACAAGACTCAATGCCTCATCATAAGGGGTAGGTTTTTCTTTTTGGAAGAAAGGAGTACGCCCTAGTTGTTGCAGGTAAGTGTATATATGCGCTTCATTGTTATCGTCTACTGCCGAAGAAATATCATGGATGATACCCAATACTGCCCCACGATAAAATTGGGTAGGATGAGCTGTTAGTACCAATTGAATATTGAAGTCCTTTAGTTTTTCGGTCAATTCCCGTTGTGAGTGTTGTTGCTCAACTAACATCTCCAAATTTTTCAGGGTTCCTTTACCGCCCATGTCGTGCACTTTTGTAAAAGCAGCATCTTCAAGGGCATCAAACAAAACTACTTGCCTTTCTATGTATTGTACAAAGCGAAATAGAAGATCTGCCTTCTCTTCTTCAGTTACAAAAGTGGTTTGTTTGGTAAAGAAAACATCTAGTATTTCTATGGGACTAAGTCCTTTTGCATACCCTTCCTCGCAGTTTACTAATAATAGCGACACTAGAATTCCAGTCTTTTCTATGCGGTGAAAGGGAAGGGAACCAAAGAGACTGTTGTACAACTGAAACTTTATGCCAACTTGGTTTTTAAATCTTTGTAACCCCGATGAAGTGTGCGTCATGTGCGTATTGTGTTATGATATATTTTAAATAATGTTGTTCCAAACCAAGGTAATTTTTCTGTATCAAAACCATACAGTCTTTCTCATAACAGCAATCGTTTAGAGGCGGAAATTAGTATAAAATATTTAACCTTATCTAATAATCCTTAAATAATTTCTAAATAAACAACACTTCAATAGAATGAAAGGAACAATTTGCCAGTTGTTTAGAAGGTTCTGATTACCATCCTTTGCAAACAGCGATGTTATCATTGGCATTGAGTAAACTAAGATTTTACTATTAGAACGCTTCTCCCAACTGAAAATACAAGCCATCATTATTACCTTGACCAATGCCATAGTCCAAGCGCAGGTTTAGTTTCTCACTTTTGCTGAGGGCAAAGCGAATGCCACCTCCATAAGAATATTTAAGTCCATTTAGACTGAAGTCCGTAAAGGTAGACCCAACATCTCCCCCACTCCCAAACAATACAATACCCCATTTGCCGTAAACAGGTACCCTGTATTCACCTTGGAGTACAAACTGATTTTTATCTCGATACCTACCGTCATAGAAGCCTCTCATGCTGTTGTTCCCACCAAATGAAGCCAAGCTTCTAATAGGAACTTCACTTCCTACATTGCCAAAAAAATAACCTTGGAGTGCTAGTACTTGCTTCTTGTAAACACGGCAAAATTTTCTGTAATCCAATACTATGTTAGTGTAATCATAATCAGATCCGGTAATTCGGCCAAAGTGATTGAAATATACTTGGGCAAAGGTGCCTGCATCAGGCGAAAAAGCTTCAGTTCGTGTATCATAAGTAAAGCTCAGTCCGGCACCTGAAATTAAATAAGGATTTCTTCCTGCAACCTTTTGTTTGTCAAAAAGTCCATTCTCCTCATATTTCACTTCCATCAGGTCTTGCATTTCATACAAAAGACCTAAATAGCAACGCTTGCCCAGATGACGCATGAGATGAAGATAAATATAGGCTTGTCTGAACGTGTATGCCTCTTGTGCTGAATCAGGTGTGTTCTTCCCAATTCCCCAGAAGTTATCAGGAAAATTACTGTAGGATAGTTGTTCATTCAAGATATAATGCTCCTTCTTAAAATATTCTGTACCGTTTAATGCGGCTACGAATTGTTTTTTTAAAGAATACAGTATTAAGCCCTGTGCGTTTGACGTACGGGTAATGGTATCATTTTTCTCAATATGAAAAGTAGCAGAACTAGCTATACCAAACGACCAATCTGTTTCTACAGACCTCGAAATTACAGGGAATATCAGAATCTGCTTTTTGGGCATTGAGTCCTTTAGGGGTATCTGCCCAATGCATTTGAAGGTGAAGAAAGAAACTAAAAGAAACAGGCTTGATTGTCTTGAAAACATAATGTACAGTAGGTATAAGTGGCAAAAGTATCGGTAGAATGCCATTGTGCAAATTAAAATATTGAGAACCGCATATCTTGCAATAGCCCAACTGATTCAATCTTATCAGCTTGATGCTTTTAACCTTCTCAACACAAATTTCTCCCATAACTGATGGGCATCAGGGGATAGCCTGAAAGTAAAAATACCCGCAATCATTAGACCCGAGAAAAGGATGAACTTGATGATGATGGCTACCCACCTCACAAAAAAGCCTCCTACAAGATAGGCCACACCAAATGCAGCAGCTGTCAACAAGATACTTAATACGGTTTTCTTGTCAAAAGGCTGCATATTGAATTTGCGCCTGATAAAATCGAAACGGATGTAATTATAAACCGTCATTGATATCAACTGTGCATAAGCAGAACCGATGATACCAAATTGTTTGATAAGGAAATAGTTGGTGGGCAATATCAACAGAATCATAATGATGCCGCTATAAAAGTCGAAACGCCAATGTGGCGAGGTGATGATGACCATGCCATTTACGCCCGTTCCCGCATCAATTATACGTACCAAGCCGAGTATAATCATCACATTAATCCCTGCCATATAACTTGCTTGCAGGTTGAGTGCGTGGATGGTTCCGGCAGCATTCAACACTACATTGCCATAGATAAACAAGCTAGCCAACAACATATTGATACAGCTTCTGGAGTAGATTCTATTTATTTCCACGAGGTCTTTGTCCTTCCATGCCTGAGACAATGCGCCCACACTTATTGCTTGTAAGCTTCTTTGTGGCACTTGAACCAGATTGGCCATGTATTGGGATAATGTGAAAACTCCTACAGCACTTAGGTTGATTAAGCCACCAATAAAGATTCCATCAACAGTTTGTCCGATGGCTGTTATAATCAATCCGCCAAACAACATTCCTTGCATCATCAGCATTTTTTTCCAGAACTTTCTGGTTACTCTGCTTATCTTAAAACACAAAAAAAACTTTTTCTGCCTAACGATATACACCAGTAATATCACAAATATTGCTAGGTAGAGCATTGCAAAGAGATGGACGAAACCTGAAAAACTAACGACTTTCAGGTAGTACAAGACAATTAACGCAGAGGTTAATACTCTGAGTACAGTTTCTTTCAGAAAGTTGGGAATTACCGTTTTCTGCAATATCCACGCAAAAGATTCCATTACTGAAAACATCAGTAGTCCCAAGCCAAAAGGGAATATCCAAAAGTAATAATCAAGGAACAATTGTGACCCTCTGCTGAATTTCCGGATGATGTAATCCTGAAATTCAATGCCAATGCCCAAAACAATTAAAAAACCGAGAAGGGAAGCGCACAATACCCAAGTAATTAAATCATTTTCACGCTGGGGTAAATTGTCTTTGTAATATGGGTAAAACCGATAGATAACAGCAATGGCGCCTAAGCTACCAAAGGCATAGATATTAGTAGAGAAGTCGAAGAACAGGCGTGTAAGCCCAAACTGCTCTTTGGTGAATGCCCCATTCTTGGTGTACAGGTAGATATTTAAGGCCCCAATTGCAAAACCTAAGTATAATAGTAAGCTAGAAGTAATTGCCTGTTTCCTAATTGTGGCCATAATTGTATGATAAAACCCGCAACTGTGAGGGCGTGTAAAAATAGTAGTTGCGTTCTATACCATTGCACGAATGTTTTAGGATATTTTTTTGGAAACGATCTCTTTGTACACATTGGATGATATCTGATTGATTACCCTTTCCAATTGTTTTGCATCATTCCCTTTTGTCATGATGGTAATGGTGTAAGGATAATTGTTCAGATAGATAATATCTGATTCATGAAGTTCTGTCAATTCAGAATCTGTTGTTGAGCTAAAGCCACTAGCCATTTTTACAGAGGAAGGAAGGCTTAAATCTTTATTCCTGATTTCTCCTTCACACAATAGTTTGGTGGCATATTCCGAATTGTTGATGGTTAAGTAGGTCGCATTGTATAGGGTACGCATAAACAGCGAGATGTCATCAGCCGTCAGGGTACTTGCTTGGGTAATGTTTTCGGGCATGGTCAGTCCTACGTCAGTAAAAGTTTTGTGGAAAGCCTTTTTGTCAATGTGTTCATACAATAGGTTGGTAGCGTTGTTGTCATGATTTATAATCATCAATTCAAGCAACTTCTTCAAGCTATACTTCTTGCCAACTTCGGTTACATCAACTGTATTTTGTTTGTTGGGGTACGCATGCTCAAGCAACAATTCTTTGTCCAGATAGCCCTCATCGTTTTCCTCAAGATGAAGGTAAGTAATCAATAAGGGGATATTCATTAGTGAGCCAGATTGGTATTGGGTATTTTCGTTGATTGCCATAAAGTCCCCTTCATTAAAGTCTCGTATGTACACAGATGCCGTAGAGAGCTTGCCTTGTAGCTTATCTTTTTCTATTATGTCTAAAATACGTTGCTTCAAAGGCATAAAGAAGCCTGTCTCACAACTTTTATCCATATACAACAATGGCTTTATGTAGCTGTATCCATTAAGTCTCTTAATGCTGTAATCGCAAGTAGGCAACACACTTGTATTGTATGCATAAACATCTGATTGAACTGGTTTGCGTAGGTTATAATAGCTGGAAGTCATCAGGAAAGTACTGAAAATGGAGATTCCAACTAAAAACAAAAGATAGAAAACAGGTATCTTGAGTGTGAGTAAGTTTTTCATTGTACTATATTTCAAGGGGTGGGACACAAAAGTAAGTCAACAGACAAATTAGATAACACCAAGTTTATTTACGAAAGCCAACTTTAATTAGATTTTAATAAAACATATAACGTTGCCTACGATTTATTCTCCTGGTCTCAAAAATATTTGACTGATATAAACAATCCTTTGTAACGATAGTATTAATTGCTCACTCAGTTATCACTAAATTGCGTGTTTTTAAGGCGATTATTATATTTTATATGAAAAAAACACTTCTTCTTGCATTTCTTTTTACTTGCTTATGTGCTTTTTCTATTCTTAGAAAAGAAAAGCCTACACTATATCTCATTGGCGATTCTACAGTTGCAGAAGGTTCTGGTAACAATGGTTTATGGGGTTGGGGTAAGTTTCTGCCTATGTTCTTCGATACCACCAAGCTGACTATCCGCAACTATGCAGTGGGCGGTACGAGTACACGTACCTTTCAGACAAATGGTATCTGGGACAAAAAGCTGAATAAGCAGGGTATGTGGGATACAGTCTACAGTAAATTGAAAAAGGGAGATTACTTGATGATTCAGTTTGGATTAAATGACCAAAGTCCCGTTGACGATTCTACCCGTTCCAGAGGAACACTCTCAGGAATAGGGGAAGACAGTATAATTATCTTGAATAAGGTAACCAATGAGGTAGAGACAGTCCATACTTTTGGATGGTACATGCGCAGGTTCATTTCACAAGCAAAAGCTAAGGGCGCTATTGTTATTGTTTGTTCCTCCATTCCTAAGAATATCTGGAAGGATGGCAAGTTGATAAGGGGTGAATATGGCTTTGCCGATTGGGCGTTACAAGCTGCACAACAAGAAAAGGCGTTCTCCATAGACCTCAACACCCGTATTGCAGATGTCTATGACAAAGAGGGGGAAGCGACTGTAACTACCAAATATCATATTGCCAAAGACAATACCCACACCATTCAGGCCGGTTCTGTCCTTAATGCGTCTCTGGTGGTTGAGGGCATCAAAGCACTAGATAAATGTAAACTAAAGAAGTACCTCATCAGGTAACAGGAGATAATTTATAATTGACAATGGATAATTGATAATGGAGTTTGCCTTTACTTACATTATCTCTCCTCTCTGCTACCCCCTTTTTACCTCATCATTTGTGCTTCTTTCCGTCTTTGTGTCTTTGTGGCTCCCCCCTTCTTTCCCTTTTGGCTCCGCTTTTTACTTCACACTTTGTGCTTCTTTCAGTCTTTGTGTCTTTGTGGCAAACCCACCTTTCCCTCTGTGTTTCTCTGCGTAAATACTTTGTGTTCTTTGCGGTTAATTCTTACCTTTTCTGCCTTCGTGTCTTTGTGGCAAACCCCCACTTTTCAAATATCTTTTCCTCCTTCCATTCAAAGTTCCGTAGGTTTGCCTCATGCAAGAGAATAATTTATTGATAAGTACTATCCTATCCAATCTAAAAATAGAGGCACTCAACGAGATGCAACAGGCATCCATCGCCGCCAACGACCAGCACAACAACGTACTCCTTCTTTCTGCCACAGGTTCCGGCAAAACACTCGCCTTCCTGTTGCCCATCATACAACGCTTAGATGTTGCCAATAAACTGACGCAGGCATTAATTATTGTGCCTTCCAGAGAGTTGGCACAGCAAATAGAAGAAGTATTTAAACAGATGGGTACTGGACTCAAGATAACCAGTTGCTATGGTGGTCACAAGCGCGAGACGGAAGAGAATAATCTCATCCAACCTCCCGCTTTGGTAGTGGGAACACCAGGGCGACTAGCCGATCACATCCGTCGGGGCAACCTCACCATCGATAGTATCACCACCTTGGTATTGGATGAATTTGATAAGTCGTTGGAGCTTGGCTTTCAGGAAGAGGTTTCCTTCATTGTAGGCAGCCTGCCATCCGTCAATAAAAGAATACTCACTTCAGCTACAGAAGCGGTAGAGATACCCCATTTCATTGGACTCACCGATGCAGCACGCCTCAACTACTTACCCACCGAAAAAGATACCACCAACAAGCTGATTGTACAGAAGGTATTGGCACCGGAAAGTGATAAAGTAGAGACCTTGTTTAGACTGATTTGTCACTTGGGCAATCGTTCTACCATCGTCTTCTGCAACCATCGGGAGTCTGTGAACCGTACCAGCGATTTATTGGCTAAGAAAGGTATTACCAATGAGTTCTATCATGGGGCTTTGGAGCAGCAAGAGCGGGATAGCGCCCTGTGTAAGTTCCGGAATGGGACTGCCAATGTACTCATCACCACCGACTTAGCTTCCCGTGGATTAGACATACCAAACATCCGTTTCATCATACATTACCACCTGCCGGCAACGGAAGATGTATATGTGCATCGGAACGGACGAACGGCCCGCATGGATGCAAGTGGTACCGCAATCCTGCTGTTGTCACCTGCCGAAACCATGCCCACCTTCATCACCGATGAGGTAGCAGAACTGGTTGTTCCTGCCAACAGTCCCCTGCCCGAAAAGCCAAAGTGGTCCACCTTATTCATCGCCGCAGGCAAGAAAGACAAAGTAAATAAGATAGATATTGTAGGCTTTTTAGGTAATAAAGGCAAGCTGAATAAAGACGATATCGGACTGATTGAAGTAAAAGACTTCTTCTCCTTTGTAGCCATCCGCAAGAACAAAGTAGGCGAAACACTTCAACTCATCCGCGACCAGAAAATAAAAAACAAGAAAGTGAAGATTGATCTCGCGAAGTAATTTAGGATCATGAATGAGAGATAGTGAGTGCAAAATACTGTTAAAGGCTCTTGAAGATTCGCTTCAAGAGCCTTTAACATTTCAACAATCAATCCTTGTTACCATCTGCTAGTTAGGGGCTTTCTACTTACTTGCTATAAGCTTCAATTTTGTAGATTCAGCAACCATTTTCCCTTTTGTAGTCACCTCTTTATCCCTTTCATCTACCTCCCTAAGCCTTTCCCGGACGTCCGGGACAGTATTATCTACCTCCGTAAGTCTTTCCCGGACGTCCGGGACGATGTTATCTACCTCCGTAAGTCTTTCCCGGACGTCCGGGATGGTGTTATCTACCTCCGTAACTCTTTCCGGGACGTCCGTGAAAGGCCTAGTGAGGTGCGTTACTGAACTTAATTACTAAAAACTAAACTTTAATTATTACTTATTAAGATTTGGTTCATCAATCCTTGGTCGTTTGATGGTAATTCCAACTGCTGCACATCAATCACTAACATATCAGGATACACTCGTTTAGTGTGTAAATTCCTAGGCGTGTTAATCATCACAGCAGCAATATCAAACAAATAAAAAACGCCCACGACAATCATCGTGGGCGTTTTTTATTTGTAGTTAAATGTTAAATCAAAGGCTTAGCTCTTTGCCAATGCCTGTTCTATATCGTTCAAGATATCATTCACATTTTCTAAACCTGCAGAGATACGAATCAAGCCAGGTGTAATACCTACCGATAAACGCTCCGCTTCTGTAAGCTTGGAGTGTGTGGTACTTGCAGGATGAGAGGCAATGCTGCGGGTATCGCCAAGGTTAGGTGTCATGGAGAGCAGTTGTAAAGCATCCAGAAACTTACGCCCGCTTTCTATTCCCCCTTTCAATTCAAAACATAAGATACCGCCACCTTTTTTCATCTGTTTAATGGCAATATGATACTCTGGATGGGAAGGAAGAAACGGATATTTCACCCAACTAATCTTCTCATTTTTTTCCAAAGCAGTAGCAATGGTAAGGGCATTGTTGCAGTGTCTTTCCATGCGTACATCCAAAGTTTCCAAGCTTTTGGAGAGTACCCATGCATTGAAGGCGCTTAAACTAGGGCCTGTATTGCGACAGAACATATAAATTTCATGTACTAAATCTTTTCTCCCCAACACTACACCCCCCAACACACGACCTTGTCCATCAATCCATTTGGTAGCACTATGACTTACAATGTCTGCACCAAATGCAATTGGATTTTGTAAGATGGGAGAAGCAAAACAGTTGTCTACATTGAAGATGAGGTTATGTTTCTTACAGAAAGCACCCGCCCATTCCAGATCAAGAATTTCTAATTGAGGATTAGTAGGGGTTTCTAGGTAAATCATCTTGGTATTCGGCTTCACAGCAGCTTCCCATTCTTCAGGTTTGTTAGCTTTTACCAAAGTACATTCTATTCCATATTTAGGAAGATACTTAGTAGCTAAAGCATAAGTACTGCCAAAAACGGAGCTACAGCAAATGAGGTGATCGCCCGCTTTTAGTAATGCAAAGATGGAATTGAACACCGCTGCCATACCAGATGCGGTAGCAAAGCCCGCTTCTGCACCTTCCAAGGCACACATTTTTGCCACAAATTCATCAACAGTTGGGTTGCTGTAACGACTATATATATTATCATCGCTTTCATCGGCAAAGGCAGCCCTCATTTCCTCGGCAGTATCAAAAGTAAAACTACTGGTAAGATATAGCGGGGTAGAATGCTCTTTTTCCTGTGTCTGCGTAGATTGTAAACGTATTGCTTGTGTTTGTTTATGCATCTTTCTTTCTTTTAGTCGTAAGTCATAAGCTGTAAGTAAGAAAGCAATAAATGCTTGACTTATTACTTATTAATTATCACTTACGACTTATGTTATTCGTGTATAAATGTCTCTGTCGTGATTGTGGTGCCGGAGCCGGTGAGGGTGGCAGCAACAGAACAATATTTGTTGAGGGATAATTCTACCGCTTTCTTGGCTTTATCTTCATTAACATTACCATAAATATGAAATTCTATGGTGATGGTCTTCCAAAGAGAAGGCTCTTTTCCAACTTCCCTATCTCCCTTGATAATCATTTTGTAATCACGTACGTCCTGACGTTGTTTTTTCAAAATCATAATTACATCAATGGCGCTACATCCACCCAAGCCCATTAATAGCATCTGCATGGGGCGAACGCCATAGTTTTGTCCACCACTTTCGGGGCTACTATCCATCTTTACAACGTGACCATTTTCATCTCTGGCTTCAAAGCCATAGTCCCCACTTACCCTCGCTAATTCTATTGTTGGCATATTCGTAGTGTTAATTAAGTCGGCGAAGGTATTTTATTTTGTATTATGAAACGTAATCACTTCATGAGATAGCTTGTGAATAGAGGAAGATTTCTATTGTTTTATTATAAATGGGATAAAGAAAAGAGACACAAGGAACACTTTTTTAGTGTATTTCCTTGTGTCTCCTTTTGTGATACCAAGTAATCTTCTTGGTTAATTTCTTTCTTAGTTACTTGCAGCCAATGGATTGGGTTGTTTAGCCATGTCCGAAACTATTTTTACGGTTTCATCTATGTACAAGTCAGACTTTAATCCTTTTAGCCAAGCTTTATATCTTTCTCCTTTTTGTTTGTCAGGATTATTGTAGAATTTATCATAGTCAGGTTTCAACACGTCCATATTCATCTCGCTCTTTAGTTTAGCCAATGCAGTATTCTGGTTCACTGTATTCTTCAACTTCTCTTGTTGTTCTTTGTACTTATTTAATTCAAGACTTACTGGTGCGTCTAAGTTTTTGCCCAACCAATCTGTATTGGATTTAATCAATCCAAAAGAAGGGTTCGATTTAATCCTTTCATTTTCTTTCTGAATCACATCCGAATAACCTGTGAACAAGCTGGCATTAGCCTTCTTGATTTCATCCCAAGGCAAGGCACTTGGATTATCTTTTTCACGAATTTTAATATAATCATAAGGATCTGGCAACACAACGTCGGAACTTACGCCCTTCAACTGCGTAGAGCCACCACTTACCCTATAAAATTTCTGGAATGTAAGTTTCACCGCACCAAATTCAGAACGGCCAGAGAAGAAATCCAATGGCTTACCTAATGGAACATTACGTTGTACAGTTCCCTTCCCGTAAGTAGAGGTACTGCCCACAATTACTCCTCTTTTATAATCTTGTATTGCTGCTGCAAATATTTCGCTCGCACTTGCGCTTGTTTCATTTACCATTACTGCAAGCGGTCCATCATACAATACACCTGGATCTTTATCATCCATTACTACAATCTTTCCGTCTCTGTCTTTCACCTGCACAACAGGACCATCTTTTATAAACAGGCCTACCATTTGAATCACTTCATACAACGAACCTCCACCATTATAGCGTAAGTCCATGATGATACCATCTACTTTTTCTTCTTTTAGCTTAATGATTTCTTTGGCAACGTCTTCACTACACTTGGCACCATTAGGACGCTCGAAGTCTGCATAAAAATCAGGTAATGAGATAACACCAATCTTTTTGTCGCCATTCTTCACAACAACACTTCTTGCAAAAGTTTCATCTTGTACTATCTCATCTCTTTGAAGTATAATAGTTTTGTAAGTGCCATCATTTTTCTTCAAGGTAAGACGTACATAAGTTCCTTTGTTACCACGAATCAGCTTTACGGCATCAGTAACATCAAATCCTGTGATGTCCACCAATTCATCCTTCTCTCCTTGTCCTACTTTCACAATGATGTCATTCGCCATAATCTCTCCGCTCTTCCAGGCCGGGCCACCAGGAATAAGGCTCATAATTTTAATATTACCATCTTGCTCCTGTAGTTGTGCGCCGATACCATAAAAGCGACCGCTCATCTGTTCGTCAAAAGCTCTTTTCTCAACAGGAGGAAAGAAGTCGGTATGAGGATCCATCAAGTTGGTAATCACATTCACAAACATATTGAAACGTTCATCTGGAGTCAGCTTTACCTTTATTCTTTCATACATCCTGTCTGTACTCTTCAATACTTTCCCACGAGCTTCTGCTTCTAGCTCTGCATCAGTCTTTTTGATGACACTATCTACCTTACTTTTCGAACGTTGCTCAATCAGATCAACATAGCTTTCTAAGACTAAATATTTCAGATGTTTGCGCCATTTTTCTTTTCGTGCATTGTCATCCGAAGGATAATCTTGCTTTGCTGCATCAGTCACCAAAGTTTCATCAGTGTCAAACGTAAATGGCTTGGAAAGGATGTCCCTGTATATATTGATTACTTCTGGTACACGCTTGTCGAAAATGCTATCAACGGCAGGGGTGAATTCAATTTCTGAACTGCCTTTGATTTCATCATCAATAGTTGTTTCGTACTTTTTTAGTGAATTGATATCAGATTGAAGAAACAACGTTTTCTCGCCATCCAATTCTTCTAAATACTTCTTGAATACTTGTTTGGAAAAAACATCATCAAAAGGTTTCGGACTATAATGTTCTTCGGCCAACAGTTGACCAATTGCTGTCAATAACTTTTCCTTTTGTGTCTGTGGCGTTGGCGTGTTTATTTTTTTAAAAGCAAAGAATACGCTTGCGAATGCTATTACTGTAAATAGAATCCAACCTCTGTTACGAATCATAAATCTCAAAATTTTTTGCATAGAGAAAGAATTTTCAAAAATAGGGTAATTCATTAGCGCTTATTCAAAATTTCATTAGCGATTAACAAAGGTTTTTGATAAGAGGTAAAAAAAAGGGACTCTATGGATGTTTGTACCAGATGCTAACTTGATTTGTATGTAGGATTCAGGTGGGTTCTAAAAAAAATTATCGCTATACGGACATTTAATTATCATTCATTTACAAGATTTGAAATTAAGACTTGTAACCTTCTTTCCTGCCATAACGGCGCATTTGATTTTAGGTATTAGCTTTGCTACAAAGCGTCAAAATAAATTTAAAAAGACATGAATACAAAAACAATCACATTAATAGTAATTGCCGCCTTCGTTTTAATTTTAGGAGGTTGTGGATGCAGCAGTTACAATGGACTAGTTACAGGAGATCAGGAAGTAAAAAGATCATGGAGTGATGTAGAAACAAATTATCAGCGCCGTACCGATTTGTACAATAGTGTTATCAAGACAATAGAGGGTTCTGCTAACTTTGAAAAGAGTACTCTGAAAGATGTGTTGGCAGCTAGGGCAAGTGCTACACAGGTAAAAGTGGACATCAACGACCCTGCTACCTTGCAGAAGTTTCAGGCTGCTCAAGGACAATTGCAGAGTTCTTTTGGTAGGTTGATGGCAATTGCCGAGTCTTATCCAGACCTGAAAACTACTAAGTCTTTTCAAGACTTTCAAGCCCAGATTGAAGGCACGGAAAACAGGATTAACGTCGCCAGAAAGGATTATAATACCTCTGTTGAAGGCTATAACTTGCAAGTAAGACGTTTTCCCAATAATGTGTACGCTGGTATATTTCACTTTGGAGAAAAAACTTACTACCAAGCAGATGCTGGCACGGAGAATGCGCCAGATATTAACTTCAATATAAAATAATTCACAAAGAACTATTGGTTACTTCTTTCGGATTACAGGCTTTTAGTGCCTATAGTTTGAAATTAGTAACAAGCAGCCTGTGACCAATAACAAATTTTTCAATAAATCATCAGTAATGTTCAATTTATTTAAACGGAAGGCCGCAGATTTCTTTTCACCATTGGATAAAGAGTTGATAGTGGCTGCCATAAAGAAAGCGGAACATAGGACGAGTGGTGAAATAAGGGTCTTTATAGAAAGCGAGTGTACCGCTATTGATGCCTTAAATAGAGCTATCGAAGTGTTTGAAGACCTAGAAATGTATAAAACCGAACAACACAACGGTGTGGTGGTGTATGTTGCTGTCAAGTCGAGAAAACTTGCTATCTATGGCGATAAAGGAATTTATGAAAGTGCAGGTGCTGAGTTTTGGGACGAGAAAGTAGAGAAAATGATTCATTATTTCAATAAGAATGATTACGCTGAGGGTATTGCCACTGTTGTTGAAGAATTGGGAGAAGCACTAAGAACCTTTTTTCCGTATGATGAGAAACATGATATTAATGAACTACCTGATGATATTGTATTTGGAAATTAAAGTTGTGTGTGTCGGGTTGTGAGTGAAATAGAATAAACTGTTTATAATGAAGAAAGTTTTACTAATTATACTAATGTTGGGGAGTATCGGTTGCATTACTGCACAGAAAGTAATTCCCAAGCCAGATCCTCCACGATTGGTGGTGGATAATGCAAACATACTTTCTCCTGAAGAACAGAATAGTCTGGAAAGTAAATTAGTGGCTTTGGATGACAGTACTTCCAATCAGATTGTTATCCTGACAGTGCCGACCCTTGATGATCAACCAATTGAAGATGTTGCTGTGAATACTTTTAGAAGCTGGGCAATTGGTAACAAGAAAACCAATAATGGGGTTTTGATTCTAATAGCTGTTAATGACAGGAAGGTAAAGATTGAAGTTGGTTATGGACTAGAAGGTGCCATCCCCGATGTGACTTGTAAAGACATTATAGATAACGTAATTAGCCCTAGTTTTAAGCAGGCCCAATATTTTAAGGGGCTAGATGCTGCAACGGACAACCTTGCTAAAGCTGCTGCGGGTGAGTATAAATTACAAAGACAAGGAGGGAGTGCAAGTGGAGGTGGAAGTGCATTTGTTTTTATTGTTATGGTAGTTATTGTCGTTGTAGTTATGAGCGGTAGCCGTGGTGGTGGCAGTGGCGGTGGTTTGTGGTTGGCTGGGCCTTTGTTGTTTTCTGGCGGTGGCTTTGGTGGAGGAAGTGACAGTAGCGGAGGCGGCGGCTTTGGAGGCTTTGGTGGAGGTAGCAGCGGTGGAGGCGGTGCTAGTGGAGGATGGTAGCTACAAATTGAATTAGGAATAGTAAAAAGTAGTTGAAACGCTGACCATTGTGGTTGGCGTTTTTATTTTATATATTCTTTTGTTTTGGTGTACTCCCTGAGCATTTTTTGCCAAGTTGTTAGTTGCCTCTTCATTTCTTTTATTGGTCAGTCACTCTTTAATAGACATTTGTTATAAAAGGAAGCGGCAACTCCGTTAACAGAGTTGCCGCTTCCTTCTATATATTCAATTTAACTTTGTGGTTGACTAATTTGGAGCAATCACAACTTCTTTACTACTTCCTTTTACCACTTCACCATCTATTTCCAAAACGATTGGCTCTGGATGATTAGCGAATTTTACGGTTACATCTTTTTTGAAGGAACCCATTGCTGCGGCATTATAAGTCACTTTAATTTTTGCTTCTTTACCTTTTCCAATAGGTTCCTTCGGATATTCTGGAGTTGTACAGCCGCATCCTGCAACTGCATTCTCAACAATCAGTGGTTTGTTACTGGCGTTTGTGAATGAGAAGAAAAAGGTTACCGGCTTATTCTGCTTGATTTTGCCAAAGTTGTGCTTTAACTCTTTAAACTTAATATCGTCTTGGGCAGCCAATTTCAAGCAAAGGAATAAACTGAATATTATCAATAAATGTTTCATAATATATTTAATTAGTTAGAAGGATTCTTCAATTTTTGTGTAGCATCATTTGCAGGTGCTGGGTTATCGGCAGGTTTAAAAGTTTCGCCATGGAAGGTCACTTGTTTTTGCATACCACCATCGAAGAAGAAAGTAACAAATTTTGTAAACGCACCGTTGGTACCGCCATTAAATCCTAGTGTGACAACTTTAGATGCACCCGGAGCAATCTTTTCTCCTTTGGTATAGCCCTTTGGAGTTGTACAACCGCATCCAGCTTGCACATTTTGTAAAGTAACAGAATCAGTACTGATATTTTTTACTGTCACTTGATATTCTGTGGGTTTGCCAAATACAATCTTTCCGAAGTTGTAATCGTCATTCGTAAACTGAAGAACTTTGTTGATGTCTTTCTTTTGATCGATAACACCTGGAGTCGTCGTTGTTGTAATCTGTGCTTTGCTGAAAGTTGTTGCAGCTAAGAAAACGCATAGTAAAATAGTGATTCTTTTCATCTTGTTTAAATTTAGGTTGTAAAAATATCTGTTTATTTTTTGTTTTTACTAAATATCAAGCCAAAATTTTTTAGTTCCACAACTTTAATAATTTTTATATTCGTTGCCAGAGAATTTATTTGCTTATTTGAGGCTTGCAAATGAATTGTGCATTTGTGTAACTCTTCAATTATTTTTGCGCTATGGAAGAATCTATAAACTTGTCTTACAAAGACGATATGCTTTCCTATGATGGGTTTAGGAATGAAGTGCTGCACGATTATCGTATGGCAATTTTTAGCAGGGAAGTGAGTCTTCTCGGCAGGAGGGAAGTGTTAACTGGGAAAGCCAAGTTTGGTATTTTCGGTGACGGAAAGGAGTTGGCGCAAATTGCTATGGCAAAGTTTTTTAAGCCTGGCGATTACAGAGCAGGTTACTATCGTGATCAGACTTTTATGTTTGCTACAGGACTTGCAAGTGCTGAACAGTTCTTTGCTCAACTTTATGCTGATCCAGATATCAAAAATGAACCTTGTAGTGCTGGACGTCAAATGGTGTCTCACTTTGCTACTCGCTTTGTTGATGACAATGGAAATTGGCTTGATTTAGCAAATAGGAAGAATATCACTTCTGATATGGCGCCCACTGCCTCTCAGATGCCACGCGCTTTAGGATTGGCATTTGCCTCTAAATGTTTTAGAAATACCCCTCATCTTAGACGTTACGATCACCTTAGTCATAATGGTAATGAAGTTTGCTTTTGTACCATCGGCGATGCAAGTACAAGCGAAGGTCACTTTCTGGAAGCTATCAATGCTGCTGGTGTATTGCAAGTTCCGCTAGCAATTTTTGTTTGGGATGATGGTTATGGCATATCAGTTCCAAAATCTCAGCAAACAACCAAAGGTTCTATTTCTGCTGCCCTGAAAGGATTTCAAAAGATGGATGGCACCAATGGGATTCAGATTTATAAAGTGAAAGCGTGGGATTATCCAGGGATGTGTGAAGTTTTTGAAGAAGGTATTCAAAAGGCTAGAGAAACACATACACCTGTGTTGTTTCATGTAGAAGAAGTAACCCAACCACAAGGGCATAGCACAAGTGGAAGTCACGAGCGTTATAAAAAACCTGAAAGATTACAATGGGAAAGAGATTGGGATTGCATTAAAAAAATGCGTGAATGGATTATAGAGAACGCAATTGGAAGTGAAGAAGAGTTGCAGGTATTTGAAAATGAAGCAAAGCATCAAGCACGTGATAGCAGGGACCGGGCTTGGGAAAATTATTTATTACCTGTTAAATTACAAGTAGAGAAGACGATTGATCTGATAAAAGGTATTGTAGTAAATGATGTAGATACACAAACTTATCTATTAAAGCTTTGTACAAGTCTACAACAAAACCCGGAGCACTTCCGTAGGCATATTCTACGGACTTTGGCATTGGCGATTGATGCTGCACCACAGTCTCCTACAATTGATACTGTAAAACAATACTATCAGTTTTTACTGACACAGAATGCCAAGCTTTTTAATACTTTCTTGTATAACGAAGGGCCAAAAAGCATTTTTAAAGTAGAAGAGGTCAGACCATTGGTCCCTTTTGATGCGCCTCAGTTAAATGGATATGAGATTCTGAATAAATACTTTGATGTTCTATTCACCAATAATCCTTATGTGTTTGCCTTTGGCGAAGATGTAGGAATGATTGGCGATGTGAACCAAGGCTTTGCGGGTCTTCAATTGAAACACGGGGAGAATAGGATATTTGATACAGGTATTCGGGAGCTTACCATCATTGGGCAGGCAATTGGTATGGCTTTGCGTGGATTGAGGCCTATCGCCGAGATTCAATATCTGGACTATCTTGTTTATGGGCTTCAACCACTAACAGATGATGTGGCTACACTACATTTCAGGACTTATGGTCAACAAAGCTGCCCTGTAATTATTCGTACCCGTGGACACCGCTTAGAAGGTATCTGGCATAGCGGAAGCCCGATGGGAATGATTATAAATTCGTTGAGGGGCATGCACGTTTGTGTGCCAAGAAACATGGTGCAAGCAGTAGGTATGTACAATACGTTGCTGAAAGGCAACGATCCTGCTATTGTTGTTGAATGTCTGAATGGCTATCGTTTGAAAGAGAAAATGCCTGCCAACTTGTTGGAATTAACTGTTCCATTGGGTGTTCCAGAAGTAATAAAAGAAGGAGACGACATTACTATTGTATCTTATGGTTCTACCTTACGTATTATTTATGATGCTGTGGAAAGGTTAGAAAAAGAGGGCATCAGTTGTGAGATTATAGATGTACAGACATTACTTCCTTTTGATATCAATCATTTGATTGTTGCTTCATTAAAGAAAACTAACCGTATCATCTTTATAGATGAAGATGTACCAGGAGGGGCTGCAGCTTATATGTATAATAAAGTGATGGAAGAACAAGATGGCTACAAATGGGTGGATGTAGCACCAAGAACATTAACTGGCAAAGCACATCGTCCGGGTTATGGTAGTGATGGAGATTATTTTAGTAAGCCGAATGCCGAGGAAATAGCGGGTACTATCCGACAAATGATAAATGAATAAAGAAATCTTTTCTGATACAGATAAAAGAGCCGCTGATATAATTATCAGCGGCTCTTTTTGTTTTGCAATTGCAATTCTTAATTTATAGGGGTCACTTTAAAACCTTTCTTCCGTAACAAACTGATCACTCCCTTTTCTCCTCCCAAGTGCGCAGCACCTACTGCAAAGAAGGTAGGTTTCTCTTTTGTTGCCGCAGCAATCACTGGTATCCAATTATTGTTTCTATTATTAAGCATCAGTGCTTCATAATTACCAAAGTCGGGGTCTTTCACCGTCATTTCATATAAGCCATTAATATCTTTTTTCAGATAAACAGCCAACATTTCATCGAAGCTTTTCTTGGTACTATCAAGACTATACAAAAATTCTTTCAGCATCCGTGCTTGTGTTTTGTAGGGTATTGTATCCATTACACGAAACTGATACTCAATTGTTTCCAATCCCTTTGTAGCAATTTTTCTGTCTTTGGCCATCTCTTCAAACCTTGTTTCCCATCCTTCGGGGGCACAACCAAGTAAGGAGGGAAATACAGCACTCATTGCCAAAATTGGCTTTGCCTTTGCCATCAATAACATCGGAATCCCAGCTTTGTCCATAAAAATATGGCTCATACTATCAAAGTCTGCTTTACCAATCAGGTTTTCCAAACTCTCCCCGCTATCCATCAGCATACCTTTCATTGCTTTGGTCATCATTTCGGGGTCGCTTGTATTTATCTCCAGATACAATTGCTTGGTTGCATAAAAACTTCGTTTCAGTACACTATCTATTTTTATTTGATCGGGGCACATCAGGTGTATGGTTCCATATAAGTAGGAGGGTTCATCAATCCCATTCCTACTTATCTTCCACAACAAAGCTTTTTCTTTTGGTGCTTGTGCAATAGCAAAAAGCGTTAGGAGTAGTAGAAAAGAGGTGCTTATTGATTTCATAACAACTATTTTAAAACCTTAGGCATAAAAAAGGCCTCCATTATCAGGAAGCCTTTATTTATTTGAACATTACGCTTATAAATGCGATTGAATTTTCTTGTCCAACACACTCTTTGGCACTGCACCAATTTGTTTGTCAACCACTTTGCCATCTTTGATGAAAAGGATTGCGGGAATAGAAGTAATGCCATATTGTACACTGGTATTTGGATTTACATCCACGTTTATCTTACCAATTTTTACTTTACCAGCATATTCTTTACTTAACTCTTCGATGACTGGTCCAATTGCGCGGCAAGGTCCGCACCATTCTGCCCAAAAGTCAATTACGTTTAATGTCTTGCTATCCAATACTTCAGTTTGGAAGTTAGCATCTGTGAATTCTAAAGCCATTTTCTTTACTTTTTAATTTATTATTGAGGTGATTCTCCAATTTTCCGATGAGTTGTCAAATATACACCCAAAGACAATCGGGTGCTGAAATGACTTTTCAACATCCCCTAATTATGACGAGAATGCAGTGGATAACTGACAGAACGACTTTATTTAGATATTAGTTAATAGATATTAGATATTAACTGTTCCTGCCTGATATAGGTTGACATGTTATTTAACTATTAAACAACTCCATTTGTGTTGTTGCTTGATAAAAACTTTTTTCTACGGCTGTAAATATGCTCATTTTCAGTCTATCTTC
>CAITVK010000030.1 GCA_903895845.1 uncultured Chitinophagaceae bacterium
TCATTGAAAACATTGAACCCAGGTTTGTTTGGGGATGCTTCTTGCTACCTATGGAAAGCATCAGGTGTTGCTACAAACGGAACATGGACTGCTTATGATGGCACAGTGGGTGTGAATGGTGCAGGGGATGTTATCAACTCGTCCTTGGGCTTCTTTGTATATGTGAACAATAGTGGCACCTTGAACTTCGACAACACGGTACGTACCTACAGCTATACCAACCCAGAGATATTTGGAGCAAATTCAACGGCTGCAAGCATCTTGCGGATATCTATCAAGGATGAGGCGGCACGCACGACCGATGAGGCAGTTGCCTATACCAGCAACCGGGCAGGGTTCTCGAGGAAGATGGCACAGCCAGCCACTGCTACCAATGCAACAATTGCTTTTGAAGTGAACGGGACAAAGGCAGCCATCAATACATTGACTACAATAGACAGCAAGACAGAGCTGCCAATCACGGTGTTGACACCAAGGGCAGGGACGTATACAGTGAGTTTAAGCACCAAGAATATCAATCTTCCCGTTTACATGAAGGATGCAGTAACAGGAACGTACACTGAATTATCAGCAGCAACAAAGATTACGACTACCTCAAGTGAAACAGCAGGAAGGTATAGTTTGGTATTTAGTATGCCAAATTCAATTGTAAAATCTCAATTATCAATTTATCCCAATCCTGCAAAAAGTTCTGTGACTGTTAGAGGCAGTCATATAGTCTCTGTACAAGTAATAGATAATATTGGCAGGATGTTAAAGGTTGTTTCCTTGAAAGATGCAACCAACCCATTACTGTCTGTTAATGGTTTGCAAGCTGGAGTTTATTACCTAAGAATTCAGACAACAGATGGCAAACTAAGTGGGGTAGGGATGGTAAAAGAATAGGATTATGCAAGATTTGATAACTTTAAAAGATTTGACAAATCTTTTCCGAATACACTCATTGGTTTATAAGGACGTTCAGCATATATGAAGTCCTGTATATTGAATTGACTAGTAGCAATCCGATTCACATTTCTATATATTTGTTTAGACATAAACAAATACAATGGCAACAAATAAAACAACAGAAACAAGAGACAGTGTCGATGACTTTATAAATGCAGTTACAGATGAAACAAAACGTAACGATTGTTTGGTACTCATAAAACTATTAAGTAAACTAACTGAGCTTGAACCAAGATTGTGGGGACCAAGTATCATAGGCTTTGGTAGCTATCACTACAAATATGAAAGTGGGAGAGAGGGTGATAGTCCACTCGTTGCTTTTTCGCCAAGGGTATCATCAATAGCGCTTTACTTATCGGGACATTTTGATAACCGTGAACAACTACTCGGAAAGCTAGGTAAACATAAGACAGACAAAGGCTGTATTCATCTGAAAAAGCTTGCAGACATCAATATAGATATACTTACCAAGATGATACTAAGCCATGTAAAGCATATAAAAGAGTTGTATGGTTAGACGCGTGTAATATCTCTACAATATGAGATGGTTCTCGATTTTTGCTTGACAAACCAGTTTGGCTTGACCTATCATTTTTTATTGGAGTAATCTTTTAAAGCTACTTTCGCAACTATTACTCGCCTTACTTATTTTATGAATCAGAAAGTTATAATAATTGGTCCAGCCCATCCACTACGTGGGGGATTGGCGTCATTTGATGAACGTCTTGCCCGTCAGTTTCAAAAACAAGGGTATGATACTACAATCTATACTTTCTCTTTGCAATATCCTAGTTTTCTTTTTCCGGGTACTACACAGTATTCTTCCGAGCCTAAGCCTAACGATATCAATATAAAAGTGTGCATCAATTCTGTCAATCCTTTCAATTGGTTAAAGGTTGGTAATGAGTTACGTAAGCTAAAGCCTGCTATCATCGTTATTCGCTATTGGTTGCCATTTATGGGACCCTGTTTAGGAACAATCCTCCGTTGTGCAAAGGCAAATGGCAGTACAAAATTGCTGTGTATAGCAGACAACGTAATTCCTCATGAGAAACGCCTTGGCGATAAGCCATTCACAAGGTATTGTTTTAAGCCTGTTGATGCCTTTGTTACGATGAGTGAAAAGGTACTGACAGATCTCAAAACAATTACTGCAAAACCTTCCAAACAGATTGTACATCCGCTTTATGATAATTTTGGCGAAGCATTATCAAAGGAAGAAGCAAAAAGGCACTTGGGTATCTCTGTTGATGAAAATGTAATCTTGTTTTTTGGGTTTATCCGGAAGTACAAAGGGCTGGACTTATTATTGAATGCCATGAAGTTGTTGAAGGAACATACACTCAACGGAAGTTTCAAAGGTTGTAAATTGTTGATAGCAGGGGAATATTATGAAGACAAACAGCAGTATGATGATTTGATAAATGAACTGGATATCGCTGATCAGCTTATTCTGCGAACAGACTTTATTTCAGACAGCGAGGTGCGTTATTACCTCAGTGCAGCCGATTTTGTAATTCAGCCCTATCGCAGTGCAACGCAAAGTGGCGTTACTCCTTTGGCGTATCACTTTGAGAAGCCGATGCTTGTTACAAATGTTGGGGGCTTACCATCTTTGGTGCCAGATGGGAAAGTAGGATTGGTAGCCGAACCTAACCCAGAATCTATTGCAAACAAAATAGTAGAACTATATTCTATTGGGGAAGCCCATTTTCTGCCCCATCTTCAAACCGAAAAGCTAAAGTATAGTTGGAAAGTATTAGCAGATACTATCATTGGTCTTGCCAATTTTGCGGGCGTATAATAAACACAAATAGCTTAAAATATTAATACAGAAAGACCATCCCGTGAGAGATGGTCTTTCTGTATTAGAAATGTCTGCTTCTGAGATCTACTTTTTTGTAGAGTCTTTCTTTGTAGAATCAACAATCGTTTTGCTGCTGTCTTTTGTTGTAGAATCGATTGTAGTTTTTGGTGAATCTACAATTGGTTTTGGTGCAGGGGTAGGAGCAAATAAATTGCAGGATACTACTGTAAATGTGATTGCAATAACACTTGCAATGGCGATCATTCTCTTTTTCATTTTGTTTGTTTTAAATGTGATTAATTTATTATTGATACGATCCCTGCAATAAAGTAACCTGCCAAAAGTAGAGATAGTCAGATTGAGGGTTGGTTTTACCAAACCCTTCACAGTTAAGGGTTTTAACGAAATATTGACCTGGATTAAGGGTTACTTATTCTACATTAAATGAGCTCTCTTAGCAAAGAAATAAGTGGAGTTTTAATGATATAGATTTAAAGGTATACAAATAAAAAGTCCCAAACAGTTTTAACCATTTGGGACTTTCATATTTAGAAATTAATGAGTTATAACTCATAATTATCTCGCCACATTCACCGCTCTCTTCTCTCTGATTACAGTTACTTTAATCTGACCAGGATAAGTCATTTCTGTTTGGATCTTCTGCGCAATTTCAAAGCTTAGTTTATCACTGTCGCCATCTGTTACTTTGTCAGCTTCAACAATTACACGTAGTTCACGTCCGGCTTGAATAGCATAAGCTTTTTCTACACCCTTATATCCTTGTGCCAGCAATTCCAGATCCTTGATACGTTGTAAATATTGTTGCATAATCTCACGTCTTGCACCTGGTCTTGCACCACTGATGGCATCACAAGCCTGAATGATTGGAGAAATTACATATTGCATTTCCATCTCATCGTGGTGCGCACCAATTGCATTAACGATTGCTGGATTTTCTCCATACTTCTCAGCTAGTTTAGCACCCAGCAAGGCGTGGCTCAATTCAGTTTCTTCATCCGGCACTTTGCCGATGTCGTGTAATAAACCAGCACGTTTTGCCAATTTAGGGTTCAAGCCTAGTTCAGCCGCCATGATGCCACAAAGGTTGGCAGTCTCCCGACTGTGCATCAACAAGTTCTGACCATAAGAAGAACGGAAACGCATACGACCAACCATCCTTACTAACTCTTTATGCAGACCGTGAATACCCAATTCAATTACGGTACGTTCACCTATTTCCAATACTTGTTCTTCCAGTTGTTTGCGGGTTTTCTCTACCACCTCCTCAATACGGGCAGGGTGAATACGACCATCTGCAATCAGACGTTGCAAACTCAAACGGGCAACTTCTCTACGCAATGGATCAAAGGAAGAAAGAACGATTGCCTCAGGTGTATCATCAACAATCAAATCTACCCCTGTTGCTGCCTCTAACGCACGGATATTCCTACCCTCACGTCCAATGATTTGTCCCTTTATCTCATCTGTTTCTAGGTTGAAAACAGAAACTGTATTCTCAATCGTTTGCTCGGCAGCAGTACGTTGAATTGTTTGAATCACAATCTTACGTGCTTCTTTATTTGCTTTTAGTTTAGCATCTTCAATTATTTCTTGTTGCAATACCAACCCTTGGGTATGTGCAGCAGATCTCATAGCTTCCATCAACTGAGCCTTTGCCTGTTCAGCAGTCAATCCTGCAACCGCTTCCAGCCTTTGTTGATGTTCTTGTTCGTGCTTTTCGTACTGTGCTTTTTGTTGATTTACGGCCTCAATCTGTTTGTTAAGGTTTTCTCTTACTGTATTCGTTTCGGCAATCTGTTTGTTCAGATTGTCTTTTATTGCGTCTTGATCCTTGATTAATTTGTCGAGATTGCCTTCTTTCTGAGAAATCGAGTTAGCTTTTTGGTTAATCTCGTTTTCTTTTTGTTTGGCTCTGGCTTCTGACTCAGCAATTTTTTTGTTACGCTCTAAAATCTCATTGTCAAATTGTTCTCTTAGTTGTACAAACTTTTCTTTGGCCTCTAATTGTTTTTCTTTCTTGATTGTTTCGGCTCTTAGTTCAGCTTCTTTAATGATAGCTTGTGCTTTCGCTTCTACGTCTTCAAGTTCTTGTTTTGTATTTTTTGCGAAAACCAATTTCCCCGCTACAACCCCGATAACAAGGGTTACTACCCCCGTTATTATAACCATTAATGTCTCCATCCTGTTAGCAATTTTTTTAAATAGTTCAAAATCAAAATGTGTTCTTCTCGCCCAACCTTATTCATTATAGAAAGTGTGACAGTTGGCAAATATAATTGAATACTATTCTTAATGTAAAGTGTTTTTGGTTGCTTCCTTCTAAAATGTAGTATACTTAGTGGATAAGTACCCAATTTGTATTGTATTTAATTGTATTCATCTGCTATAATAACTAAAGTTTAGCTTATTAAACTTGTTTTTACTTTACTTTTGAACGATCATGAAGAACTATCCTTAGAACAATTTCTTTTTCTTAAATAAAACTTTACATAATGAGCAAATTTTCAGAACACAACTTTTCAGGGCAGAAAGCATTGATTCGTGTAGATTTTAATGTTCCCTTAGACAAACAAACCCTTGCTATCACAGACGATAACAGAATGAGGGCAGCTATCCCAACCATCAAAAAAATATTGGCTGATGGGGGAAGTGTTATTTTAATGAGTCATTTGGGTAGACCAAAAGGTGGCCCAGAGGATAAATATTCTTTAAGGCATATAGTGATTCACCTAAGTGAATTACTTGGTGGTATTGATGTTCAGTTTGCAGATGATTGTATTGGAGAGTCTGCTGTTGAGCTAGCTGCTGCATTGAAACCAGGTGATGTCCTTTTATTGGAAAATCTTCGTTTCTACAAAGAAGAAGAAGCTGGTGACGAAGCTTTTGCGGAGAAACTAAGTAAGCTAGGTGATGTATATGTGAATGACGCTTTTGGTACAGCACACAGGGCACATGCTAGTACTGCTGTGATCGCTAAGTACTTTTCTGCTGACAACAAAGTATTTGGTTTGTTGATGAACAGTGAAGTTGCAAGTGCTGAGAAAGTGATGCACGAAAGCGAAAAGCCTTTTACTGCTATTATTGGTGGTGCCAAGGTTTCAGACAAAATATTGATCATCGAAAATTTATTGCAAAGAGCCACAGATATTATCATTGGTGGTGGTATGGCTTATACTTTTATGAAGGCTCAAGGCGGTCATATTGGTAAAAGTCTTTGTGAAGATGATCGTTTGGAAATGGCATTGGAATTATTGAAAACTGCTGAAGCAAAGGGCGTTTCTATCCACTTGCCAAGTGATAGTATTATTGCTGATAATTTTTCTGCGGATGCAAATACGTCTACTGCACCTAGCAATGCCATTCCTGATGGATGGATGGGCTTGGACATCGGACCAAATGCTGAAGAGCAGTTTGCAAATGTGATTAAGCGTTCTAAAACAATCTTGTGGAATGGTCCGATGGGCGTATTCGAAATGGAGAAGTTTCAGAATGGTACCAAAACAATTGCGATAGCAGTTGCTGAGGCTACTGCCCTAGGAGCTTTTAGCTTAGTAGGTGGCGGTGATAGCGTTGCAGCAGTAAATCAATTTGGATTTGCCGATAAGGTTAGCTACGTAAGTACCGGCGGTGGTGCTATGTTGGAATATTTTGAAGGAAAAGTATTGCCAGGCATTGCTGCAATTACGGAATAAGACATTTAGTTATGAATTATGAGTGATAAGTTATGAGTAAAAACGCCGACATAAATAGTTGGCGTTTTTATTATTCAACCACTTTCTTTCATAAACTCATAATTCATATTTCATCACTCATAACTAAAGTATGAAGCCTACTATTACAATCGAATATTGCCCCAAATGTAACTGGCTATTGAGGGCGGCTTACATGGCGCAAGAGATACTTTCCACTTTTACGGATGATGTGCATGGGGTTATGCTGAGACCTTCGGAAATTGCAGGTAGATATACCATCTTTATAGATGAAACGATTGCCTTTGATAGAAAAGAAGCAGGGGGATTTATAGAAATAAAGGAACTAAAGCAACTCATCCGCGATAAGGTAAACCCAACTAAAAGCCTTGGTCATTCGGACAGGAAATCTTAGATAGTTCTGGAAAAATTGATTGATATAAAAAGAAAGTGGCAACTAGTAAAATTCTAGTTGCCACTTTCTTTTTTATCAATTAAATGTTTAAATACGCCTACTCCACTATAACTGGAAGACTTTGCACAATTGCATTATCCACAGATACACTTAAGTGGTAAACGCCTGCAGATAATCTATTAGCTGGAAGTGACAGATTGTTGCTGCCAGCTGTTACGCTTAAGTTGTTTGCACTTACTTTTTTTCCTGAGGCATTTGTAATAATGAAGGTCACATTGGTAGCTTTTTCGGATAAGTAAGTCAATTTTATGTCCTGCCCCACTCTCAATGGATTTGGATATAGTTTAGTAATCAACTTAGCTGAAAGGTTAATTTCTTTCGATACAACTGATGAATAATTAGACGCCCCTGATTTGTCTACAGATTTCAATCTATAATAAACAGTTCCATTCAGTTTGCTTGCATCGTCTGTGTAAGAATAGCTTTTTGCTGTAGTTGAGTTTCCACTTGCAGTTACTTTTCCTACAGTTGCAAAGTCTTTCCCATTACTGCTTCTTTCTATTTCAAAGTGGTCAGTATTTAGTTCTGTAGCAGTCAGCCAGCTTATTTTTACATTATTTCCTACTACGATGGCATCAAATGATTGCAGTTTCACTGGGGTTACAACAATCACGTGTGTAGTAAATGAACCTTTGTAAGTGTGGTCTCCACCAACTGCGTTATCTCCATTTGCGGCATTTGCAGCATAGTTAAATTTAACTGTGCCACCACCAGTTGGAGGAGTTGCAGGAGCTGTCCAGTAGATACTATCATACGTATAGGAAGGCGCTGGTCCAAAAGGGGCAGAAGTGCCGTGATGAATGTTTCTTGTACCCGTAATAGCAACATTTGTATTGGTTGATGTTATTTTACCAGAACCAGCAGCCATATCAAAGCCCCATCTTTGTGCAACAGGGTCGGAGATAACTAGACTAATTGCATATTTTTGATTAACAACAACTGTGTCTGGTAAACCTACCAATATAACAGAACCTGTTGGTCCACCTGCACTATGACAACCACAACCAGTACTATAGCCGGTAACAGAAGCCCCATTTGTATAAGCCGAACGTTCGGGTGCATTGATGGCTGAAGAGCCAACTGCAATCAGTAAAACTGCTGAAATAATTGTGATAAGTGATCTACTCATAAAAGGTTGTTTTAAATTAATAATTACAAAAGGCATCTAAGCGTATGCTTCAGATGCCTTTTCATTGCAAAAAATCGTATATGTTATATTGAATGCCAAAGATACAAAAAAAAGCAAGTAATAGGTCTGTTATTAATAATTATTTAATAACAGGCCTGTTTATATGAATATTTTACAGTTTTTCGAATCGGGAAGTTTGAATACTACCGTCTGATGAAACTACTTTCAATAAATAACTTCCTGCTTTCAAGCTACTAAAGTCTGTACTTGTTCTATTATTTCCTGCGGAGATTGCAATGGTTTTTTGCAAAACAATGCGTCCAGCAAAGTCATACACGGTAACAGCAATATTGTCTTGTTTAGCAGAACTGATACTCAATACAGCTGTGTTTCTTACAAGGTTTGGTGCTAATGACAATCCGGCAATGCCACTTGCTTTGTTTACAATAGCAACAACATTACTGTAATGCGTAGAACCATTTTTGTCGATGGTAGTAAGTCTGTAGTAGCTGTTGCCTGTTGTTAGGCTGGCATCAGTAAACGAATAACTTTTTGCTGTGCCAAAAGATACAGTACCAATTGTTTTGAAGCTAGCACCATCTATACTCTTGGTAACTTCAAATTGTTTTACATTAACAGCATTGGCTACTGTCCAGGAAACAGTTGCTGTTGTATTGTTTATTTTGTTTGCTTCAAATTTTGATAAACTAACAGGCAAAGTAGCAATTGCACCATCCGTTACAAGAACGTTGTCTAGTATATATGATACCTGTGGGCCGTTAGTAACAAGGAAACGTACATTTTGCATTGGTACGCTTTTATTTACTATTTTTCTTCCAGAAAGTTCTTTTGTAGATACCCCGCCACTTGTTGTAATCCAAGCATCCCAATGACCTCCCAATACACTATCCAATGTGCCATCTGGGGCTTGATAAGTGTGGTATAAACTAGTATCGCCATTGTTTAATACGTAGGTAATTGTGTATTTGGAGCCTGTGGTAAAAGAATCTACACCCATTGTTGCAGGTGTTGCTGGATCTCTTAAACGAAAAATATTGGTTGCGCCTCCATTTGGTGATATAGCCAATCTTGTATTTAAAGTAGTGGCAGAAGATTCAGATTTCATTGTATCTGTCAAAACACCGATAGTGCAATAGAATGAATTGGCTGCTTTTGATGCAGAAAATTCTCCCGGAGTAAGATCAAATGAGATTTTTAAGAAAGTAGGTGCCGCAACAGAATCAAATAGTGCAGTTCTTACAAGGCTTGCAGCATTACTTGCCCCACTTTGTTTTTCCAGCATCAATGCATAGCCGCCATTGCCATCTGGAACAATAGAATCTACCCCAATGCTCGATGCACTTGTACCAATGTAAGTAAATTGGGTACTGTCTGGTGTTGGACTAGAAAATGCACTGCTGTAAGCTAAACCACCATTTGTTGGGCCATAGAAGTCGCCATCGGCAATAAATGTGGTTGTGCCATCAAACGTTGGCTTGTCGAAACTTTGCTTGAGATAGACTTTTTGTGCATTACCAACTGAAATTGCACAAACAAAAAGAAATGCTGTGTAGATTTTCTTCATAACTGTTTTTTATTTGATGAATAATTAAAAAAATGGTTCGATAGCAGCATTCAGCCACTCAGTACATCTACTAGTGTTTCTTTTTGTTGTTTTGTAATAGGGTACTGAATAATATTTTTGAGACTAATATGTAATTTCATAGCGGTTTTTACATTCTGGCAGGTACAGCAGGCATTGGTAAGCGAATATAAAATGTTATTTCTTTCTAGGGTTAGTTACCTTATTCGCTTTGTCAGGTCGTTTCTTGTCCGAAACTGATTTTACAATTGTTTGTCCGCTTATAATTTGCTTTGGGTCTTTAACCTTTGCGAGAGAATTTATATATGCTTCGACTACAAGTTTCTTGATATAATCTTTTGGAAATTCATTTTTATTTGTCACAAGTATATAGCGGTACTGATTACCTTGTCCCAAAAGTATTTTGTTGGGGTCGGCAATTTCGCTACCCCAATAGAACCCGAAATGAATATTTTTACTTGAACGTCCTACTGCGATGGAGCAAATGGTGTGTCCAACTTTATCTGTCGGACTCCAGCCAAAAGCAACAGCACTATAGTTGTCGTAAATTAGTTCATTAGCTTCCGGACACAAGTCCCACGCAAAGTCCCTGAGCCACATAACTAAATCTGTTATCTCGTCACCAAATGGTTCAAGAAACTCCAACAGGTCTTTTGTTTGTTCTTTACTCATTTGTCAAATCATTTGCTTTTTGCCCTTGTATTTGTATTGTCTTATTTGCCTACAACGAGTGGGTGTTTGGGAGGGTTCTAGATAAGAAGATTCTGTCCGAAACTATTGTTCAATTCCTTCTTTTTACTAAAACAACTGTGTTGTTTTCATTGGCTTATTTCTTACGCTTACTAGATTTTGCTCTTGAGTTGAAGTCTAAGACAAGGTCTATATAATAGTCGAAGTCGGCTTTTGTACGCATTCCAGCGTCGTCAACCATTATATAGCCCTTCATAGGGTGCTTAGTAAAGTCCATTGTACGGCAGCCCGTTCTTTCAATACAACTTTCGTGTAATGCTGGGTCTATTCTACAAAGTAATTCGTCTTTAATAACCCCAACACACATCTTGTCGTTTTACATAAACGTCAAGCCGCCCATCATTTCCTTTTCTGTTACGTTGGCAAGATCGGCAAATCGCTCACGAATCCTGTTGGCTAAAAGCTCACTATATTTTTTCATTATTTCATTGAATGAAAAGCAACCCTGTTACCTTCTGTATCGGTAAATATTGCCATAAAACCATTGGCACCAATTGATTTTTTGGGAATAACCACAGACCCACCTGCAGCCTCAACTTTAGAAAGCGGCACCGACAAGTCTTCGCCACCATTTAGATAAACCAATGCACCTTTTGGGGAAGGTTCATATCCTTGTTCTTCTACAAGACCACCACCTATTTCCCCATTTTGCATATCAGCAGGAAACATTGCATATTTCACGCCCTCAAAAGGTATAAGCATGGTGATATCTAATACTGTTTCATAAAACTTTTTTGCTCTTTCAAAATTTTGAGCAGGAATCTCAAACCAGTTAATTGCACTAGCCATTTTTTAATATTTTAGTTATCAAACTTAGTGTTTTTTTTAAATAAATACTTGAAAAGAATGTTCCGTCCGAAACTACTGCCAAAAGAAAGTACTATTGCTGAATTTCTTCCGTCTGCAAGCACTTTACTAAACACTTTTGTTGTACGCCGTAGTTATTGTCCAACGCTGATGTTCAAGTTGGGAAGTTCTACTTGTAATTTAACTTTTGCTTTCAACGCAGTAAAAACTTTCATCAATGTGTCCATAGTAACATTGCTGGCATTACTTTCAAGTCTTGAAATCTGTGCCTTTTGCACACCAATAAGTTTACCTAATTCTTCCTGTGTCATATTGCGTTCTTGGCGTGTCTGTTTGATTGCTTTGCCAATTAAGTCCATCTTTAATTCGTACTCGAATTTGTCTCTATTCGCAGTGCCGACTTTTCCAATAAGCTCATCCTGAACTTCGTCCAATGAATATGTTCTCATTTATTTATATTTTTAATTTGTTTGCCTTTGTCTTCAAAATATTTTACACGAAGTTGTTTCGCTTTCAAGATTTCATTTTCAGGTACTTTACTAAACACTTTTGTTAGTAGCCGTTTTTATTCAGTCGTGTCGTTAATTTGTCAATTTGTTTTAATGTGTCAATGTCTTTAATAAACTTTGTAAGTTGTTCATTAGTCGTCTGTTCGTTGTCAAATTTAGTTGCTAAAATTTCAAGTTCTAAAAGTTCCTCACTAAATTTTGACCTTGTGAAATTTGTAAGACTTTGGAAGTGTCTGCTTGCCATTTCTTGAAAAGTATTTTTAATTTTTAAAGAACTTTCAAATGGTTCTATTTCAAGTATTAATGGGATGTGGTCGCTCTTGTCTATCCAATTAACAGATGTTTCAAGTGTCAATTTGAAACCGTTTTCAATAATTTTAGTTGAAGCAAAAACATAGTCAATGTGATATGGTTTTGCTATGTTTCTGTTCATAAAGAAAGTGTTTAAGCTTTCCTTACCGTGTTCTTCGTCAAACTGCCTGTGATAAAGGCTTTCAATATTAAGTTGCTTTAAAAAATTTACAACATCTGTATGGTTGGCAACTCTATCTTTTGTATCCCAAATCTGATTACTGTTAAAGTCGCCAATTAAAATTGAATTTTCAGCCAAAATTGTCTGATAGAAATTAATAGCATTCCAAACCTGTCCAATATAACGTGCTAATGGATTTTGTTTGTTGTCCATTGCCCAAATTGCAAAAAGCAAAAATGAGTTTCTCCCATCAGAAACTTCTAATGGAACAACATATCTAAAGTCTGGGTTAAACTCTTTTAAAAGTCTAAACGTACAATTTGAATATGAGAAAATTGCAATTCCTTTTTTGTTTGTGTCGCCATACCAGAAAAAGTCATTGGGCTGTGGTGTTAACTTTCCAAATTCTAATTTGTCCTCTTGCTCACATTCAGGAACAATTAAAATATCAGGTTTTAGTTCTAAAATTGCTTTATTTTTCAGTCTAAATGCTCCTTGACAATTCCATTCAATTATTTTCATTTTTGTTTGATGGTTGTGTCAGCCAAATGGCTGTAAACTATTAAAAAGGCGTATGTTTCCATACTATTTAAAACTCACTTTTTTATGAAACCAATGGCTATCAGTAATTCCAGACAATTGTTTCTGTTCATTAAATCCTCTCTCATACAAATCTAGGGGAATTTATATCTACAAATTCAAACTATCCACAGGAAACAAAGCATTCCTAGTTGTTTTACTTCAACTATTACCATTTAACGCTTTGTTTTAATGGCTTTTTGCTGCAAAGTGGCCATTTCTCAAGGCAAAATGGCCATTTCTCCTCGCACTATAGCCATTTCTCGGGGCAAAGTGACCATTTCTCAAGGCAAAATGGCCATTTCTCCTCGCACTATTGCCATTTCTTGGGGCAAAGTGACCATTTCTCTTTGCAAAGTGACCATTTCTCAAGGCAAAATGGCCATTTCTCTCCTCATTATGGTCACTTTGCCTTGCAAAATGGCAATAGTGTGTGGGATTCTGTATGTTTTGGACTTTTAAGTGTATTTTTTTCGGTTAATTCTTATGTATCGGCAAAGCAAAAGATGAGATGTACTAGTAATTGTTGTTGAAATTTGAAGGTTTATGAAAATAATATTTTTTAATTTAAAAATAAAAAAGTTTTATTCCACAGAAAGCGTTACTTCACCA
>CAITVK010000031.1 GCA_903895845.1 uncultured Chitinophagaceae bacterium
CTGTTTACATTCCATTTTCTAAACAGCGATTCGCCATTGGCATAGTACTTATAATCTGTAGAAATGATGTACACATTTTTGTTCAGGGAGAAAGTTGGTTGTATGGAGGCACTTAAACTCAAACCAATATGTTTGGTATGAAAAGCACTCCATTCAATGCCTATTGGAACAGAAACCTGATATAATCTATTGTTTAACCTTGTTTCGGAACCAACCGTGTTATTGCCATACTTGGAAATTACATTTAGAGAATCTATCTTGTTGTTTTGCAATACCTCTATTGTAGCTGTTCCAGGAGAGCTAAAGGCATCTATATAATATTGTCTGATGTTGAATTGAAGTCCTAATTTCAAAGTGAAATCTTTGGAGGATTTATATCTTAAACCAATGCCTAGTTCACTTCCAAGTCCTGCTTTCTGATTTACCTTGCTATTGGCCGATGTGGTACCTGTTCCGCCATTAACAACTTTGTCTTCCGTCAATGTCCTGAAGCTAAATGATGGCGTGCCATAAACTTCATAATCTAGTTTACCTTTTAAATTGTCTGGTTCAGTTCCATTTTCAGCATCTTTAATTGGATTACTCTTCTTCAATATCTTATTTATTGTAGGCTGATGCTTCAATTCGGTAAAACTTCCTATACTTGCCAGAATGCCTTTCTCAAAAGGTCTGTTAGTTGCTGCATTAGAAGAACGTACTGTTGCGCTTCCTTGCTTGTTTTCTTCTATTTCAGCTAAGTCTGAGGATAGCTGATTGAAGGAAAGTATTGCATTGTTAGTTTGTGCCGAAGCTTTGGGTATAGTTGTGTTTTTATGTGTAGTGCCAGACGCCGAAGCCAACAAATGTTGTTGCATATTGGCTTTAAGTGACTGCTTATTTGCTGTTGTGCTTGTAGTTGTTTTTGCTTGACTCTTAGTGTTGGAAAACTGAAAGTGGCTCAATGGATTTTCTGGTGGATAGTTTAATAGTGTGGCAACGCCCAATGAACCTAAAATGAATAGACTGATGACAGTAAGTGCAGGCCAGGATCTTTTGGGCTGGATTTGTTTGGAAATGTTAGACCAAACCTTATCGGAGGGATACATCTTTTGACCGTCCAGCTCGGACTGTAAGAATTGTTCTAAATCATCAAAGTTCCTTTCTTCGTTCATCTATCTAATGTCTTTCTATTATTGCGCTGGAGAAAGTAAACCTATTTCTGCGGTTGTATCTGCAATTATTCCTTTCTTTATCAGTACCTTCTCCAGCAATACTTTTGCTCTTGTGTACTGGCTTCTGCTGGTACTTTCTGCTATATCCAATAATTCCCCTATTTCTTTATGACTATATCCTTCAATTGCATATAAGTTCAGTACCGTTCTATATCCCATTGGCAGGCTTCTGATACATTCTATCACTTGGCGTCCTTGCATGATTGAAGCAATTGATTCTTCTTTTGCCGAAAGCTCTTCTGCCAACTCCAACCCAATGCTTTCATTGAATTTCTTGTGCTTCTTTAAAAAATTGATGCACGTATGTACAATAATTCTTCTCACCCATCCTTCAAAGGCACCCTTTCCTGCAAAACTGTGCAGCATGGTAAATACCCTTATGAACCCCTCCTGCAACATATCTTCCGCATCCTCTTTGCTAGAGGAAAACCGATAACAAACACTTAGCATTTTTGGGCTAAAATGATTGTATAACTCCCTTTGGCAGAGAGGATCTTTGCGCAAGCATCCATGTATAACTGCTTGTTCGTTCATCTGAGATAAAATTTATCCCACCAAAATAGACAATTTTTCTATTCCGATGCTGCTTTTGCTTAATAAAAGATGTTATTTAATAAAAAAATAATCAAAAAAAGCCTTTTTGGGGATAAATATGTAGATTTTTTTGTTTTGTATAGATTTTTAAGACCAATATTTACATCTTTTTGTGTGCAAGAAAAAAGCATAAAACAGTCGCACTCACACACCTTACTGCTCTAATCTTTAGTCACTTTTATTATAACTGTTCCAGCATTTCTATCACGCCCTCTCTCTTTAGTATCAGATACCCCAAACGGTCGTTGCTCACTCCTTTTTGAAGGTGATATCCAAATACCAGCTGGTCATTTAGTACACTTGTTTCAAAGTATCTGAAATCAATATTGGAATATTGTTGCAGCGGCTCGGCAATTTCATACAAATGGGTCGACAACACAAACAAGGCATTCCCAGTTTTGCGCAGACCTTCAATTACAGTAAGGCTACATTTCATAGCATCTTGTACATTGGTTCCCTTAAATAGTTCATCAATCAGTATCAACCATTTTTTGCCATCACTCAGCTTGTCAACTGTTCTTTTAATGCGTTGTACTTCATTAAAAAAGTAGCTCTCTCCTTTTATGATGTTGTCTTCTACCTGGATATTGGTCAATAGTCCATCAAAAAGGCTTATTTCCATTGCTTTTGCAGGAACGCCCATCCCTATATGTGCCAGGTAAATGCAGATGCCCACTCCTTTGATGAAGGTACTTTTCCCAGCCATATTTGCGCCAGTCAAAAACATAAAGTTGGTGTCTTTATTCAGCGTCACGTCATAACTAACCGGTTTTTCCAATAATAGGTGATAGAGTCCTTCCGCCTTTATAAAGGGCTCTTTACTTTCATTAATCAGTGGAAATACAAAATGATATTTGTTACAGGCAAGTGCGAGGCTGGTATAAGCGTCTAGTTTATTGTAAATCTCCAGTAGTTCTTGGGTCTGTTGTTTAAACTGTAGTTTCACATAGCGCCCCAGCCAAAGCACTTCTGTTGGCGATAGCTTTTTGTCGCGCTGCCATTGCAAAATTGTTTGCAGCACCGGGCGTTGCAGCAATAGGTTTATGCGTTCGCACCAAGTAGCTATTTGTTTGCTTTGTGCATGTGGAAGCAGGAGGGAAGCTATTGTCTGGAGGTCCTTTACAAAACCTACAAAATGCGAAGTTGAGTATTTGGTGATGGAATAATCGGCAGCACTAGCCACTTTGTACATAAGGCTATTAACGATATTTGGGTTGGAGGGATAGTTGTCTACTCCGGCTTCCAGAAAGCTTTCTATTACCATGATAGTACCGTTGGTAATGGTTGCAGGTAGCTTGTTATGTGCCACTAACAGGTCCTTTATGGTATGCTGTGCATCAGTTATGTCGGCGATAGAATCGAGTGGTTTGGACAGCAGCCAACGCAGGTATTCCCTTCCACCATTGGTTTGTGTTCTGTTGAGGTGATAAAAAACGGACTGTTCTTCCTCCCTGTGAAAAATCGAAATATCTTGTAGCGTGGTTTTATCTACTTGCATTTGTTCTGTCTATTTAGCGGTAAATTTATAGAAAACAAAAGGTTGATGGTTGGTTCTCTCTATTTTTAGCACTTGTTACATCTATTAAATGACTTTATTGTGGGATAACATGCCTTTTAAAAAATAACAATGCTCTTTGTAAGATAACTGCATCTCTCATGAGGAATATTGTATCTCTTAGTAAGATTATTGCATCTCACAATAGGGATATCGTATCTCTCAGTAACATTATCGTATCTCTCAATAGAAATATCGTATCTCTCAATAGTTTTATTACCTCTCTCATTATAATTCTTGCATCTCACACTTAAATTTCGCTATCTAGCAATAGTTGAGGGTATTTACATCTAAATATGAGTGAATTTGACACGTTTTGAAAAGGATTGGTATCAAAAAGTATTAAGGGAGCTTTTACTCTTGAGAATTATTGATCTTTCTTTTCTGATATAAAAAACAAAACACTCATACTAAAACAGTAATCGATTTCGTTATGCTTATATGAAAAGTTGTATCGTCCCTACTTGTGCCTTTAACAGCAGAAAATTTAGAATTGAAAGGTTTTTGGAAAAATTTTGCAAAAATTTGAAACCCTAATCGAGGTTTTTCTCAATTTATAAACATTTTACCTATAAAATTAGGTGATTTTAATAAAAAGTTAAGGTACGAAATCATATTAGTAATACTTTCGTCCACATTACAATGTTTGTTCATTATGGTAAAGAATATAATACTACTCCTACTTCTCGGAATTTGCATCTCATCTTCGGCTCAGAAATATAAATTAGTTACTACCCAATGGTCTAAAGGGAAAAGCGCAGGCAACGATTACATTAAGTTACTGGTAGATGGCACCAATCATTGCTCGGAGAATGGCACTGGGGATAGTGTGGCTAATTTAGGAAGGACTGTGGTGTTTGATTCCAATCTAGACTCACTTTATATACATGGAACAGATACTTCCTGGGGGTTAGGTTCTGGTAAATTCCGCTTTCCTGATAGTCCTATCTGGGATTCTGTTTCTTATGGTACACAGATATTGATATACAATGATAAAAATAAGAACCCTGTATTGAATCTTCCCGATGTTTATTCTGTTGATGCAACTCATTTCTTTAAAATACCGTTGAGTGCATTGGAACGAGCTGATACTTCCTCAATACCTTCCAGAGATACCAGTGTTGCTTCTCCTGCAGCATTAGGCTATGCGAGTAAAGAAGGATATGTTGCGGTACTGCAAAACCCATACGCTGCTGATTTTACCACGCAGGTGTCAGATTGGTCGGTGATAGGGCAAAAAGGGAACGAAATACCCTATGAAAATGCTGATGCAATAGATAGTTGGATTCCAACTTTATTAAAGCCTGCGACCTCGGTTTTCAATATCAGTATATCTGTTACACCTCAGGTAAGCACTTATCTGGAGCATGATACTATAAATGGGGTAGATACTTTAATACTAAAAACAGCACCAGAGTGTCCTAAGAATATACACTTTACTTACAACGGGTCTACTTTGCAGCCAAAGGATGTATCGTATAAGTGGACAGTAGATGGGATAGATGTAGACAGTAACTATGTCCTTTCAGATGGTGACACTGGTCTTTATTATGGATCCAAACTTACAGTGTTGATGGAGCATAACACACGTGTAAAATTATCTGCTTACACTAGTCTGATATGTATTACCAATCACGTAAAACAGCAAACTTTTATCTATAATCGCCCTAGTATCGGTTCAATACCGCCACCGATCTCCACTTGGATTTCTGCCGACTCTTCAAAGCCGATATTTGATACTTCGGGTAGGGATACTGCTGGCAAACCAGACAGTACCAAATTTTATATGGGCTTTTGTAAAGGAAGTACAACAACATTTACAGCTAAACCAGATACATCATCGGGTTCTGACCAATATATTTGGTTAAGGAAAAATGTAGCATTAAACACTTTTGATACATTATCATATAATAATGTATACACAGAGAATGTTCAAAAGGACGAAGTTTTACTATTTACTATTATTAATAACTTGCCTTGCGTAGTTTCACCAGATGACAGGGATACAGTAACGGTATTTGTAAAAGCATTAGACTCTATTGCCATCCCTAAAATAACCATCACAGGTGATACAGGAATATGTAGTGGTATAAAAGATACGTTTACTGCCACACTTACACCCAACCAAATTGGGGACACAACGGCTAAGTATAAAATTGTATGGTTGATAAATAACACAGCAAGTACTACAACTTATGAGGATACTACCATTTATATTGACGGTGATACCCGACAAAAAATATATGTAGACAGTACCACTCAACCTGGAGACAATATCAGTGCAATATTATTGGTTGCGAAAAATAATAGTTGTGCATACTATGACTCCACTTTGAGTTATTCACTAATTAGTCCTGATAGCACAGTTTATCAGCCACTACATAATATCAGTGGCACACTAACGTTGGGTATAACGCAAACAATTACTCCTACAATCAGCCTGACACCTTCACAGACTTTCTTATGTCCTGATAGCATCTTGCAACGGTTGGGTGTAAAAGATACAGTACTCTTTACTGCTGTAGCAGATACCATCAGTGCCAAAACAGCACGATATACCTGGTTTATAAATGGGGTGCCTGTAACGGATAGTAGCTTACTAACCTTTAGTGCCAACAACGATACAACTACTTTCATCAGCAAGGGTCTGTTGAAGGACGGTGATTCGGTACGCGTAATTATGGTTACTTCCTTTAAGTGTGTAACCAGCGATACGGCTACTAATGTTATACAGATGAATCCGGGTATCCCTGTTTTTACGGCGAATCTGGCAGCAGGGCCATTCTGTTCTGCAGGGTTGCAAAGCAATGTGATTTTATCTCCTGATGGTGTTCAAAACCAAGGAGCGCATCCTACCTATCAATGGACACTCAATAATACTTTTGTAACAGACAGTTCGGCTTATGTATATAGCCCTATCAGGGACAAAGACACTGTTGGCTTGGTCATCACAAGTAGCATTGCTTGTGCCCAACCAAAATCTATTCCTTTGACTTTACCAATTGTAGTTACAACTGCGTTAACGCCTAGGGATAGCATCAGTGCTACGACATTGACTACTTGTTCCAATGATCCAAGCTATCCAAATGGCTCTCCATTTGTTATTAATACTTACCCTACAAATGGAGGTGATAATCCTACTTATGCTTGTTATCTTGTAGGGGCTAGTGGACCAGGTTCTGATGTCTTGTTAGCTAATGATACCATCGTTTATCTTACTAATACAGGTACTACACCACAAATTCAGCAAGTATATTGTGTACTGACAAGTAGCGAGTCTTGCGTAACTACTCCAACAGCTATGAGTGTTGATACTTTAAGTATTACAGTAGAACCGTTACCTGTAGTAGCACCAATACTAGGTAATTCTTCTGTATGTGTGGGTGCAACAACTACCTTAACAGAAACAACAACGGGAGGAACTTGGAATTCGCTTACTCCTTTTAATCTAAGTGTTGATACAACGGGTAAAGTAATGGGTTTAAATCAGGGTGCAGGTTCTGTGCTTTATCGAGTTGAGCAAGATTATGGTACGCTATCTTGTTTTGGTTCTCAGAACTTTTCTATTACAGTAAATCCTTCGGATGTACCATTTGATTCTTTGTATTATAAGACAATTTGTGCTGGACAATCAGATACTATATCCAACTCAATTGTTCCTCAAGGTACTTTCTACAGTTCCGACCCAACAATTGCAACTATAACAACTGGACAAGACATTAATGGCAACCCTATTGCAATTGTTACTCCTGTAGGTAATGGTAGGGTAATCATCACAGATTCTATTGTGAATGATTGTGGTACTACCCTAAGATATGATACCATATTTGTAGGAGCCCCAACTGTGGCACCAATACAAGGTGACAACACTATTTGTACCATCGGAGGCACATCGCAATTGAGTGTTGTTGTCTCTGGCGATACCGCACGCTTGTGGTCTAGCAGTGACCCAACCATTGTTAGTGTAGATCCTGTAACTGGATTGGCAACTGCTGTTGGATCAGGATCTGCCACAATTACCTTAAATGCGTATAATGCTTGTGCACAGTTTAGCCCTGTAACCCAATCTTACACTATAAATGTTGGCAGACCAAATACTACCGCTAGTATTTCTGGTGGAACGAGTCCTATCTGTACTGCATCGTCTAGTCAGCCATTTAATAGTTCAATCTCTGGTGGCTATTGGGTAAGTAGTGATACTACAATAGCAACTATTGATTCCTTAAGTGGTATTGCAACAGGTAAGGCATTAGGAAATACGACCCTCTACTATGTAGTTTATAATACTTGTGGTAAAGATTCAGCTGCACAGCAATCATTACAAGTAATACAAGGTGTGCCAATTCAACATTCAGTTGGTGATTCAGTTGTTTGTAATAGGGCACAGTTCCAATATAGCAATCCAAGCACAGGGGCTTTAAATACTAGTTGGAGTGTAACAAATACAAATCTTGCAAACATTGACCCATCGTCTGGACTTTTGACTGCATTAAACCAAGGAGGTCTGGATACGATTATCTATGCTTACACTAACGGCTGTGGTACAAAGTATGATTCAATAACAGTAGTAATTGGTGCGCCAGTTATTCAACAGTTAATTGCTAAGTCCCCAATTTGTGTGAACGATACAATAACCCTTGCCAGCATCACACGTGGTGCAACGCTTGGAATAATCTGGAACTCATTAAACGAGAACTACTTGCATATCATCAACAACCAGACTGGCTTGGCAGTTGGTGTTGGTGGAGGACTTGCCAAGATACAATATGTAGCAACCAATGCTTGTAGCATTTCGCTTGCAAGTAATTCGGTAGCTGTAAATGCACTACCTGTTATCCCTGCAATAGTAGGCAGACCAAGTTTGTGTGTGAAGGATACCCTCACTTATACAGATACTACACTTAACGGTGTATGGAGTAGTAGCAATGCTACTGCTGCAAGCATAGGTAGTACTGGTTTTGTAACAGCATTAACCAGTGGGCAAACTACCCTTAAATATGCTGTAACTAGTGCTGCAACTAGTTGTAGCAATGCAGTGACAGAAACAGTAACAGTAAATCCTCTACCTACAGTAGCAGCCATTACAGGTGCTACCAATGTTTGTGCGGGAAGGTCTGTTACATTAACCAACACAACCACTACCCCAACTAGTAGCTGGAGTAGTAACAATACAGCTATTGCAACCGTAACTTCTACAGGGGCTGTATTAGGGCTTCAACCTGGTTCTACAACTATCAAATACTTGGTGGTAGATGCTAATAGTTGTAGGGATTCTGTAAGTGCACCAATTACTGTAAATGCAATTCCTCAGATTGCCCCAATTGTTGGCCTGCCAAACCTTTGTACAGGTAAGACCTGGCAGTTTACTGATGCTACAGCTGGTGGAACATGGAGTACAGACTTTGGAAAAGCAACTATTACTGCAACAGGTAACGTAACTAGTGTGACCAAGGGTGATGATACGATCAGGTACAAGGTTGTAACCAATGGTTGCGATACAGCAGTCTCTTTCCATATTGGGTTGACGACTCCAGCAGTTGCACCAATCATTGCAGCTAAAACAGAAGTAGCAGTAGGGCTTACAATAGACTTGAATGATGATTCTCTTCCGGGTGTTTGGAGTAGTTTACAGCCTGGTATTGCTACTGTTGAGGGTGTGTCTAGCGGACTAGGTAGGGTAACAGGTATCGCACCGGGTTCGGACTCTATACAATATACTTACACAGACCCTACAGGTTGTGAAGCTCCTGCATATATCTTAATTACTGTTCTTCCTCAATTGAATGATGTGTACATACCAACAGCCTTTAGTCCTACTAGCAGCGATGCTGCCAACAGAAACTTTATGGTACTTGGTAAAGACATAGCATCGTTAGACTTTAAGGTATTTAGTCCTTGGGGTGAGTTGTTGTTCCAGACTTCAGATAAAAATGCTGTTGGATGGGATGGAACAAAGGGTGGCAAGTTTGAACCGAGTGGCGTATATGTTTACACGGCGAAGATTACCTTGTTGAGTGGTAAGACAATCAATAAAAAAGGTGCTGTAAACTTAATCAGATAGTAAAAGAAGATGACAATGAAGAAATTTATATTGATAGTATTTCTAGGTGCTTCCACCATAGTAAAAGCACAGGTAGATCCGCATTTTTCACAATATTATATGCACCCTTTGTGGCTGAACCCTGCTTTGACAGGAGCCATTAACGGCGATTACAGGGTGGCAGCAATAGACAGGAATCAATGGAGTAGCGTTACCAATGCATTCTCTACACAGGGGCTTACGGGTGATATCACGACCAACAAGAACCTGAACTTTGGTTTAAGTTTATTGCAATATGCTGCGGGTAGTGGTGGATACAAGTACTTTAATGGATTGGGGTCTATCTCTTATTCGGGTATTAAGTTTGGTGCAGAAGGTATGAAGGTAATTTCTTTTGGGATGAACTTCGGGTTGATTAGTCGCAGGTTCGACCAGTCACAAACATGGGGTAGTCAATACACACCTTACCTTGGCTTTGATCCATCAAAAGCAGGACAAACATTGTCAAATCCATCCTCTAGCAGTTTAGATTTGGGTGCAGGTGTTGCTTATTACGATGGTGATCCTGATAAGAATGTAAACTTCTTCGGAGGATTCTCAGCAGCGCACCTCAATCAGCCAAAAGATGAATTCCTAGCTTCAACTTCAAGTGCTTCAAAAGTTCCTGTACGCTACACGCTACACGGTGGTGCAAGAGTTATTTTGTCAGATAGGGCTAGCATCGTTCCCAATGCGGTGTACATGCAGGAAGGTGGAGCATGGGAAGGTACACTTGGTGGTTATTATCAAAGAAGTGTAACGGATGATATTGATGTAATGGCAGGGATCAACTATCGCATAAACGATGCAGTGTATCCCTACCTTGGTATCAACTTAGATAACCTTATCATTGGATTAAGTTACGACGTTAATGCCTCACAGTTGGGTACAGGTGCAAAGGGAGCAGGTAGTTATGAGCTTTCTTTGATGTATTCAAATAAAAAGGGAACGGATAAGGGCTTCTTCAAATGTCCAAGATTCTAATAGAACGAAATTTTAGTAATGCTGTAAAAGATTAAATTGATGTTGAAACGTATATTCTTTCTAGGTTTTGTTGTTTTATTTCAACTATATGCCTTTGGTCAGTCAAAGCGGACTTTGAAACAAGCAGACAAGTATTATCATGATAGCTCCTATTATAATGCTATCATCAATTACGAGATTTATTTAGGCATCAGGGCCGTAACTGTAGAGTTTGACCCTTATTCTAACAATAAAAAGAGAAAGCTTGTAGACTTTGATGATATAAATAGCAACAAGCCTGGAGCTGTACAAGTATTTTACAACTTAGGGCAATCATACCGCATGTTGAATGATTATGAGAATGCAGAGAAATGGTATGCGAAAGTATTGAAAGCCGGAAGCCCCAATTTGCCTTTTGCCCGTTTGTGGCATGCACAGTGCTTGAGGGCGCTTGGTCATTATCAAAATGCCGAAAAGGAACTAAAGAAGTTTATTAAAGACAATGATAAGGAGGAAAACAGGGAGTATATACTGATTGCAAATAACGAGTTGAACAACATCAGCTTTATCAGACAGCAAACTGAAACAAGAAAGCCCCCTGCTTATGCTTTACACAAGTTAAAAGGAGATTTCAATCAGATAGAAGGTGCTTATGCCCCTGTTTTGATACACGATACTACTTTGCTTTTTACCTCTGCAAGAATAGTAGATACTGTGAACAAGGCTAGCAAGGTGAACTCACACGTGAATCATTTATTCTACAATACAATCAACCCAAACAGGGATTCAGTAACTGGAAAGGCTTATATGGTAAGATTTCCATCAAGGACTGCTGCCAATGAAGGCACACCTACCTTCTCTCCAGATGGTAACACCCTTTACTTTACAAGATGGGAACCTATCAATGGAAATTCTAATTCGGCTATCTATGTAAGCAAGAAAAAGAATGACAGCACTTGGGATGAACCGACCAAATTAAGTGATAGTATCAATGTGAAAGGCTATAACTCCAATCAACCTTTTGTAACTGATGATGGTAAATACTTGTTGTATGCATCTGACAGACCAGATGGTGTTGGTAAATATGACATTTGGGCTGCCCCCTTGGATACGGCTGGTAAGGTAGGTACACCATTTAACCTGAAAGAAATAAATACAAGAGAAGACGATAAAGCACCATTCTATCATACCAATTCAAAAACATTGGTATTTTCTTCTAATGGTAGGATTGGTATGGGTGGTTTTGATTTGTATTCCGCTACGGGAGATATTACTTCATTGCAGACTCCTGTGAATCTGGGAGCACCAATCAACTCAATCAAAGATGATAATTACTTCTTTAGTGCATCAAAAGATACACTGATGAAGAAGGTATATGTAAGCTCAGATCGTAAGTCTCAATGTTGCTTGGAGATATTTTCTGTAGAAAGATTACCTAAGAAGATATTCAAACAAAAGATAGACGGTTTATTGTCTGATTCAGCCACAGGAAAACCAATCAGTAATGCTACGATAACGGTTACCAACAGTTATGACAGTACAAAAAACAAGACTGTAGTAACTGGTACAGACGGTTTGTTCTTGTTGGACATGAACGATTCTACCTCAAAGATTACCTTCAAAAGGAAAGGATATGATGAAAAGGTACAGCCGTTTAAATACGATCCAGAGATATATACCGATACAACTTTCATGATTGAAGTACCGTTGACAAAAGCTAAGAAGATATACCACAAACAATTGTTAGAAGGTGTTGTGATTGATTGTGAAACGAAGAAACCTATTTCTAAGGTTTACATCACTGCGAGCAATCAATTTGATAGCACCAAGAATATTGTGGTAAGTAGCTTGAAGGATGGTGCATTCTCTATCAAATTGAATGACTCTATCAATGCATTGTGGTTTGAGAAGAAGGCATACTACGATAAGGATGTACGCTTTAAGTTGCCATCTGACTCTTTGGAAGCAGATACGACCTATAAGATTACTTATTGTATGAGTCAGTTTAAGCCTGAGGATGCAATTACGAACGTTGAGCCAATCAATGATCCAACTAAGATTGATGCTGTTGTGAAAACAATCAACAAAAGTGATTCTGTAACGATACACTTTGACTTCAATCAAACAGTACTTAGACCAGATGCGGTTGAAACATTGAATAAGATGCTGTCTATCATGAAAACTTATCCTAGTATCTCATTAGAGTTGGATATTACGGGGCATACAGATGCCATTGGTTCCGAAGCTGTAAACTTAAGGATAGGTAGAGAAAGGGCTATCGCTTGTTTGGATTACTTGATTTCTAAGGGTATCAGCCAGTCTAGGTTGAATCTTAAATCTTATGGTAAGTCTAATCCGGTTGCTCCAGATTTCATTAATCATAAAGATAACCCAGCTGGTAGGGCCAAGAACAGAAGGGTTGTGATGAAGGTTAAAGCACGTGTAGAAGAAATTATTGATAAAAAGTAAATAGATTTAACTACTGATAAGGGAAAGATTTGATAACCTCAAGTCTTTCCCTTTTTTATTTCTGTCAACAATATATCAAACAACTAATGGGTAGTAATAAACGTTACCCTCTAAAGACTCAGTATGAAAAATAAGATTGTAGTGGCAATAACAGGGGCTAGTGGTTCGGTATACGCAAAGGTGTTGTTAGATAAACTGATGCAGCTAAAAGACCAATGGGAGGAAGTGGGTGTGGTAATGAGTGCAAACGCAAAGGAAGTTTGGCATACCGAACTAGGCAACGACTACTATAAAGATTATCCTGTAAGATACTTTGAAAAGACCGACTTCTCTGCTCCCTTTGCCTCAGGTTCAGCTAAATTCAATATCATGATTGTTGCTCCCTGTAGCATGGGAACGTTGGGTAGGATTGCTAATGGTATTAGTGACGACCTGATAACAAGAGCTGCCGATGTAATTCTGAAAGAACGAAGAAGATTACTGTTGATGGTAAGAGACACACCTTACAACCTCATACACATTAAAAACATGGAGACGGTAACACTAGCAGGTGGTGTTATTTGCCCTGCAACCCCGTCCTTTTATAGCTTACCCAAAACAATAGAAGATGTTGCCGCCACGGTAGTGGATAGATTGCTAGACTTGGCCGGTTTGGATATAAGTAGCTATAGATGGGGAAAATAGTGATGAGATATGAATTATGAGTGAAGAAAATAGATTGACACTACTCATCACTCATAACTATCTCTCAATCCATTCTGCCAAAGCATCTATCAATTCAGTGTTTTCTTTCTCGGTGCCTACTGTTATGCGAAGGCAATCTTCACACAGTTTTACACTGCTTCTATCTCTCACCACAATACCTTTGGTGAGTAGGAACTCATAAAGTTTGTGTGCATCCTTTATCTTCACCAGCAAGAAGTTAGCATCCGATGGATATACTTGCTCAACGGTAGGAACTTGTGTCAATACGTCGGCAAGTGCGTTTCGCATGTCTACAATCTCATTAATCATATCATTCACCTGTCCCACTTCCTCTAATGCTTTCAGTGCTAGTTCTTGCGTTGCCTGATTGATGTTGTAGGGTGGCTTGGTTTTGTTCATCACTGCAATAATTTCCTTAGAAGCAAATGCCATCCCCAGTCTCAAAGCAGCCAATCCCCACGCTTTGCTAAAGGTTTGCAGTATGACCAGGTTGGGATATTCGCCTAGCTCCTGAATAAAGGTCTTTTGTTTGGCGAAGTTGATGTACGCCTCATCTATCACCACCAATCCATCAAAGTTGTTCAGTACCATTTCAATATCAGTCCTGTTCAGCGAATTGCCAGTAGGGTTATTGGGAGAGCACAACCATATAATCTTAGTATTTTCATCAATCAGGGTTTCTATGTGGGCAAGATTCAGTTGAAAGTCGTCCAACAGTGGTGCTACCCTCAATGCTACATCGTTGATGTTGGCACTCACCTGATACATGCCGTAGGTGGGCGGACAAATAATTACATTGTCTTTACCCGGATGGCAGAAACAACGATAGAGTAAATCGATGCACTCGTCGCTTCCATTACCCAGGAATATGTGTTCGGGGGCAATACCTTTCACTTGACTTAAAGCAGCTTTCACAGCGTGTTGGTGCGGGTCGGGATATCGATTGTACCACTTGATGAGGGGACTACCCAAACTATTTTCATTGGCATCCAGAAATACATCTGCTTCGCCGCTAAACTCATCACGGGCGGATGAATAAGCCACCAGATTCTTGATATTCTCTCTTGTTATCTTATTTAAATCGAACATATTCCCTACGGTATTTTCCTGATGAGTGCGAAAATAAAGTTTAATGGCAGAATAGACTACCTAAACTTTGCATGGGAAGATTGGGTGATGAATGTTTAGTGATGAATGAGGGGCTCTACTTATTTATTTCTATGATGTATGGATCAGATATGTCTAGATAACTTGATATAGTAATCCCTTTTTATTCCTGTATTTGCCGAAACACATCTTGGTCAATGCACATCCACATGTTGGTCAACCCATATCTGATGCGTGTTGTAAGTATATTAGCATGTCAGTTCACCCACATCAGGATATCGATGGTAGTAGTTCAGCATCTTCGTCTTAGTACAAAACATGTCGATGGGTGCATATCCACATGTCGGTTCCCCTATATCCACATGTCGGTTACAGCACATCCACATGTCGGTCCCCCTATATCAAGATGTCGGTTATAGCACATCCACATGTCGGTTCCCCTATATCAACATGTCGGTTACAGCACATCAACATGTCGGTTACAGCACATCCACATGTCGGTTCCCCTATATCAACATGTCGGTTACAGCACATCCACATGTCGGTTCCCCTATATCAACATGTCGGTTGTAGCACATCCACATGTCGGTCCCCCCATATCAGGATGTCAGTCGTACCACATGCCATCTTTCCTGATGGATATGTCAACATACAAGGAAGGACATCTTTATATACCCCAAGGCATATCTTGATATAGGCCCGATGAGATGTTGAGGCATTAATTAGTGGTTCTCAAGTTTATTGAAATGACAAAATTTCCACTTCGAATATCAACCTGATTGTCTCCCTGAGCCTGTCGAAGGGCAAATATGTTAAATTATCTCTATTGATTTTCAAACTTTTATAAAGATGTCATTGCAGATACCAACGACCACCTTCCAGCCCCTTTTTGCCTATGTATTGGCCATTATGCCCCCAAATCAAAACCTTCTCCTTATTCGGGAGAGGGTCAAGTAAGCATTAATTTATAACTGTTTTTTACCCCCTTTTTGGCTGCTTTTACAAGGAAGGCTTCGCTCAAAGCAAAGCCTTCCTTTATAAGGTTTCCCCCACTCATTAACGGGTTTGGGAATTAATAAAGGTAAAAAGAGGTTTTCAGAATTGATGTACAATTAGTCTTAGGTTTATGTTGATATTTATAACTTATATTGTTTGGTTATTATTAAACAAATGCTACAGAATTTGCAAATTGTAGTATCTATCTCAAATAAAGTAGTACAATTGCTACCAAAACAAACAATAATGAAAAAAATCTTCACCCTTTGCCTAATAGCATTTTTAGGCGCAACAACAGTAAATGCACAAATACCTGGTTGCTATAAAACCATTGCACCAGGCACTTATCACACCCTTGCTATTAAAAACGATGGTAGTTTATGGGCTTGGGGTGATAATGCTTTTGGGGAATTGGGCGATGGAACTAATACGAACAGAAACACACCTGTGCAAATAGGCACTGCAACCAACTGGGCAAGCATTTCAGCAGGCTTTTATTACAGCCTTGCTATTAAAAACGATGGTACTTTATGGGCTTGGGGTTATAATACTTTTGGGCAATTGGGCATTGGCAACACTACCAATCAATTGAGCCCCGTGCAAGTAGGCACGGCAAACAACTGGGCGAGTGTTTCAGCAGGCTATCAGCACAGCCTTGCTATTAAAACTGATGGTACTCTATGGGCTTGGGGCTATAATAATGGTGGGCAATTGGGCGATGGAACTTATACTAGTAGGAACACACCTGAGCAAATAGGCACGGCAACCAATTGGGCGAATATTAGTGCAGGAGGCTATTTCATAAGTAATTATAGATATGAATTTAGTATAGCTACCCAAACCAATGGCAGTTTATGGGCTTGGGGTGCAAATGCTCAAGGGCAATTGGGCGATGGAACTAATACCAAATACCAGTAAAATTACCCCCGTGCAAATAGGCTCTGCAACCAATTGGGCAAAAATATCAGCAGGTGGTTCTCATACCCTTGCTATAAAAACCGATGGTAGTTTGTGGGCTTGGGGTTATAATTATTATGGGCAATTGGGCGATGGAACTAATACGAACAGAAACACACCTGTGCAAATAGGCACTGCAACCAACTGGGCAAGCATTAGTGCTGGAAATATAGGTGGGAGCAATTCTCCTTACCGATTCTCCGCTTTTAGTACAGCTACACAAACCAATGGTAGTTTATGGTCTTGGGGGCAAAACTATTATGGGGAATTGGGCGATGGAACTAATACGAACAGAAACACACCTGAGCAAATAGGTACTGCAACCAATTGGGCAAGCATTAGTGATGGTGGGTATCACGCTACAGCTATCCAAAAAGATGGTAGTTTGTGGGCTTGGGGGGCAAATTTTGATGGGCAATTGGGCATTGGTAGTACTACCAATGAAAACGCACCTGTGCAAGTAAGTATAGGTGGTTGCAGCCTTTGTACCCCCACCAAAGACACCGTTACTGTTTCTGCTACAAGTAGTTACACATGGCATGGCACCAACTATACTATTAGCACCACCACCGCAACATTCGATAGCTTAAATGTGGGAGGTTGTGATAGTTTAACCACTTTGCATCTAACAATTATACCCACCACCAATACTTGGACTGGAACAAACTCAAGTGTTTGGAACGACCCTGCCAACTGGAGTAGTGGCGTAGTGCCAGATAGCTCGCAGAATATAGTGATTTCAAATGTTGCCAATGAACCCACAATTACTGGCATACTATCAGCCAAAAATGTAATTATTGATAGCGGAGCAACGCTTACTAACAATGGTGCCATCAATGTATATGGCAGTTTCTCTGATACAGGTAGCTTTGTGAGTGGAAGTGATAGTAAAGTTGTTTTAAAGGGTACGGGTACTGTAAGTGGTACTGACACCTTTGCTAACCTAGAAATTCAAGGTAACTATGCAGTAGGCACTTCAAGTAATGATAAGATATTTGTGACTGGGAAATTGATTAAGACAAGTGGCACGCTTTCAACAAGCGATAATCTGACGCTTATCTCCAATGTTTCGGGTTCTGCATTGATTGAAGAGAATGGCGGTGCTTTGACCGGCAAGGCATACATACAGCACTATGCAGGAGGTAACTTTGGTTACCACCATTTCAGTAGCCCAATAAGCGATGGGACTGTGAACAGCTGGAGCAATGCTTTCCCTATAACCGGGCCGGACGGTGCACCAAGCTGGTTGAGTAACTGGGGTTCTTTACAGATATATGACGAGGTGGACAACACCTTCTCCATATTGGATTCGGGCTATTACAACTACACCGCAACTTCCAAAGCCCTCACTCCGGGTAAAGGATATACAGCATGGTTAAATAGCTTGCCAACACTCAATACATTCGGTACACCAAACAATGGGGCAATCAGTATTCCTGTCACGCACAGTACAGGAACCAACGCTCCTAAAGGATGGAATTTTGTGGGTAACCCCTACCCTTCCCCAATCAGTTGGAAATCATTGAAAACATTGAACCCAGGTTTGTTTGGGGATGCTTCTTGCTACCTATGGAAAGCATCAGGTGTTGCTACAAACGGAACATGGACTGCTTATGATGGCACA